>JAQGHX010000216.1 GCA_028288745.1 Roseomonas sp. | reverse complement strand
CGGGCAGCGCGTGGCACGGCCGCCGGGTCGCGTGTCGGGGCGGCGGGCTTGCGGGCCGGGGCCTTGGCGGCGGCTGCCGGCTTCGCGGTGCGCAGCGTGGCGGCCTTGCCGGGAATGCGGGCAGCGGCCGGCTTGCGGCGCGGCTTGCTGTCCTCGGGCGTCTTGGGGGTACGGGCCATGCTGTTTTTCTCTAGCTCTGTTCTGGCGGCGGTGTCTGGTTAAGCGGGTGTATGGCGCGGGAAGGTGGCTGGCCGCCAGCACGGATTCCCTGGCTGGTCAGCTTCTTGCCGCTCGGCTTCGTCTGGTCGCCCGGATGGCGGTGGCGCTGGCCGGGTGCTCGCGCGCCGGCACCAGTGCCCAGCCGGGGGTCTTCGCCAGCAGCGCGCCAGGGTGGCGCCGCTGGTGCCGCAGCCGCTGCGCCGCCATGCCGGCCAGGGCCCGACGGGTCCAGCCCGGGCGCGGCAGCACCGCCAGCGGCGTCTGCGCCACCAGTTGGCGCCAGCGGCGCCAGCGCGGCAACTGCCACAGGTTGTCGGCGCCGACGATCCACACGAAGCGCGCCCGTGGGAAGCGCTTCGTCAGCTTGGCGAGCGTTTGCGCGCTGTAGCGTTCGCCCAGCGTCGCCTCGATCCCGGTGGCCAGGATGCGCGGCGGGCGGGCAATGGCCCGCGCCGAGGCCAGGCGCTGCGCGAACGGCGCCATGCCGGCCTTGGGCTTCAGCGGGTTGCCAGGCGAGACCAGCAGCCAGACCTGGTCCAGCCGCAGGGCGCGCAGGGCCATGCGGGCCACGTGCAGATGCCCCGCATGGGCCGGGTTGAAGCTGCCGCCCAGCAGGCCGATTCGGGACGCGCGCCGGTCGCCGAAGCGGGCCGGCTCGAAGGGTGGGCGCAAAGGGCCGGGCGCCAGGATCAGGGCCGGATCTGGCCGGTGCCCAGCACATGGTAGCGATAGGTGCAAAGCTGCTCCAGCCCCACCGGCCCGCGCGCCTGCAGGCGCCCGGTGGCGATGCCGATCTCCGCCCCGAAGCCGAACTCGCCGCCGTCGCAGAACTGGGTGGAGGCGTTCCACAGGCCCACCGCCGCGTCCAGCCCGTTGAGAAAGGCCGTGGCCGCCGCGGCGTCCTCGGTGACGATCGCTTCGGTATGCTCGCTGCCATAATGGCGGATATGTGCCAAGGCGCTGTCCACTCCGTCCACCACTTTGATGCACAGGATGGCGTCCAGCCATTCGGTGGCGAAATCGGCCTCGGTGGCGACGGGCAGCGCGGGCAGCAGGGCGCGCGCGCGCTCGTCGGCGCGGAAGGCGCAGCCGAGGGCGGCCAGGTCCTCCACCAGCAGCGGCAGCAGCCCGGGCGCGATGGCGGCATCGATCAGCAGCGTTTCCGTCGCGCCGCAGACGCCGGTGCGGCGCATCTTCGCGTTCGCCAGCAGGCGGCGGGCCATGCCATGGTCGGCGGCGGCATGAACATAGGTGTGGTTCACGCCCTCGGCATGGGCCAGCACGGGCACCCGCGCTTCCTCCATCACCCGCGTCACCAGCCCCTTGCCGCCGCGCGGGATGATCAGGTCGATCAGCCCCGCCGCCCGCAGCATGGCGCCGACGAAGGCGCGGTCCTGGGTGGGGGCGATCTGCACGGCGGCCTCGGGCAGCCCGGCCTCGCGCAGGCCTTCCACCATGCAGGCATGGATGGCGGCGGAGGAGCGCGCGCTCTCGCTGCCACCGCGCAGCAGCACGGCCGAGCCCGCCTTCAGGCAGAGCGCCGCCGCATCGGCGGTGACGTTGGGGCGGCTCTCATAGATCATGCCGATGACGCCCAGCGGCTGCGCCACCCGGCGCATCACCAGCCCGTTGGGGCGGGTCCATTCCGCCAGCAGGCGGCCGACGGGGTCGGGCAGCGCCGCGACCTCCTCCAGCCCGCGCGCCATCGCCTCGATCCGCGCGGGGTTCAGCACCAGCCGGTCGCGGAAGGCAGGGGTGAGGCCGGGGGCGCTGTCCAGGTCGGCCGCATTGGCCGCCAGCAACGCGTCGGTCCGGGCCCGCAGGGCGCCGGCCGCCACCGCCAGGGCATGGTCCTTCGCCGGCCGCCCGGCGCGCGCGAGCTGGCCCGCCGCCACACGGGCGGCGCGGGCGGCTTCGTCGAGCTGACGGGCGACGGTATCGGCGCTGGCGTTCACGTCCGGTCTTCCTGTTCGCGAAGTGCTACAATAGCACGAGGTCGTCGCGGTGGACGATCTCGTCCCGCCCGCGCCAACCCAGAATGGCTTCGATTTCGTCCGAGCGGCGGCCGGCGATCTGCCGCGCGGCATCGGAATCGTAGGCCGACAGGCCACGGGCCAGTTCGTGCCCGTCTTCGTCGCGCACCGCCACCGGGTCGCCGCGCAGGAACTGGCCCTCGATGCCGCGCACGCCGGCCGGCAGCAGCGAGCGGCCCTGGCGCAGCGCCCCCACGGCACCCTGATCCACCAGCAGGACGCCCAGCGGCGCCAGCGAGCCGGCGATCCAGCGCTTGCGGGCGGTGCGGCCCTCCGGCGCGGGCAGGAACCAGGTGCAGCGGGCGCCGTCGCGCAGCGCCGCCAGAGGGTGCTGCTTCTCGCCCAGGGCGATGGCCATGGCGGTGCCGGCACCGGTCGCGATACGGGCCGCGATCAGCTTGGTGCGCATGCCGCCCGAGGAATAGCCGGGCGGCGGCTCGCCCCCCATGGCCATGATCTCGTCGGTCAGGCGCTGGATCACCGGCAGGTGCTTCGCTTCGGGGTCCCGGCGGGGGTCGGCGGTGTAGAGGCCGTCGATATCGGACAGCAGCACCAGCACGTCGGCCTGGATCATTTCCGCCACGCGGGCGGCGAGGCGGTCATTGTCGCCGAAGCGGATTTCCGCCGTGGCCACGGTGTCGTTCTCGTTGATGACGGGGACGCAGCCGAGGTCCAGCAGCGTGCCCAGCGTCGCGCGGGCGTTGAGGTAGCGGCGGCGGTCCTCGCTATCCTCCAGCGTCAGCAGCAATTGCGCGGCGTTCATGCCATGGCCGGCGAGCGCCGCCTGCCAGGCGCCGGCCAGCCGGATCTGCCCCACCGCCGCCGCCGCCTGCTTCTCCTCGAGCCGCAGCTTGCGCCTGGTCAGTCCGAGCGCGCGCCGGGCCAGCGAAATGGCGCCGGAGGAGACCACCACCACCTCGGCGCCGCCCGCCCGCAGCGCCGCCACGTCGGCGGCGACGGAGGCGAGCCACGCCTCGCGCGGCGTGGCTGTCTCGGCATCCACCACCAGGGCGGAGCCGATCTTGACCACGATGCGGCGGGCGGTGGCGAGGGAGGGGGTCATGCCTCCGCCGCTGCTTCCCGCTGGCGGTAGACGGTGTCGGCCAGCAGCCGCAGCGTCTCGGGCACGCCCTCGCCCGTGGCGCCGCTGATCAGCCGCACGGGGCGGCCGGTGGCGCGTTCCAGCGCCTTCACCCGGCTGGCGCGGGCCTGGGGGGTCATGGCGTCGGTCTTGTTCAGCGCCACGATTTCGGGCTTGTCGATCAATCCGCCGCCATAGCCTTCCAGCTCGGCCCGCACCGTCTCATAGGCGCCGACCGGGTCGGGCTGGCTGCCGTCGATCAGGTGCAGCAGCACCGCGCAGCGCTCGACATGGCCGAGGAAGCGGGTGCCGAGCCCGGCGCCCTCATGCGCGCCCTCGATCAGGCCGGGAATGTCGGCGAGGACGAATTCCTCCGTCGCGTTCAGCCGCACGACGCCCAGCTGCGGGCGCAGCGTGGTGAAGGGGTAGTCGGCGATCTTGGGCCGCGCGGCGGAGGCCGCTGCCAGGAAGGTGGACTTGCCGGCATTGGGCAGGCCGACCAGCCCGGCATCGGCGATCAGCTTCATGCGCAGCCACAGCCAGCGCTCCTCGCCCGGGTAGCCGGGGTCGGCGCGGCGGGGGGAGCGGTTGGTCGAGGTCTTGAAATGCGCGTTGCCATGGCCGCCATCGCCGCCACGGCAGATCACGACGCGCTGGCCGGCCTCGGTGAGGTCGGCCATCACGGTCTCCTTGTCCTCACCCAGGACCACGGTGCCCACGGGCACCTTCAGCACCACATCGTCGCTGCCGGCGCCGGTGCGGTCGGAGCCCGCGCCGTTGCCGCCCTTGCGGGCCTTGAAATGCTGGGCGTAGCGGAAGTCGATCAGCGTGTTCAGGCCTTCGACGGCCTCCACGATGATGTCGCCGCCCTTGCCGCCATTGCCGCCATCGGGGCCGCCGTATTCGATGAACCGCTCCCGCCGGAAGGCGATGATGCCATCGCCCCCGTCGCCGGCCTTCACCCAGATCTTGGCTTCGTCGAGGAACTTCATGGTCTGGTATCTGGTCCGGGGGCGAGGAAGGGGTCACGCGCGCTGAAACGCAAAACGGGGGCCTCGCGGCCCCCGTTGCGTCAGTCGTGTCGGGTGGCGGAGGCGCTGTTACTCGGCGGCCTGCGGCAGCGGCAGCACGGAGACATGCACGCGGCCTTCGGCGCGGCGCGTGAACTTCACGTGGCCCTCGACGGCGGCATGGATGGAGTGGGTGCGGCCGAGCAGCACGTTGGTGCCCGGGATCATCTTCGTGCCACGCTGCATGACG
Source organism: Roseomonas sp. (assembly GCA_028288745.1). Classification (GTDB taxonomy): domain Bacteria; phylum Pseudomonadota; class Alphaproteobacteria; order Acetobacterales; family Acetobacteraceae; genus Pseudoroseomonas. Next base: position 777 of record JAQGHX010000216.1, on the reverse strand, counting down.
ATGATGTTGCCAGCCAGCACATGCTCGCCGCCGAACTTCTTGACGCCGAGGCGGCGGCCAGCGGAGTCGCGGCCGTTGCGGGAGGAACCGCCTGCCTTTTTATGAGCCATGAGGTGTGTCTCCTACGAAAGCCGATTAGGCGGCGACGATGTCGGCGATGCGCAGCACCGTCAGGTACTGGCGGTGGCCGTTCTTGCGGCGGCTGTTCTGCCGGCGGCGCTTCTTGAAGATGATGATCTTCTCGCCACGCTTCTGCTCCAGCACCGTCGCGGTGACGGTGGCGCCGGCCACGGTGGGGGCGCCGATCGTCAGGCCCGCTTCGCCGCTGATCGCCAGCACGTCCTGGAAGGTGATGGTCTGGCCGGCCTCGGCCTCCAGCTTCTCCACGGTCAGCACGGCGTTCGGGGTGACGCGGTACTGCTTGCCGCCGGTGCGGATCACTGCGTAGGTCATGGGTCGCCCTGAAGCTTCAGCCGGATACTGGCCTGGAAAGAGAAGATGGTCTTACAGCCGTAGAACGGCCGCCGGCGACACGAGGTCCGCCGGAGAGGTGGGGCGTATAACGCTGGCGCCACGCCGGAGTCAACGCCGCTGGCCGGATTCCTGCGTTTTACGGCCCCGCGGGCTGTTGCGCCCCGCGCCGCCGCCGCCTATACCGCCGCCACCCACCGACCAGGGTACACCCGCGGAGGGGTGACAGAGTGGTCGATTGTGACGGTCTCGAAAACCGTTGTACTCGCAAGGGTACCGTGGGTTCGAATCCCACCCCCTCCGCCA
>JAQGHX010000203.1 GCA_028288745.1 Roseomonas sp. | reverse complement strand
AGGCGATATCGCCTGGGCGGCAGAGTGCCGGCCGGTGGAACAGTCAGTCGGCGTACTGGCCGGCGGCCTGGATGACCGGGCGCCACTTGGCGATGTCGGCCTGCCAGAAGGCGAGCGTCGCGGCCGGCGTGGCCTGTTCCTGCGTCACCGGTGCGGTCCCGAGATCGGCGAAGCGCTGGATTAGCTTCTCGTCCCGCAATGCCGTCTGCAACGAGCGGGACAGGCGGTCGGTCACATCGGCCGGCGTGCCCTTCGGGGCGTAGAGCGCGTGCCAGATGGTCACTTCCATTCCCGGCAGGCCGGCTTCCGCCGTGGTCGGCACGTCCGGCAGCGAGGCCAGGCGCTGCGGGGTGGTGACGGCGAAGACCTTCACGGCGCCGGCGCGGATCTGCTCCGTCGTGTTGGTGGTCTGGTCGCACATCACGTCCACCGTGCCGCCGATCAGGTCGGTCATGGCCGGGCCGGTGCCGCGATACGGCACGGTGGTCATCGGCGCGTCCACCGCTGTCTGGAACAGCAGGCCGCAGAGGTGGCTGGCGGCGCCAATGCCGGCATTGGCGTAGTTCAGCTTCTCGCGGTCACGCCGCACCAGGGCCACCAGTTCGGCCAGGTTGTTGGCGGGCAGGTTCTTGCGGCCGATGATGGTCATCGGCACCTCGGTCACCATGCCCACCGGCGCGAAGCCGCCGACCGCGTCGTAGCTGAGCTTGCGGTACAGGCTGGGGGTGGTGCCCATGCCGATATGGTGCAGCAGCAGGTAATAGCCGTCCGGCCGCGCCTGGGCGACGCGGGCCGCCCCCAGCGTGCCGCCGGCGCCGCCGACATTCTCGACCACCACGGGCTGGCCCAGGTCGCGGCCCATCACTTCCGCGACCAGGCGGGTGACGGTGTCGGTGGGGCCGCCGGCCGCGAAAGGCACGACAATGGTGATGGGGCGATTCGGGAAGGCTTCTTGGGCGCGGGCCGGCGCCGCGAAGGGCGCCAGGGACAGGGCGGTGAGCGCAGGCGCCACAAGGGCCGCTATCAGGCTGCGACGAATCATGACGGTACATTCCTCCCGGACACGAGTTATCCCGTCCATCAGGCGGAACGTTACGGGGGGCGTCAATAGCGAAGATGCCGGTGGCGCCAGAAGTCGGCAGGCCACCGGGCCGATGGCTCAGATGCCGGTGTCGAGGGCGGTCAGCCCGAAGACCAGCACGCCCGCGCCGCCCAGCATCATTACCAGCATCCCGGCCCAGTGGCGGCGGCCCGCATAGCCGGCCCCCGCCAGCAGCAGGCAGGCCGGCACGCTGATCTGCCAGTAGATCAGCGCCAGCAACAGGATTTCCTCGTACCAGGTGAGGCCGGTGAAGAAACTCACCTCGCCGGCCCGCCCTTCAGCTATCCATCTTCAGGGCGGCGATGAAGGCGGATTGCGGAATTTCGACCTTGCCGAACTGCCGCATCCGTTTCTTGCCTTCCTTCTGCTTGTCCAGCAGCTTGCGCTTGCGGCTGATGTCACCGCCGTAGCACTTGGCCGTCACGTCCTTGGACATCGCCGAGATGGTCTCACGCGCGATGACCCGACCGCCGATCGCCGCCTGGATCGGAATTTTGAAAAGCTGGCGCGGGATCAGCTCCTTCAGCTTCTCGCAGATGCTGCGGCCACGGCGCTCGGCCTGGCTGCGATGCGCCAGGAAGGACAGCGCGTCCACCGGCTCCGCGTTCACCATGATGCTGATCTTGACGAGGTCACCCTCGGCATAGCCGTCCATGGCGTAGTCAAAGCTGGCATAGCCGCGCGATACCGACTTCAGGCGGTCGTAGAAGTCGAAGACCACCTCGTTCAGCGGCAGCCGGTAGACGGCCATGGCGCGATTGCCGACATAGGTCAGTTCCACCTGCTGGCCCCGGCGCTCGGTGCAGAGGGTCAGGATACTGCCCAGGTGCTCGTCCGGCACCATGATGGTTGCCTTGATCCAGGGCTCCTGGATGCTCTGGATGAAGGTCGGGTCCGGCATATCGGCCGGGTTGTGCAGCTCCAGTTCCTCGCCCTTGTTCAGCTCCAGCTTATAGACAACGCTGGGCGCCGTCGCGATCAGGTCCAGGTCGAACTCGCGCGACAGGCGCTCCTGGATGATCTCCAGGTGCAGCAGGCCGAGGAAGCCGCAGCGAAAGCCGAAGCCCAAAGCGGCTGAGCTTTCCGCCTCGAAATGGAAGCTGGAATCGTTCAGCCGCAGCTTGCCGAGGGAGTCGCGCAGCTTCTCGAAATCATCGGCATCGACCGGGTACAGGCCGCACCACACCACGGGGATGGAGGGCTTGAAGCCGGCCAGCGGCTCGGCCGCCGGGGTACGGTCGTCGGTGATGGTGTCGCCGACATTGGTATCGGCCACGGTTTTGATGGCGGCATTGAGATACCCCATCTCGCCCGGGCCGAGGTAATCGACCGGCACCATCTTGGGGCGGAAGACGCCGACGCTGTCGACCACATGGGTGGTGCCTTGCGCCATGAAGCGGATCTTCTGGCCACGGCGGATGGTGCCGTCCTTCACCCGGATCAGGATGATGACGCCGAGATAGGAGTCGTACCAGCTATCCACCAGCAGCGCCTTCAGCGGCGCGCCGGGGTCGCCCTTGGGGGCCGGCAGGCGGGTGACCAGGGCTTCCAGCACGCCCTCGATGTTCAGGCCGGTCTTGGCGCTGATCATCACGGCGTCCTCGGCATCCAGGCCGATCACATCCTCGATCTGCTGCTTCACCCGGTCGGGCTCGGCCGCGGGCAGGTCCACCTTGTTCAGCACCGGCACGATCTCGTGTCCGGCCTCGATCGCCTGGTACACGTTGGCCAGGGTCTGCGCCTCGACACCCTGGGAGGCATCGACGACCAGCAGCGACCCCTCGCAGGCGGCCAGCGAGCGGGACACTTCATAGGCGAAATCGACGTGGCCCGGGGTGTCCATCAGGTTCAGGACATAGTCCAGCCCGTCCTGCGCCTTGTATTCCAGGCGCACGGAAGCCGCCTTGATGGTGATGCCCCGCTCCTTCTCCAGTTCCATACTGTCGAGCATCTGCTCCTTCATGTCGCGAAGGGCGATGGTCCCGGTGGCCTGGATCAGCCGGTCGGCGAGCGTGGATTTGCCGTGGTCGATATGGGCGATGATGGCGAAGTTGCGGATACGGGAGAGCGGGGTGTCGGTCATGGTGTTCCGGCGGCAGGGGGGCAGCGTAGAGGGCGGCAGCATCCACCGCGTTCAGGCGCCTGAGATACGGCAAGCGGGCCGGGAATCAAAGCATGGCCGCAGCGATGGCCGCTCCGCGCCGCCATTTGGAAACCCAAGGCCCCCTTCCGGCGTCCTTCATACAAGAACCGACCGTTCCGACCGGGAAGGAAATACACATGCGACGCCGACACCTACTGCCCCTGGCAGCAGCCATGACTCTCGCCGGCCTGACCAGCGCCTCCGCCCAGCTTCCGCAGGAACTGCTGAACAATTTCCTGGGCAACAACAACCAGAACAACAACGCCACCCGCCAGCGCAACGAGGAAGACCGCCAGCGCGACGAGGAAGACCGCCGCCGGGGCGAGGAGGAGCGCCGCCGCGATGAGGACGAGCGCCGCCGCTGGGAGAGCGACCGCCGGCGCGGCGACGATCGTGGCCGCCGCCTGGAGGACCGCGACCGCCAGGCGCGCGAGCTGGACCGGCAGCGGCGCGAGGTGGAAGCCCAGCGCCGCCAGGTGGAACAGGAACGCCGCCGGATCGAGCAGCGCCGCTAGAGCAGGTTCCGCTCGAAGGACTCGCGGCGCATGCCCTAGCTTATTGTTTGTCATATGATTCACGCTTTGCGCTGCTTCCACCCGAAGCGATCACAGCCTAAAGCCGGCCGGCGTGCCGGCCCGGCCGGGCAGCGGCCATAGCGCGGGCGTTTGACCGCCCGCGCCAGGGGCGCGATCCTCCATCCCGCCGAAGCCCGGATCAACCGGGACCGGCAGGACGAGGACCCGCCCATGACCGCCCACCCCTTCACCGCCGCCGATCTCGAGGCCCTGCGGGCCTGGGACACGCCCACCATCTGCAACGCGTTGGAACTGGTGGTGCCGGACCGGCGCGGCCATGGCTTCACGATCCGGCCAATGGTCGCGGCCGATGTCACGCTCCGCCCCATCTGCGGGCTGGCGCGCACCGGCACGCTGCGCGCCGCCGCCCCCTCCGGCCGCCCGGCCGAGGTCGACCATGCCATCCGCACCGGCTGGTACGAATACGTGGCCGATGCCGCCATGCCGACTATCGTGGTGTTGCAGGACCTGGACGACACGCCCGGGGTCGGTGCCTTCTGGGGCGAGGTGCATACCGCCGTGCACAAGGCACTGGGGGCGCAGGGCTGCGTCACCAACGGCTCTTTCCGCGACCTGGACATGCTGGCGCCGGACTTCCAGATCATCGGCGGCGTGGTCAACCCGAGCCATGCCCATGTGCATCTGGTCGCCTATAACCAGGACATTTCCATCCACGGCATGGCCTGCCAGCACGATGACGTGGTGCATGCCGACCGGCACGGCGCCGTCGTCATCCCCGCCGAAGCCGTCACGCAGTTGTTGGCCGCCATCGACCTCTGCACGCGGCGGGAGAAGGTGGTGCTCGACCTCTGCGCCTCGCCCGACTTCTCCGTGGCGCGGCTGAAGGAGGCGCTGCGGCAGTCCAAGGAGATCCATTGACCACCGGACCCTCATGCTGAAGGACGCCATCGAGGCCGTCCTGGCGCTGCAACCCGCCTATACCCCGCACAATACCCCGGCGATGCAGCGCCGGGGCCGCCTGATCCGCCAGGTCATGCCAGGCGCCCTGCTGCCCGCCCATGCCGCCCTGGCCGCCGCGCTGGGCCCCTATGGCGAGGACCTGCGCATCGAGGGGCGCGACGGGCTGGGCGCCAGGACCGCCACCCCCTGGGTCCGCTTCCATTCCCGCGCGCGCTCCCCCAAGGCACGGGACGGGTGGTACTGCGTCTACCTGTTCGCGGCTTCGGGCGCCGGGCTCTACCTGTCCCTGGCGCATGGCTCCACCACCTACGGCCCCGGCGGCTTCCGCCCCCGCCCGCCGGACGAGATGGCCCGCCTGCGCGACCGGGGCCGCGCGGCGCTGGCGCCCTGGATCGCCGCCGAGCCAGCCCGCGTGGACACGCTGGTGCTGGGGGGCACGGCCCTGGGGGCATCCTACGAACAGGCATCCGTCCTGGCCCTCCGCTACGCCGCCGGGGCCATCCCGGAGGATGCCGCGCTGCTGGACGACGCGGTGCGCTTCGCCGGCCACCTGCGGCGAATCCATGCGGCGGAGGATGCGGGCGCCATGGACGGCCGGTGAATGCTCCGGGATGGCCTTCCGGGCACCTCCGCGGGAC
>JAQGHX010000139.1 GCA_028288745.1 Roseomonas sp. | reverse complement strand
CGTGCCGAGGGCGCTGGCCGCCAGTGCCGCCGCCAGCCCCACCGCCAGCGAGACGCGCGCCCCGTGCAGCAGCCGCAGCAGGATGTCCCGCCCGAGTTCATCGGCCCCCAGCGGATGCGTGGCGGAGGGCGGGTCGTACCGCGCGAACAGATCCGGCGTGAAAGGGTCGGCGCCGACCCAGCCCTGGGCCCAGGGCGCCAGCAGCGCGGCGAGGCCGAGCACCGCCAGGATGGCCAGCCCGATGCGCGCCCGCATCAGGCCTCCCCCAGCCGGGGGTCCAGCCAGCGCTGGGCGAGGTCCGCCGCCAGCGTCGCCAGCATCGTCGCCAGCGCCACCAGCAGCAGCGCCAGCAGGGCCAGGTTGTAGTCGTTGCCCATCACGGCGTCGTAGAGCAGCTTGCCCATGCCGGGTCGGGCGAACACCGTTTCCGTCACCAGCGCGCCGGAGACGAGGGAACCGGCATCCAGCGCCAGCAGCGTCAGCAGCGGCACGCCGGCATTGGGCAGGGCATGGCGCCACAGCACCCGCCCTTCCGACGCCCCGCGCGCCCTGGCGCTGCGCACCCAGGGTTGCCGCAGGCTTTCCGCCAGGGCGGCGGCGGCGTGGCGGGCATAGGCGGCCATCTGGCCGAAGGCGATGGTGGCGACCGGCAGCACCAGGAAGGGCAGGCGGGCGGCTCCTTCCTCCGGCGTGCCGCCCGCCGGCAGCCAGCCCAGATGCACGGCGAACAGGATGATAAGCAGGATGCCCAGCCAGAAGGACGGCACCGCCTGCGCCAGCAGGGCCACCGCATCCACCAGCGCGGCGGCTTTGGGGCGCAGCGCCGCCAGGGCGCCGAGCGCCAGCCCGAGTGCCGCGGCGATCGCCACCGACAGCCCGACCAGCGCGAGCGTGGAGCGCAGCGCCGGCCAGAGCACGGCGGTGGCGGGCTGCGCGAAAAGGCGGGAATAGCCGAACTCGCCCCGCAGCAGGCCGGCGGCCCAGGCGAGGTATCGCCGCATCAGCGGCTGGTCCAGCCCGTGCAGGGCGCGCATACGGGCGATATCCTGCGGCGTCAGGCGCGGGTCGGCCATTATGGCGAGGGAGACCGGGTCACCCGGCATCAGCCCGATCGCCAGCCAGGCGGCCAGCGAGAGCAGCACCAGCGTGACGGCGATCTGCGGCAGCCTGGCCAGCAGCAGCCTCATGCCGCCCCGCCCCGTGACGGCGGCCTGTGGGTGGCGGCCATCACTTCACCCGCCACTCCGTGACCCAGAGCGAGGAATAGTTCTGGTGGCCGGTGGGGCGCACGCCCTCCAGCCAGCGCGGCCAGATATGCGCGTCCGCCCGGTGCCACAGCGGCAGGGCGGGCAGTTCGGTGGCCAGCAGCCGTTGCAGCCCAGCCCAGAGCGGGCGCCGCTTTTCGGCATCCAGCTCCACCGGCAGGGCCTCCAGCAGCCGGTCGGCCTCCGGGTCGGAGAAGCCGGTGTAGTTCTGGCCGGACCAGTTGCGGGCAGCGGTGGGGACCTCGTCGGAATGGAAGATGGTGCGGGGCACGTTCTCCGGACTGCTGACCCAGGCGAACATCGCCATGCCGGTAAAGCGGCGGCGGCTGACCGTCTCGCCGAAGAAGACGCGGGGGGGCTCGTTGCGGATGCGTGCCTCGGCGCCCACCGCGCGCCACTGGCCGGCCAGGATCTGCTGTACCTGCTCGCGCGCGCGGTTGCCGGCGGTGGTCATCAGGTCGAAGGCCAGCTTCTCGCCGGCGGCATTGCGGCGGATGCCATCCGGCCCGGGACGCCACCCGGCCTCCTCCAGCAGGGCGGCGGCGCGGGCGGGGTCGAAAGGATAGGCCGGGACGCCGGGGTCGTACATCCGGTCCAGCGGGTGGATGCCGCCGAGCGCCACCGGCTGCCGGCCGTCATAGAGCCGCGCCACGATCTGCGCCCGGTCGGCCGCCAGCAGCAGCGCCTGCCGCACCCGGCGGTCGGTCAGGATGGGGTTCTGCAGGTTCAGGTCGATATGCTCGTAGGTCAGGCCGGGGCGGTAGTTGAACTGGAAGCGGGTGCCGCTGCGCTTCTCCAGCGCCGCCGCCTGCTCCAGTGGCAGGCCCAGCTCGCCCGCCACCATGTCCACCTGCCCGGCCAGCAACTGGGCCTCCATGGCCGCCGTGTTCTCCACCGTGCGCACGGTGATGCGGCGGAAGGCGGGGGCCGGGCCAGCCCAGTGCTCGTTCCGCTCCAATGTTACGCTCGCGCCGGGCTGGATGGCCGCGATGCGGTAGGGGCCATCGTAGAGCGCGGGATTGGTGGTCGCCGTCTCATAGGCGCTGCGGGTGCGGTAGCCGGCGCGGTCGGCTTCCCAGATCGGACGCTCGATGCGGGAGGGCAGCGGCTGGAACTGGCCGAGACCGGCGAAGTCGTAGGTCACCTTGTCGAAGCGCACCGTGAAGCTGCGCGCATCCTCCACGATGAATTCATAGGCCGAACGATAGGTCTCGGCCGGGCCGAAGCCGGTCTCGAAGGCGCGGCCGGCCTCCCAGGCGAAGCGCATGTCCTCGGCGGTGACGGGGGTGCCGTCGCCCCATGCCTCGCCCCCCCGCAGGCGCCAGGTGATGCGGATGCCGGGCTTGCCGTCAGGCGTCCGCTCCAGCTTCGCCTGGCCGTTCTCCAGGCTGGGCAGGACGTCGCAACTCATGCAGGTGAGCTTCCAGTCCTGGTCGTAGGCGGTGACCGGCCGCAGCACGAAGCCCAGGATATAGGCCTTGGCGGCCATGCTCTCGATATTGGGGTGGAAGTTCGCGGGGTATTGCGTGATCCCGATGGACAGGCTGTCCCGCGCCGGCTGGGCCAGGGCAGGGGTCGCGATGGCGCAGGCGAGCAGGGCGGAGATGGCATGGCGCATGGGCCGATGATGCAGCCTGGGGCGCTGGCGCGGTAGAGCGAAGGATGGGGCCGGAGCGAGGCGCGGCCGGAATTCGCCTCCGGCCGCCATGGCTGGGCCCGCGGGGTGGCCCCGGCAGGCATCATCCGGCGGCCGGCGCCAGGGCAGCCCGGCCCCGGTCCCGTCCCCTGGAAACGCCCGCAGGGTTACCCGGCGAGGCCGAGCTGTTCCAGATAGGCGGCGCCCTTGCGCAGCCCCGCCTGATCCTTGACCTCCAGGATCAGGCGGGGGTTGGAGCCAAGGCGGGAGAGGGCGGAGAATACCGGCTCCCAGCGGATCGTGCCCTCGCCCGGGTGCCAGTGGCGGTCGGCATAGCCATCGGCATCCTGCAGGTGGACATGGTTCAGCGCTTCACCGGCGGCATGGACGTAATAGTCCACGGGCGGGGCGCCCAGGCTGCCATGGGCGTAATGCGCGTGGCCCGTGTCGATCGAGACCCGCACCGCCGGGCTGCCGAAGCTGGCGGCCAGGGCGACGCGGGCATGCGGGTCGCGGTCCTCGATATTCTCGATGACCAGCACGATTCCGGTGTCGGCCGCGCGCGCCACGGCGTCGCGCAGGGTCAGGTGGGCGCGCTCCACCAGTTCCTCGCGGCCGTTCCGGTTATTGTCGAGGTTGTTGTAGTCCCAGGCGGTATAGGGCGAATGGATCACCATCTGGCTGGCGCCCAGGAAGGCGCAGGCCTCCAGGCCCTGCAGCAGCCGCCGGGTCACCACGGCGCGGATCTCCGGGTCGTGCGAATCGAGCTTGAAGCCCCAGAACGGGCCATGGATGCCGAGGCGGCCGGTATGACCGTCCAGCACCTTCCTGATCTCGCCCGCCATTGCGCGCCAGTCGCCGTCCAGCGCAGCGGCATTGTGGAAATCCTGCAATTCCAGGTCGCGCTGCTTCTCCAGCAGCCAGTCCCGGTGCATGCGGATGCCGCTGAGCGTCAGGGCGGCGCCGAGGATGGGCTTGGTGTGGTCGGTGGCAGTCAAAGGCGGTTCCTCCGGGCCGGCGGCGGGAGGCAGCCCCGCCATGGCGGGGCGGGACTTAGGACAGCAATGCGACGGCTGCGTTGCAGCTTTCTGAACAAGCGGTGACAGGGGGCGCTGCCAGGAGGGTGCGCCCTGGCAGCGGGAGAACGCTTCGGGTGTCCCGCGATGGTTCCTGACCAGTCATCAACCTACGGTGAAAATCCCTTCGGAAACCGCCGCATGGGCGGCACGCGGGCGTAGGAGAGGGCCTGTGGAGCCGGGATTGACACTCACAGACCCAGGCGATTCCTACGCCTCCTCCTCCGTTGCACCTCAGGCTCCGGATCCCAGGGAATGCTGATGACGACGATGTCGGGATCGCCCCGTGACAGCAGGCGTGCCCGCAGCCTCCGGGCACGGTGGGTGTGGAGCAGATGCTGATACCAATGCCGCTTGATCAGTTCAGGGATCAGAATGGCCACGCGGCGGCCGGGCATCTTGGGCCGCATCTCGTCGATCAATTGCAGCACTGGCTGCTCGACGCGCCGATAGGTAGCCGGAAGGACCATCAAACGCGGGGGCAGCAAGCCGGCCGCCTCCGCCGGAACCTGGACGTCGTTTCGCCAGCTCTCACGCAGCGCATTGACCTTGTCACGGTCATTCTCTCCCTCCAACGAGGTCAGGTGCACGGCCATCACGTCAGGAGACAGATCAACAGCAAAGCGCAGAGCCTCGTCGGACAGGCGGCTACGGCCCGCGGTCGCGACGATCACCACAGGCGGGTTGCGTTCCACCAGCTTCAGCGGCCCGACAGCCCGCTGCTGAGCTTCCATCCGGTCGTAGTAGCGCCGAACGAGCGTCAGCGCCCCGATCGTGACCGGCACGGCGATCAGTGTGATCCATGCCCCGTCCGAGAACTTCGCAACCAGGATAATGGTTAGCGCGATACCCGTGGTCACCGCACCGGTCGCGTTGATGATCAAGCGTGTTTTATGGGAACTCCGCTCCGCGTCTTCCCGCGAGGCTTCGCGCCGCCAATGCACCACCATCCCAGCTTGGCTGAGCGTGAAGGTCAGGAAGGCGCCGATCGCGAAGAGCGGGATCAGCCGCTCGGTGATGCCGCCGAACAGGATCAAAAGCAGTCCGGCCGTGGCCGCCAAATAGAGGATGCCTACGGAGAAGACGAGGCGGCGCCCTGCAACGGCGAAGGCGCGCGGCAGAAAGCCGTCCTCGGCGACGGTGCGGCACAGTCGCGGAAAACCTGTGAAGCTCGTGTCGGCCGACAGCGCGAGCACGCAGAGCAGGCTGCCGATCGCGGTGTAGTAGAGCCAGCCATGCCCGACCACGGCGGCGGCGAGCTGCGACAGGACGCTCTGATAGCCCTCCTCAGTCTGATCCATGGCGCCGATGCCGTAGGTGGTGGCAAGCGTCGCAATGCCGGCCAGCAGCAGTCCCAGGGAGGCGCAGATTACCGCCAGGGTGCGGCGTCCATACTTCACGGCCGGGTCCCGGAAGGCGCCCATGCCGTTACTGACCGCCTCGACGCCCGTCATGGCAGTGCAGCCGCTGGCAAAGGCGTGCAGGATCAACCACCAACCCAGCGGCTCGCTGGCAGGGCGCAGTGGCGGTGGCGCGATGACTGGCTCGACCTCGCCTCCCAACACCCGGAACAATCCCAGTCCCAGAAGAACGGCAAAGCTGGCGAGAAAAAGGTAGGTGGGCAGCGCGAAAACCCGGCCCGCATCCAGCGTGCCGCGCAGGTTGATCAGGGTGAGGAGAGCCAGGATGCCGAGGCACAGCGGAAGCGTGTAGCCGTGCAGCGACGGTAGCGCCGAGGTAAGTGCACCCACCCCCGCCGAGATCCCGACCGCGACGTTCAGAACGTAATCGATCATCAGGGCAGCCGCAGCAACCAGGCTGGCGTTGGTACCCAGATTTTCTCTGGCAACCGTGAAGGCGCCGCCGTTGCTTGGGTAGGCGGCGATGGTTTGGCGATAGGACAGGTACAGGATGAAGAGCAAAGCGACGATAGCGGCCATGATCGGCCCGAGCGCTGTCAGGCCTGCCGCCCCGGTGACTGCCAGGATCGCCAGTGCTGCTTCCGGGCCGTAAGAGGATGAGCCCAGGCCATCCAGCCCCATCGCCGGAACGCCCTCGAAGGCGCCGATCTTGCGCTCTTCTCCTTCCCGGTTTGCGAGCCTGCGACCGAGCAGGAGCTTGGAAAAGGTCATGGCAGACCGTTCATCGCGGTGGGGAGCTAGAACGTTCAGGGGCCTGAGCAGTTCCGAACCGGGCGACAATTACCTCGGGGATGGTCGATTCTGTATGAAAGGAAGGTTGGAAGTGCCGCGGTGGAACTTAAGGGATTAACCCTCCTGGCCGCCGTGAGCTTCGGTGCAGCGGCATTCCTGCCGGGCGAATAGACGAACCAAGCCTCTGGAACCGCTTTGATCGAAGCCAACGCTTCCCGGTCGGGTGTCGCCCTAGGCGCCGGTCAGGACATCAGCCAGCAGCATCAGGTTCAGCACCAGGATCAGCCCCGCCGAGCCCCAGCCCAGCGCCACCTGCCAGCCCGGCGTCACCAGCACGCCCAGCCGCTTGCGGTCCGCCGCGAAGAGCATTAGCGGAATAACCGCGAAGGGCAGTTGCACCGAGAGCACCACCTGGGAGAGCACCAGCAGCCGCGCCGTGCCGCTCTCGCCATAGTACCAGGTGACCAGCACGGCGGGGATGATGGCGATCAGCCGGGTGATCAGCCGCCGCAGCGCGGGCGGCAGGCGGATGCGCAGGAAACCCTCCATCACCACCTGCCCGGCGATGGTGGCGGTGACGGTGGAATTCAGCCCGCAGGCAGCAGCGCCACCGCGAAGAGGATGGGCGCCGCCGCCCCCAGCAGGGGGGCCAGCAGCGCGTGCGCCTGGCCGATCTCGGCCACCTCGGTCTGGCCATTGACGTGGAAGGCGGCGGCCGCCGTGATCAGGATGGCGGAATTGATCAGCAGCGCGATGACCAGTGCCACCGTGCTGTCGATGCCGGCGAAGCGGATGGCCTCGCGCTTGCCCGCCTCGTCCTGGCCATTGTCGCGGGACTGGACGATGGCGGTGTGCAGGTACAGGTTATGCGGCATGACCGTGGCGCCCAGGATGCCCATGGCCAGGTAGAGCTGCGTGCTGTCCGTCACGACCGAGGTGGAGGGCAGGTAGCCCTTCAGGACCTCGCCCCAGACCGGGTCGGCCATCGCGACCTGCCCGATGAAGCAGCCGGCGATCAGCGCGATCAGCGCCATGACGAAGGCTTCCAGCCAGCGGACGCCCTTGTGCTGCAGCCACAGGATCAGCAGCGTATCCAGCACCGTCAGCACCACGCCCTCCAGCAGTGGGATGCCGAACAGCAGTTGCAGCGCGATGGCGGTGCCGATGACCTCCGCCAGGCCGGTGGCGCAGATCGCGGCCTCGGCCAGCAGCCAGAGTGGGTAGGACACCCAGCGGGGAAAGCGCTCGCGGCAGAGCTGCGCCAGGTCGCGCCCCGTGGCGATGCCGATGCGGGCGCAGATGGCCTGCAACAGCATGGCCATCAGCGAGGAGAGCAGCGCCACGACCAGCAGCTTTTACCCGAAGGCCGAACCGCCCGCGATGGCGGTGGCCCAGTTGCCCGGGTCCATATAGCCTACCGCCACCATGTAGCCGGGCCCGACGAAGGCCAGCAGCCGGCGTATCCAGGTGGCGGCATGCGGCACGGCGACGCTGCGATGGATCTCCATCAGGCTGTCGGACGAGGGGTGCGGCAGGTCCTGCGCGGGCCGCGGGTCGTTCACAGGCCGTAGCCACCGGTCACGGCCAGCACCTCCCCGGTGATCCAGCTTGGATCTCCCTAGGCCGGCAAGGCGACGGCCGCCGCCTCATCCACGCTGTAGCCCAGCACGGCCGCCACCCCTATGCCCGCCAGCCGGCGGGCGATGGCGGCGCCGATCCCCCCCGAAGCCCCGGTGACAATCGCGGCCCGCATGCCCGGCTCCATCCTTCGCGTCTGCCAAGGCCGGCAGGATCAGCCGGCCTTGGCCTTGTAGGCCTCGGCCTCCTCCAGGCTGCCGACGCCGCCGCGCTCGCGGCTCCAGCTCACCGGGTCCTCCAGGAACTTGCGGACTTCCTTCAGCGCGCCCTCGGAGAAATAGGGGCGCTCGCGGCAGACCTCCAGCACGTCCCACCAGGTGGCGAGGTGCAGCAGCTCCAGGTTGATGGCCTTCAGCTTGTCCTGTCCGCCGGGGAAGACGCCGTAGAAGAACACCACGAAGGTGTGGTCGCAGATGGCCCCCGCGTCGCGCAGCGCCTGGGCGAAGCGGATCTTGCTGGCGCCATCGGTGGTCAGGTCCTCGACCAGCAGGGTGCGCTTGCCCTCGGGCACGTCGCCCTCGATCTGGGCGTTGCGGCCGAAGCCCTTGGGCTTCTTCCGTACATAGGACATCGGCGCCATCATGCGGTCGGCGATCCAGGCGGCATAGGGAATGCCGGCGGTCTCGCCGCCCGTCACGGCCTCGATCGTCTCGAAGCCGATGTGGCGGTTGATCTTCTCCACCGCGAGGTCGCAGATCTTGTTGCGGGCGCGGGGGAAGGAGATAATCTTTCGGCAATCAATGTAGACGGGGCTCTTCCAGCCGCTCGTGAAGGTGTATGGCTCCTCCGGCCGGAAGTTGACCGCCTTGATCTCCAACAGGATACGGGCGGTGGTGAGCGCGGCGTCGCGGTCCCAATCGGAAAGATGTGTGGCGGTCATGGCAGGGAACTCTCCTTCTGGCGCGGTTCGTAACGCCAGGGGCGCGGCACGTCCATGATGGAAGCGAAGGCATGACGGAAGCCGCCACCTGGGTCCTGGCCGACCCGCGCGCGGGCACGGCGGCGCAGGCGCTGGGCATCGCCGAGCGGCTGGGGGTGCCGTTCCGCGCCGTGCCGCTGGAATGGGGCCGGCTGGCGGCGCTGCCCTGGCCCTGGCCAAGCCTGGCGGGACTGGCGCCCGGGGCGCGCGCGCGCATGGCCCCACCCTGGCCGCGACTGGTCATTTCCGCCGGGCGCCGCGCGGCGCCGGTGGCGCTGTGGCTGGGCCGGCGGGGCGCGAGGACCGTTCATTGCATGCGCCCCGGCTTCGGCGCCGCGCGGTTCGGCCTGCTGGTGGTGGGGCGGCACGACTCGCCGCGGCCGGCGCCCAACCTGATGCCCATCCTGGGTGCCACCCACCGCATGGCACCGGCCCGGCTGGCGGAGGCGCGGGTGGAATGGGCGCCGCTCGGCGCGCTGCCGGGGCCGCGCGTGGCGCTGCTGGTCGGCGGCCAGGTGCGGGGCGAGGCGCTGGACATGGCCACCGCCCGCTGCCTGGTGCCGGCGCTGCTCCGGCGCTTCCCGCAGGCCACCATCCTGGCCACCACCAGCCGGCGCACCGGCACCGGGGCCAGTGCCGCCATCGCCGCCTCGCTCGCCGGCACGCCGCACCGGCTCTATCGCTGGGGCGATGCCGGGCCCAACCCCTATGCCGGCTTCCTGGCCTGGGCCGATGCCATCGTGGTGACGGGGGACAGCGTGTCGATGCTGTCCGAGGCCTGTGCCGCCGGGGTGCCGGTGCTGGTGGCGGGCACCGGGGGCGGGCGCCACGCCGCCCTGGCCGAAAGCCTCTACGCCGCCGGGCTGGCGTGCCCGCTGACCGGAACGGACATGCCCACGGCCCCGGCGCCGCTGGACGAGAGCGGCCGCGTGGCCGCGCGCATCCGCGAACTCGGCTTCGTTTGAACCATCGGGCGGAGCCCGCGGTCCCGGCCGGTAGATCAGCCTGCCGGGTGGGGTAGGGCGGCACCAACCGGCGCCGGCCGCCAAGTCCAAAGGGCTGCCGGCCCCGCGCATCAGGCGGCGGGGCGCGCGCTCATGGTCAGCACGTCGTACTGCGCCACCGTCTCGCCACCCTGGTTGAACACTTCGGCGTCCCAGCGCACCTCGCCGTAATCCGGCAGGCGGGCGGCGCGCTTCTGCTTGACCGTCAGCCGCACGCGGATCGAAGCCCCCGGCGAGACCGGCTTCAGGAACCGCAGCCGCTCCAGCCCGTAATTCGCCAGCAGCGGGCCTGGGGCCGGGTCCACGAACAGGCCGGCGGCGAAGGACAGGATCAGGCAGCCATGCCACGCGGCCGGGGGAAGAACGGGTTCGCCTTGGCGGCTTCCTCGTCCATATGGGCGTAGAAGGTGTCGCCGGTGAAATTCTCGAAATACTCGATATCGTCAAGCGTTATGGTGCGAGAGCCGGTTTCCACCGTGTCGCCGATGCGCAACGTGTCGTAGTCGCGCTTGAAGGGATGCGGGCCTTCCGTGACGGTCGGCGCCAGCTTTTCCAGCATGCCCCAGCAGGGAAAGTTGTAGGCATTCACATGCACCGCGACACCATGCAGCGGCGTCAAGATATGCGCGCCGACGAAGGTGCCGTGCTTCGACAGCGGCTCGAACGCGCCATCCATCACGAAGCGTTCGCTGGGCAGGTCGCGCTTGCCGCGCGAGGCATAGGCGAACAGCGTGCCAATGCCGCCATCAATGTCGATCCAGCTATCGCGCCTGGTCGAGCCGGTGTCGTAGGACAGTTCGTAGAGCGCTTCCTTGCGTTCCGTCAGGTGCGTGGCGATGCGCTTCAGCATCTCGGCGCGCTGGTGGAAGGTCAGCGCGCGCAGCGCCGGGCCACCCACTTGCGCGCATGGCGCACCATGGCCCCGAAATCCACGCCCTCGCTGGAGGCGGTGGCGACCACGCGTCCATCGACGGCGCTGGCGATCACCACCGCGCCGCTCTTCGGCGCGACCCAGTGGTTCTCGGCGTAGCTCTGCAATGTCAGCGCCGTGGTGTTTCCATCCTGCGTTGGGTCAGCCGGGCGTGTTGTGCCCGCGCTGCCATTCTTTGAAACTGCTGCCGGCAGCGGCCAGTTCGCGCAGCAGGGGCGCAGGTTCGGACCCCGCGCCGCCGGCATGCGCGGCGGCTTCCACCTCCGCCAGCACGGCGGCCAGCCCACGCCGGTCGGCGGCGAAGAGCGGCCCGCCCTTCAGGCGCGGGAAGCCGTAGCCATTGGTGAAGACCAGATCGACATCAGAGGGCCGCAGGCTGATGCCTTCCGCCACGATTTTCGCGCCTTCATTGGCCATGACGGCCAGAAGGCGGTTCTGGATCTCTTCCTGCGTGAAGCGGCGGGGGGTGATGCCGGCGGCCTCGCGTTCGGCGGCGATGAGGGCATCCGTCGCCGGGTGCGGCGCGGCCTTGCCACTGGCGTAGTCGTACCAGCCGGCGCCGGTCTTGCGGCCCAGGCGCCCGGCTTCGCACAGCCGGTCGGCGATGGTGACGTAGCGTTCGGCCGGGTCGCGCGTGGCGGCGCGGCGTTTGCGCATGGCCCAGGCGATATCGAGGCCCGACATGTCGCTGACGGCGAAGATACCCATGGCGAAGCCATAGGCTTCCAGCGCCGCATCGACCTCGCGCGGGCTGGCGCCATCGGCCACCAGGTATTCGGCATGGCGGCGGTAGGCGGCATAGATGCGGTTGCCGATGAAGCCCTCGCATACGCCCGAGACGATCGGCAACTTGCCCAGCTTCTTGCCGAAGGCGAGGCCGGTGGCCAGCACCTCAGGCGCCGTCTTCGCGCCGCGCACCACTTCCAGCAGCTTCATGATATTGGCGGGGGCGAAGAAATGCAGCCCCAGCACGTCCTGCGGCCGGGCGGTGAAGGCCGCGATGGCATCGGGGTCGAGGTAGGAGGTGTTGGTGGCCAGAATAGTCCCCGGCCGGGTGATGCCATCCAGCCGGCGGAAGATGTCTTCCTTGACCGACATTTCCTCGAAGGCCGCCTCGATCACCAGGTCGGCGCCGGCCAGCAGGTTCCAGTCATGGGCCGGCGTGATGCGCGCCAGGCGCTCGGCGGCCACCGCATCGGTCAGGCGTCCGCTCGTGACCTGCCGGCCATAGAGATCGGCCAGCCGGGAGCCACAGGCGGCGGCCGCCTGGGCATCGCGCTCGATGATATGCACCGGCAGGCCGGCATCGGCCACGGCGGCCGCGATGCCGGAGCCCATGGTGCCGCCGCCGATTACCGCGACGCGCTCCACCTTGCGGGGGGCGACGCCTTGCAGGCCGGGCACGCGGCCGGCCTCGCGCTCGGCCAGGAACAGGTGGCGCAGGGCGGCGGCTTCGTCGCTGGCGCGGAGCGGCAGGAACACGGCGCGCTCCCGCTTCAGCCCCTCGCGGAAATCCATCGTGGCGGTCTCCCGCAGCAGCGCCACCACGGCGGCGACGGCCGGCACGCCCTTGGCTTTTTTCAGGGCGGCCTGGGCGGCGGCATCCTCGGCCGCTGCATCGCCGGGCGGGATGGGCAGGGTGGAGACGCGGCGCTTGGCGGCGGACGGCGCCAGGCGCACCGCCTCGGCCAGCAGGTCGCCCTCCACGACGTGGTCGATGATACCGAGGCGGACGGCTTCCGGCGCCTTCAGGATCTTGCCCTCGCCGATCAGCTCGATGGCGCGGGCGGTGCCCACGAGGCGCGGCAACCGCTGCGTGCCGCCGGAGCCCGGCAGGATGCCCAGCCGCGTTTCCACCAGCCCCACGGATGCCCCGGGCGCCGCCACGCGCAGGTCGCAAGCCATCGCGATCTCCAGGCCCCCGCCCAGCGCCACGCCGTCGATGGCGGCCACAACCGGCTGCGGCAGGGCTTCCAGCGCCGCGATCACGTCGGGCAGGATGGGCTCGTCCGGCGGCAGGTCCATTTCCTTGATGTCGGCGCCGGCGATGAAACGCCCCGGGCCGCCATGCAGCACCACCGCCACGACCGAGGCATCGGCGCCCAGCGCGCGCACGGCATCCAGCAGCCCCTGCCGCACCGGCCGGGACAGGGCGTTGACCGGCGCGAAGTCGATACGCACCAGCGCGACCGCCCCCTCGCGGCTGACCGTCACGGCATTCCTGGTTTCGCTCATCTGTTGCTTCCTCCCTCAGGCGTCGGAGGGCAGGGTATGGCGCGCCTCTGGTTTGGGCCACCCGGTCTCCATGCACCCTGCCGGAATCCCAGCTTCGGGCGCAGAAAATTATTTGACCGTCCGGTCGGTTAATAAAAATGATAATCCATCACCGGCTTGCGGCCCCGGCAAGAGACCTTCCATGTTCCGCCAGAACGAGGAGGAAATGCCACATGGAACAGGTCTTGCGCGTGGAACAGCGCGACGGATGGCGGAAGCTGGTCCTGAACCGGCCGGAGCGCCTGAACGCCTTCAACGAGGCGTTGCACACCGCCCTCTATGCCGCGCTGGGCGAGGCGGCGGAGAGCCAGGATTGCCGCGCGGTGCTGCTCACCGGCGAAGGGCGCGGCTTCTGCGCCGGACAGGATCTGGGCGACCGCAGGCCCGGCCAGGGCGGCCCCCCCGATCTCGGCCAGACGCTGGAGCGCTTCTATAATCCGCTGATCCGCCGCCTGCGCGCCATGCCGAAGCCCGTGGTCTGCGCCGTGAACGGCGTGGCGGCGGGGGCGGGTGCCAATATCGCCATCGCCTGCGACATCGTGCTGGCGGCGCGTTCGGCGAAGTTCATCCAGTCCTTCTCCAAGATCGCGCTCGTGCCGGATTGCGGCGGCACCTTCCTGCTGCCGCGGCTGATCGGCGAGGCGCGGGCCAAGGCCCTGATGTTCTCGGCCGAACCCTTATCCGCCACCACCGCTGCGGAATGGGGCATGATCTGGAAGGTGGTCGAGGATGCCGGCCTGGACGGGGAGGCCGAGGCCCTGACCAGCCGCCTGGCCAACCAGTCCACCGCCGGGCTGGCACGCATCAAGCGGGCGCTGGAAGCCTCGGCGGGCCATACGCTGGACCAGCAGCTGGACCTGGAACGAGACCTGCAACGCGAGGCCGGCCGCTCCACCGACTATGCGGAGGGGGTGCTGGCCTTCCTGGAAAAACGGGCGCCCCGCTTCCACGGCCGCGACGAATAAAGAAAAAAGGAGGATACCGAGAATGAGCGAGGCAGTTCTGGACCCATCCGCGCCGGCGGTCTTCTCGGCGGTGGAGCGGGCGTCGCGGGACGAGATTCGCGCGATCCAGCGGGGGCGCATGGCGCAGGCCCTGCGCCACGCCTATGAGAACGTGCCGCATTACCGCAGGAGTTTTGGCGCGGCCGGTATCTTCCAAAATGATTTCCATGAGCTGGAAGACATCGCGAAATTCCCCTTCACCGTGAAGACGGACCTGCGCGACAACTACCCCTTCGGCATGCTGGCGGTGCCGCGGGAGAAAATCGCGCGCATCCATGTCTCATCGGGCACCACGGGCAAGCCCGTCGTCGTCGGCTAGACGAAGGGCGATATCGACAACTGGGCCGATCTCGTCGCCCGCTCCATCTTCGCGGCCGGCGGCCGGCCGGGGATGAA
>JAQGHX010000142.1 GCA_028288745.1 Roseomonas sp. | reverse complement strand
ACGCCGTCCAGCCGCTGCCGGATGCCGGAATGCAGCACCGCCGCGCCGGCGAAGGCGAAATGCCGGTGGCCGAGGCCGATGAGATGCTCCGTCAGGTGGTCCAGGCCCAGTTGATTGGCGGGTCCGGCGAAATCCCCCCGACTGCCCTTCACCTGCCGCATCACCTGCACCAGCGGCATCCCCTGGCCCGCGAGGCGCTCGATGCTGTCCGCCCCGGTCTCCAGCGCCGGGCAGAGGATGCAGCCATCGACCCGGTGCTCGCGCAGGCGCTGCAGGATGCGCTCCTGCCGGCCCACGGATTCGGCGGTGGTGGTGAGGAAGGCGATGTACCCCGCCGCGTCCAGGGCCGCGCTGATTCCGGCGGTCAGCTCCGCGAAGAAGGGGTTGTCGATCTCGGTGACCAGCAGGCCGACGGTTTTGGTGCCGCTGCCGCGCAGCGTCGCCGCGCCCCGGTTGTAGAGGTAGCCCACCGCCTCGACGGCGGCACGGACCCGGTCCCGCGTCCCCGCCGCCACCAGCGGGCTGTCGCGCAGCACGAGGGAGACAGTGGCACGCGACACGCCGGCATGGCGGGCGACATCGGTCAGGGTCATGCGGGGGCGGGAGGCGGGCGTGGGTCGGCCTTTCAGGACGGCAGGTTATAGATCGTTCTAATTCAGCGGGGCGTGGGCCGGCAAGCGGCCTTCTAAACGCTTGATGAATTTTGGTGTTGTCATTTGGATCAATCCAATTAGCATGGCCAGAAGCCCCGGAAAGGGGCAGGTTCGGAGGAGACCGAGAATGCTGCGGCGAAGAAGCCTAGCGATGCTGGGGGCGGCCGTCGCCGCGATTCCCCGTGTGGCCCGCGCGGCCTGGCCCGACCGGCCGATCCAGATCATCTGTCCGGGCCCTGCCGGCGGCGGCATGGACACTTATGCCCGCGCCATCATTCCCTTCGTGGCGCCACGGCTGGGCAATGCCACCATGGTGGTCATCAACCGCCCGAACGCCTCGGGCCAGCTGGCCTTCGAGAGCGTCGCGCAGGCGGCGCCGGATGGCTACACCATCGGCGTGGCGCAGACGCCTAACCTCATCACTCTGCCGATCGAGCGGCAGGTCCGCTACCGCGTGCAGGACCTGACCTACCTCGCGAATGTCGTGGAAGACCCGGGCGGGCTCTTCGTGCGGGCGGATTCCCCCTATCGCGGCGTGGCGGACCTGGTGGCGGAGGCCCGCAGGCAGCCCGGGCGGTTGGCCATCGGCAGCGCCGGGATCGGCACGGACGACCACCTCCTCATCCTGGCCCTGCAGGAGGCGACGGGGACGCAATATTCCCACGTGCCGTATTCCGGCACGCCGCCCATCATCGCCGCCGTGCTGGCGGGCGACCTCGCCGCTGGCTCGCTCAATGTCAGCGAGGGCGTGGGGCAGGTGCGCCAGGGCTCGCTGCGCCTGCTGGGCCAAGCCGGGCCGGAGCGGCTGGAGATGGCGCGGGACGTGCCCACCTTCCGCGAGCAGGGCATCGACATGCTGGCGGGTTCCACCCGCGGCGTGATCGCCCCGCCCGGCCTGCCGGACGAGTTGCGCGACCGCTTCCGCACCGCCTTCGCCGAGGCGCTGGCCGACCCCGCCTGGCACCAGGAGGCCAACCGCCTGTCCCTGCCGCTGCGCATCATGAGCGGCGAGGAACAGCAGCGCGTCTTTCTGGAGGACGACCGCAAGCTGCGCGCCCTGTGGCAGCGCCGGCCCTGGCGCGAATAGGGGAGAATGGCGATGCTCACCTCCCGCCGCGGCTTCGCCGCGCTGGCCCTCGGCCTTGGCGCGCCCGCCCTGCCGGCCCGGGCGCAACCAGCCGGCTGGCCGCGCAAACCGATCCGCCTGATCGTCGCCTTCGCGCCCGGCGGCGCGACGGACGTGCTGACCCGCCTGCTGGCCGAGCGCCTGCAGGCCGGGCTGGGGCAGCCGGTGGTGGTGGAGAACCGCGCCGGCGCCGCCGGCATCATCGGCACCGAGGCCGCCGCCCATGCCGCGCCCGACGGCTACACGCTGCTGCAGGGGACCATCAGCACCCATGCGATGAACGTGCCGCTCTACGGCGCGAAGCTCAGCTACGACCCGGTCCGGGATTTCGCGCCGATCGCGCGCACCTCGACCGGATACAACCTGCTGGTCGTGCATCCCGCTGTCGCCGCCGCCAATGTCGCGGAGCTGATCGCGCTGGCGAAGGCCAGGCCCGGCGGGCTGGCCTATGGGTCCGGCGGCAACGGCACCTCCACCCACCTCGCCGCCGAGATGTTCAAGACCATGGCCGGCGTGGACCTGCTGCACGTGCCGTTCCGCAGCACCGCGCCGGCGGCGGCGGCGCTGGTCGCCGGCGAAATCCAGCTGATGTTCGATACCAGCGTCTCCTCCCTGCCGCTGGTGCGGGACGGACGGGTGCGGGCGCTGGCGGTGACGGCGCCGCGCCGCATGGCCTCGATGCCGGACCTGCCGGCAGTCGCGGAAACGCTGCCGGGCTTCGAGATGGGCACCTGGAACGGGCTCTACGCCCCGGCCGGCACACCGCCCGCCATCCTGGAGCGGATTGACGAGGCGACGCGCGCCGCGCTGCGGGACCCTGACCTGATCGCCCGCTATGCGGCGCTCGGCACCGAGGTATTCTATGCCGGGGGGGCCGAGGCCACGGAATTCCTGAAGGCGGAGATCCTCCGCTGGACCCGCGTGGTGCGCGACGCGCGCATCACCATGGACTGAGCTGAACCCAAGGAGAGTGATGCCAATGACTGTCGGCTTCCGGATCAAGGCTGATTTCGAGCGTGTCGATGCCGCGCTGGCGCAGCGCGCGGCCGCGGTGCCCGCCGCCAATATCGGCGATGTCGTCAACCGCATGCAGGCCATGCGCGGCGGCTTCGTGGCCTATGGCGGGCGCAGGAGCCTGGCGGGCCCCGCGTTCACGGTCAGGGCGCGGGCGGGCGACAACCTGATGCTGCATCAGGCGCTGGACATGGCCCAGCCCGGCGACGTGGTGGTGTGCGATGCCGGCGGCGACCTCGGCACCGCCATCATGGGCGACATCATGGGGCGTTACGCGGCGAGCCGTGGCATCGCGGCCATCATCATCGACGGCGCCATCCGCGACGTGACGGGGCTGGCGCAACTGCCGCTCGGCGTCTGGGCGCGCGGGGCGACGCCGGCGGGCCCTTACAAGGACGGGCCGGGCGAGATCGGCTACCCCATCTGCTGCGGCGGGCTGGTCGTGGCGGCGGGCGACCTGATCGCGGCCGACGAGGATGGCGTGATCGTGGTGCCCCGGGCGGATGCCGCGAGCGTGGTGGCCGCCGCCGAGGCGCATTCCGAGAAAGAGCACGTCATGATGGAGGCCATTGACGCCCAGCGCTTCGACCGGGGCTGGATCCTGTCGAGCCTGCGCGGAAAGGGCATCGCCGGGCTGTGAGGCGGCGGCTGGCCGGGGAGAACCGGCCGGCGGCGACGGGGAGGGCGGTGCGGTGGCACCGCCCTCTTTCCGTGTGCGGGTAGGGCAGGCACGTCTGAGTCTTGCATTTTATAGAATCGAATTCTCTAGCACTACCCGGGCACTTTAGATCGAGGCGGCAGAAACCTGCGTCGGCAGTGCGGACATCGGATCGGTGCGATGAGATGCGCGAACAGCCGGTCGAGGATGGCGCGACGCACGGCGGGCAGGCTCGGCGAAGGTGGCGGGCCCGGCATCGGGGTCCGCATCCCCTCCCGCCTCGTCCGGCGGTGCGCGGCGAGGCGGCGATGCCGCAGGTAAGCGCCTGCGATGCAGCTCATCAGCGCGTGCCGGTGCAGGCCAGTCCAGGACCGTCCCTCGAAATGTCCAAGGCCGAGTTCCTGCTTGAGCTGCTGGTGTGCCTGCTCGCACACCCAGCGCGCCTTGAT
>JAQGHX010000114.1 GCA_028288745.1 Roseomonas sp. | reverse complement strand
ATCTGATGGGTGAAGGCGGTCGGGTTGGCCTGCACATAGGCGCCCACCGGCTCCGAAAAGGCGAACTGCGTGTCGGTATCGATGTTCATCTTGAACACGCCATACGACACCGCTTCGCTGATCTTGTCCTTCTCGGAGCCGGAACCGCCGTGGAACACCAGGCTCAGCGGCTTGGCGCCGCCGCCCATGCGGGCGGACACCGCCTGCTGCGAGGCGCGCAGGATTTCCGGCCGCAGCTTGACGTTGCCGGGCGCATAGACGCCGTGGACATTGCCGAAGGACGCGGCGACGGTCACATGGCCGATCGGCGACAGCACTTCCCAGGCGCGCAGTACGTCTTCCGGCTGGGTATAGAGATGCGCGTTGTCGGCCGCGTCCTCGACATCATGGCCGATGCCGTCCTCCTCGCCGCCGGTGACGCCCAGCTCGATCTCCAGGCTCATGCCGAGCTTGGCCATGCGCTTCAGCACGCGGGCGCATTCCTCGATATTCGTTTCCAGCGGCTCGGCCGAGAGGTCGATCATGTGGGAGGAGAAGAGCGGGTGGCCGGTGCGCTGCGCATAAGCCTCGCCATGGTCGATCATGCCGTTGACCCAGGGCAGCAGCGAACGGTCGGCGTGGTCGGTATGCAGCACGACGCAGATGCCATAGGCGGCCGCGACGGTGTGCACGTGCTGCGCCGCGGAAACGGCGCCGAGCACGCGGGCTTGGGCCGCGTCCGGGCAGCCTTCGCCGGCGAAGAAGCGGGCGCCGCCGTTCGAGAGCTGGATGATCACGTCGGACTTGTTCTTCGCCGCCGCTTCCAGCACCGCGTTGATGCTGCTGGTGCCGACCACGTTCACCGCCGGCAGCGCGTAGCCGCCATCGCGGCAGGCTTCCAGCAGGGCCAGGTAGTCCGCGCCCGTGACAACGCCCGGCCGCAGCTTCGGCGGCGCTTTCTGAGAGGAGCTCGGGGGCGTGATCTCGTTCATGTCTGGTCTCCGGCTGTGGTGGCGCTTGGGTCGGCGAAACTGGTGGCAGGCATGGGTCGCGGCGTGACGGTCAGGGTCCCGGCGGCAGGTTCTTTCCCAGCATGGCGCGGGCCGGCTTGCAATCCCCGGCCGCGGTGAATCGAGGAAGCCCGCCTGCCCGCCGCCGTGCAGTCCTGACGGTAAAAATGGAGCAAATTATGGCGTTGCCTTTCAGTCCCGCTGCCCGGCGCCGGGGGGCAGCCGCCGCGCAGGCACGAAAAACGGCCCCGAAGGGCGCCCTGAGGGCACAACGATGGCCGCCCGCGTTTGTTGCGTGGGCGGGCCCGCTGGAAGCACCCGCTTTCCATGCCGCATCGCGGCGCGGCGCCTTAGCCTTCCGCCGGTCCGAAGGACGGTTGCCCGTGCGGGTAGAAATCCCGCAGGTCCAGGTTGTCGTAGTGCAGGGCATCGATCCGCACGGTGCCGAGGAAGGGGTCCTCCGGCTCGACCAGCAGGATGGTCTTCGCGAAGCCGGTATCGTCGAAGCCGCGCCGGAAATGCACACGGGACTTGATCGCGATGATCTTGAAGTCCCCGGCCCGCAGGCCGATGCCGCCGAGCGCCGCGGGTTCCATGACCTGCACCAGATGCGGGCTGATCACCAGCACGTTGCCCTGCCCAAAGCGGACACTGACGCAGGTCTGTCCCGACCCTGGCTGCAGGCCGTCGCTGACATCGGACACGACCCCCTGGACCCGCACCGGCTGGCCGGCCGATTCGTCGGCCAGGCCGCCGATCTCCATGTCGAACGCGTGGCCGGGTTTGATACCCCGGGCCAGCAGGGCCGCGATGGCGCCGGCATCCATCACGGTGACGACCAGCGTATCCGCGCAGTCCTGCGCGACGATCTCCCGCAGCAGCCAGGTCGCGGCGCCGGACCGGTCGCTGTGGTCCGCCAGCACCACCGGCGCGCGGCCCTCGGCCACCGCCGCCCTCGCCAGCGCGACGCCGTCGCGGATGCGGTGAATTTTGGCCGCGTGCAGCAGAGCCTCGCGGTTCCGCCAGGCGGTGCCGGCCATGTCGCGCGCGATGGTGTCGGCCAGGTCGCGCCGCCCGTTGGTCACCACCTGGAAGGTCATCCCGGCATCCGGCACGTCCGACCACGGAAAGCCGAAGAAGACGTTGACATAGACATCCGGCGCCCGCGCTTCCCAGATCAGCGCGCGCTGGATCAGGTCCATCCAGGGGGAGGCGCCCGTCCATTGCAGCACGGTGGGCGAGATGATGGGAACCTTGATGGTGGCGTGGGTGGGCGCGTAATCGCCACGGATGGCGCGGATCATGGTCCGGGCCGCCCGCTCGCCCTGCAGATAGCTGTCGTAATGCGGGTAGTACTTCACGGTGAAGGCCATGTCGGCATGGCGCAGGAACTCCTCGTCCTCGTTGCCATGCGGGTCGAAGGTCGCGGCGAGGATGACGCGCGGTCCCACGGCCTCGCGCACGCGGCGCGCCAGTTCGGCCTCGGGGCGGGGCACGCCGCGCACCCCCATGGCCCCGTGCAGCGACAGGTACACGCCGTCGAACGGCCCCTGCGCCTTCAGCTCGGCGATCATCCGGCCGACGAAGGTCTCGTAGGTTTCCCCGGTGATCCAGCCCGAGCCCGAGCCCCGCTTCGAATCGAGCGGGGATTCGATGCCGGTCAGCTCGACCCCCTCGAATTCCCGCGCCACCTTCACGAACCCGCCGATATACGATTCAGGCTCCGAACCGAGCAGCGCCTCGCCGCGCGCGGGCGAGCCCTCATAGGTGAAATCGTCGGTCGTGGTGTCGGAGGCCAGGAAGGTCACCGTCTCATGGGAAAACTTGAGAACGGCGATGCGGATGGGTGTCTTCACGGTGATCGGGCCTCCGGGTTTGGCGCATACTATGCGGGCGTGGGCCGGTGGCAAAGCCGGCCCGGCAGGTGCCCCGGGCGGCCATCGGCCAGGGTTATTCCGGGATAGGCGCGCTGGCCAGCCGCCCGGCCAGGGCCTGGAGGTGCGGCGAGGCCGCCCGCGCGGCATCCCGCTCCAGCGCCCGGAACAGCGCGACCACATCGGCGCCCAGCGGCGTCAGCCTCGCCCCGCCGCCACGGCTGCCGCCCGTCGCGGTGGAGAGGACCGGCGCCCCGAAGGTGGTGTTGATATCCTCGACCAGTTCCCAGGCCCGGCGATAGGACATTTTCATGCTGCGCGCGGCGGCGGCGATGGAGCCCTCGCGCGCGATGCATTCCAGCAGGGCCACCTTGCCGGGGCCGAGACGCCGGGGGCCGAAATCGATCCTCAGTGTCAGTGCCGCCTTGGGCATGTCCGCTTCGTTCCTCCGGCTGGCGCGAGAGCCTTGTGGGCGGCCATGCTGCCCGCCGCGCCCGGCCGCAACAAGACCGCGCCGCCCTTCAGCCCAGCCGCCGATGGCGGGGCGCTCAGCGGTCCGGCCCGGCGCTGTCCGGTGCCTGGCCGAAGGCCACCGACTTCACCAGGGCCCAGAGCGGCATGCCCGGCGTCAGCCCGAGGCGCGAGACCGTGTCGCGCGTGACGCGGGCCAGCAGCAGGCTGGGGCCGACCCGCAGCCGCAGCAGCGCCTCGTGC
This sequence comes from Roseomonas sp., assembly GCA_028288745.1. Classification (GTDB taxonomy): domain Bacteria; phylum Pseudomonadota; class Alphaproteobacteria; order Acetobacterales; family Acetobacteraceae; genus Pseudoroseomonas. The sequence continues at coordinate 11,052 of JAQGHX010000114.1, read as the reverse complement.
GGCTGGCCGGGCTCGATACTGTCCAGCACCGCCGGCAGCACGTTTTGCACCGACAGGCCCTTTGGTTCCACGGTAGCGACCGAGACATCGCGCGCCCGGATACGCAGCCGCGCGGCCGAGCCGATGGAGGCCCGCTCCAGCCGCGCGATAAGCTGGCCACCGGGAAAGGCGAAATGGGTGAGGCCGCGCCCGGGGTCGTGCGACAGCACGGTACAGGCCAGCACGGCGCCGGCATCGCGCCGGTCCAGCAGGATGGGCAGGTCCGTGCGGGCGGACAGCGCCTCCACCCCGCCGCTGGCCAGCACCCGGCCGCCCTCCATCAACACCAGCGCGTCGGCCAGCCGGTCCACCTCGTCCAGCGCGTGCGTCACATACAGCACGGGAATGCGCAGGGTGTCGCGCACCCGCGCCAGGAAGGGCAGCACCTCCGCCTTACGGGCGGTGTCCAGCGCGGCCAAAGGCTCGTCCATCAGCAGTAGTTCGGGGCGGGAGAGCAGGGCACGGCCCAGTGCCACCCGCTGCTTCTCGCCACCCGAAAGGCCCGCGGGGCGGCGGTGCAGCAGGTGCCCGATGCCCAGCAGCGCCACCACGCCCCCGAAATCCGGCCCTTCCGCCCCGCGCGGCGCGCGGCGCAGGCCGTAGCGCAGGTTGGTCTCCACCGAGAGATGCGGGAACAGCCGCGCCTCCTGGAAGACCATGCCGCAACGCCGCTTCTCCGGGGGCAGGGCGATGCGCTCCCGGTCGTCGAACAGCACCCGGCCGCCCAGTTCCACCCGGCCCGCCTGCGGCCGCAGCAGGCCCGCGACGGCGGCCAGGATGGTGGTCTTGCCACAGCCGGAAGGGCCGAAGATGGCGGTGACGCCGGAGGAAGGGGCGGTGAAGGCGGCATCCAGCGAAAACCCGTCCTGCCCAGGGAAGCGGTGCCGCAGCGCGACCTGCAGCATCAGCGCGGACCCCGGCCCAGCAGGCGGTGCATGTGGCGGGCCACCAGCTCCGCCAGCAGCAGCCCGCCCATGGCCAGGGCCAGGGAGATGGCGGCAAGCTTCGCGGCCGTCGCCTCGCCGCCGGGCGTCTGGGTGGCGCTGTAGATGGCCAGGGGCAGGGTCTGCGTCTCGCCGGGAATGTTGGACACGAAGGTGATGACCGCGCCGAATTCGCCGAGCCCGGCGGCGAAGGCGGTGATGGCGCCGGAGAGGATGCCGGGCGCGATCAGCGGCAGCGTCACCGTCACGAAACGGTCCAGCGGCCCGGCGCCGAGGGTGCGCGCCGCTTCCTCCAGCCCGGGGTCGACACTCTCCAGGCTGAGCCGGACGGCACGCACGATCAGGGGAAAGGACATGACCGCCGTGGCGAGCGCGGCGCCCCCCGTGGTGAAGACCAGCCGCAGGCCGAACCAGTCGTTCAGCAGGCCCCCCACCGGGCCGCGCAGGCCGAAGGTGACCAGCAGCAGCCAGCCCACCACCACGGGCGGCATGACCAGCGGCAGGTGCACCAGCGCGTCGAGCAGCGCGCGGCCGGGGAAGCGCCCGCGCGCCAGCAGCAGGGCCGCCAGCACCGCCACGGGCAGGCCGAAGGCGACGGAGCGCAGCGCGACGGACAGACTCAGGCGGACGGCCTGCCATTCCTCCGCCGTCAGCCAGGAGGCCGCGCTTTCAAGCCAGGCCATGGGCGGGGCGGCGCCCGCTCTACCGGCCGCGCATCATGAAACCGAAGCGCCGGTAGGTCTCCGCCGCCTCTGACCCCGTGATGAAGGCGAGGAAGCCGCGTGCCCCGGCATGGCCGGCGGCGCGGCGGGCGAGCGCGAAGGGGTAGGTGACCGGCGGATGGCTCTCCGGCGGGAAGGTCGCGATGACCTTGACGCCGGGGGAGGCCGCCGCGTCGGTCGCGTAGACGATGCCGAGCGGCGCCTCGCCCCGCTCCACCAGCAGCAGGGCGGAGCGGACATTGTCGGCACGGGCGAGGCGGGGGGAGAGGCTGCCCCACTGGCCCATCCAGGTCAGCGCCGCCTGGGCATACCGGCCGGCCGGCACGTTGGAGGGGTCGCCGGTGGCGATGCGCCCGCCCGGGCCCAGCAGGCCAGCGAGGTTGGTGTCGCGGGTGAGCGTCAGCGGCCGCGCCGGGCTGTCGGCCGGCGCGACCAGCACCAGGGTATTGGCGATAAAGCTGACCCGCGTGTCGTCCACCACCAGTTGCCGCTGCTGCACGTAATCCATCCAGGGCTCGTCGGCGGAGGCGAAGATATCGGCCGGCGCGCCCTGTTCCATCTGGCGGGCCAGGACCGAGGAGGCGGCGAAGGAGAAGCGCGGCGCGGGGTGGCCCCTGGCCTGCCACTGTTCGCCCAGCGCCTTCAACGCATCGGTCAGGCTGGCGGCGGCGAAGACGGTGGGGGCTTCCGCCGCCCGCGCGGGGCCGGGGGGGAGCGAAAGGCCCAGCGCCAGGCAAAGGGCGGAAACCCGCAGGAGAAGACGGCGGCGCATGTGGTGCGTTCCGGTGCGCTATTCCCGTTCGACTATATCGGTCGGCACCGCCGGCCGCAACGGCGGGGCGGCATCTAGACGGCCAGGTACTGGCTGCGGGCGGCTTCATCCGCGCGCAGCGCCGCGATGGTGCCGGCCCAGACAACGCGGCCCTTCTCCACCACCGTCGCGCGGTCGGCGACGCCGCTGGCGAAATGCAGGTTCTGCTCGGCCAGCAGCACGGTCAGCCCCTCCTGCTTCAGGGCCAAAATCGTCCTGGCCATCTGCTCCACGATCACGGGGGCCAGGCCCTCGCTGGGTTCGTCCAGCAGGATCAGGCGCGGGTTGCCCATCAGCGTGCGGGCGATGGTCAGCATCTGCTGCTCGCCGCCGCTCATCCGCCCGCCGGGGCGGCCGCGCATCTGGCCAAGGTTGGGAAACAGCTCGAACAGCCGCCCGGGCGTCCAGGGGCGCAGGCCCTCGCGCGGCGGCTGCCGGCCGACCTCCAGGTTCTCCATGACCGACAGGTCCGCGAAGACGCGCCGGTCCTCCGGCACATAACCCAGCCCGGCGCGGGCGATGCGGTGCGGCTCCTGCCCCGCGATCTCGCGCCCGGCGAAGGCGATGCGCCCGCTGGTCGGCCGCACCAGGCCGATGATGGATTTCATCGTGGTGCTCTTGCCGGCACCGTTGCGGCCCAGCAGCACCATCACCTCGCCGGCGCCGATCTCCAGCGCCATGCCCTGCAGGATATGCGCCCGGCCATAATGGGTATTCAGCCCCTCGACGCTGAGCATCTCAGTGCCCCCCGCTGGTGGCGCCGGTGCCGAGATAGATCTCACGCACCGCTGGGTTGGCGCGGATGGCGGCGCCGTCGCCCTCGGCGATCAGCCTGCCGCGGTTCAGGACCAGGATGCGGTCGGAGACATCGAAGACCACGTCCATGTCATGCTCGGTGAACAGCACGGCGACGCCGCGCCCGCTGGCGATGCGGCGGGTCAGTTGCATCAGCGCCACGCGCTCGGCGGGGGCCATGCCGGCGGTGGGCTCGTCCATCAGCAGCAGGCGTGGGGCGTTGCCGAGCGCGATGGCCAGTTCCAGCCGCTTCAGGTCGCCATAGGCCAGCACGCCGGCCGCGCGCCCCGCCTGCGCTTCCAGCCCCACCTGGGCCAGCAGCGCCTCCGCCGCCGCCACATGCCGCGCCGCCGCCGGGCGCCAGAAGCGCCAGATCTCGCGGTGATGCGCCAGCAGCGCCATCTGCACGTTCTCGCGCACCGTCATGGAGCCAAAGGTGGCGGTGATCTGGAAGGTGCGCCCGACGCCATGGCCGGAAATGGCGCGCGGGCTAAGGCCGGTGATCTCCCTGCCATCCAGCCGCACGCTGCCGGAATCGGGGGGCAACTGCCCGCCCACCATGTTGAAGCAGGTGGACTTGCCGGCACCGTTCGGCCCGATCAGCGCCAGCATCTCGCCCGGGGCGACTGCGAAGGAAACATCGCCCACCGCCTCGACGCCGCCGAAGGACTTGTGCAGGCCCCGCACGACCAGCACGCTCATGCCTCGCGGCCCCGCAGCCACAGGCGGCGCGCGGCGCCGGCGACGCCTTCGGGGAAGGCCACCACCAGCAGCACGATCACCGCGCCCAGCACCAGCCGCCAGAGGTCCGTGCTGCGCACCAGGATATCCGCGAGCCCGGTATAGACCAGCGCGCCGACGATGGGCCCCGCCACTGTCTGCAGGCCGCCGAGCAGCACCATCAGCAGCGCCTCGACCGAATGCGGGATGCTGATATAGGTCGGGAAGACACCGCCCTTGGCGTAGGAGAACAGCGCGCCGGACAGGCCCGCCGCCGCGCCCGCCACCACCAGCGCCACGATGCGCAGCCGCTGCACGTCCAGCCCGATGGATTGCGCCCGCACCGCCGAATCCCGCGCCGCGCGCAGCGCGTAGCCATAGGGGGAATAGAGCATCCGCCGCAGCAGCATCGCCACCCCCACCGAGAGCGCCAGCGTGATCCAGTAATAGACCGCCGGGTCGCGTGCCCAGCCGGGCGGCCAGAGGCCGAGCAGCCCGTTATCGCCGCCCGTGACCTCCACCCACTGGAAGGACACGGCCCAGACGATCTGCGCGAAGGCGAGTGTCAGCATGGAGAGATAGACGCCGGAGAGCCGCGCCACGAACCAGCCGAACAGCGCCGCCACGATGCCGGCCGCCAGGGGTGCCGCCAGCAGCGCCAGCGGCATGGGCGCGCCCAGCCATTGCGACATCAGCCCCGCCGCATAGGCGCCGATGCCGAACCAGGCCGCGTGGCCGAAGCTGGCCATGCCGCCCGGCCCCATCATGAAATGCAGGCTGGTGGCGAAGAGCAGCGCCACGGCGCCATCCGTCAGCACCGTCAGGTAATAATCGCCGGCCAGGAAGGGCGCGGCCACCGCCAGCAGCAGCGCCACGGCACCCAGGATGCGCAGCACGCGGGGGGCGGGGCGCACCACGGGGGCGGCGAGGGTGGCTTCCCGGGCCTCCGCCTGCGGGCGGCCCATCAGGCCGTTGGGGCGGAAGACCAGCACCACGGCCATGACGAGGAAGACCAGCACCAGCGTGGATTGCGGCACCAGCACGATGCCGAAGGCCTGCAGGATACCGATCAGCAGGCTGGCCACGAAGGCCCCCGCCAGGCTGCCGAGGCCGCCCACCACCACGACGACGAAGGCATCGGTGATGACGGAAAGGTCGATCTGCAGGTTGGCGGAAGCGTTCGGCAGCGACAACGCCCCGCCCAGGCCCGCGAGCCCGGCGCCGAGGGCGAAGACGCTGGTGAACAGCAGGCGCTGGTCGACGCCCAGCGCCGCCACCATCTCGCGGTCCAGGGTCGCGGCGCGGACCAGCGTGCCCCAGCGGGTGCGGTTCATCACCAGCCAGAGAATGCCGAGCACCGCCGGCCCCACCGCGATCAGCACGAGGTCGTAGACCGGGAAGCGGCTGTCCAGGATGGTGACGAAGCCGCGCAGCCAGCGCGGGCGCGGCAGCGGCAGTTCCACCGGACCCCAGATCCACAGCGTCACATCCTGCAGGATCAGCACCACCCCGAAGGTCGCGAGCAACTGGAAGAGCTCCGGTGCCCGGTAGACCCGGCGCAGCACCACCACTTCCAGCACCACGCCGATCGCCGCCGTGCAGAGCACCGTGGCGGCGATGCCGAGCACGAACCATTCCGGGTCGCGCGGCAGCCGCGTCAGGATGCTCCAGCCGATATAGGCGCCGAGCATCATCAGGCTGCCATGCGAGAAGTTCACGATCCGCGTGACGCCGAAGATGATGGTCAGCCCGACCGCGACCAGGAAGAGCGACGAGGCCCCGGCGAGCCCCGTCAGCAATTGCGGGATGATGAAGTCCATCGGCTGTCAGGCGTCGGCGGGGCGCAGCTTGCGGACGAACGCGTCATCCGGCAGCAAGTCCTTGCCATCGATGTAGCGCCAGTCGGCCATAATGCCCGCGCCATCCTTCAGCGCCGTCCTGCCGACATAGACGCCCAGAGTGCCCTGGTGGTCGATGGCGCGGTAACTGACCGGGCCGGCGGGCGTGTCGAAGCCGACGCCGCGGAAGCCTTCCACCATCTTTTCCATGTTCACCGATTCCGCGCGGGCGATGCCGGCGGCGATGGAAAGGATAAGGGAGTAGCCAACCAGCGAGCCGCACATCGGCTTGGCGTTGAACTTCCCCCGGTAAGCGCTGGCGAAGGCCTTGTGCGCGGGGGTGTCGATGGCCTCGCCCGGATAGCCGGTGACGATCCAGCCTTCCGGCGCCTCGTCGCCCAGCGGGTCCAGGTATTCCGGCTCGCCCGTCAGCAGGGAGACGACGGCGCGGTTCTCGAACAGCCCGCGTGTATTGCCCTGGCGGACGAAATTGGTCAGATCCGTGCCGAACAGCACGTTGAAGATGCCATCGGGCTTCATCTGCTCCAGCGCCTGCACGGTGGCGCCGGCATCGACGCGGCCGAGGGCGGGCCATTGCTCGCCCACGAAGGTCACGTCCGGCCGCCGGGCCGTCAGCAGTTGCCTGAACCACTTCACGCCCGACTGCCCGAACTCGTAATTGGGCGAGACGGTGACCCAGCGCTTCGCCGGCAGCCTGGCCGCTTCCTCCGCCAGGATCGCCGCCTGCATGTAGGTGCTGGGGCGCAGGCGGAAGGTGTAGCGGTTGCCGCGTTCCCAGACGATGGAATCGGTCAGCGGCTCGCCGCCAACATAGATGCGCTTGTTCTGCGCGGCATATTCGGACAGAGCCAGGCCGACATTCGAGAGATAGGCGCCGGCCAGGATATCCACCTTCTGGTCATTCACCAGCTCCCCCGCCAGCCGGACCGCGTCCTGCGGCCGCCCGGCATCGTCGCGCGTGATCAGTTCCAGCGGGCGGCCCAGCACGCCGCCCTTCGCGTTGACGGCCTCGACCGCCAGTTGCATCGCGTTGCGGTAGGGCAGCGTGAAGGCGGGCTGGGTGGTGTAGCTGTTGATCTCGCCGATGCGGATCGGGGCGCTGCCCTGTGCGCGCACCAGGCCAGGCAGCGCGAGGGCGCCGGACGCACCGAGAAGCAGGCGCCGTGTCACTTGCATCATATCACTCCCGAACATGGGTGAGCCGCCCGGCAGGCCGGTGCGGATGGAGCCCTGGCACAGAGGAGCCAGGGTGGCGCACGCGCGCAGACGTGCCGCGGCGCCGGGCCGTGGCTGGTATCTTATCGGGAACCTCGCCGTCGCGCACGACCTCCTCGCCATCCGGGGCGGCGGCGCGGCAGGATATCGGTGCGGCAGGGCGTGCCGCGGGTGCCGCCGGCCCCGGTATCCGGGCCGGGCGAGAACAGGAAATGGCCGGCGAAGGGTCGGGCCGGATGATCGTCGTCATCCGGCCCGACCTCATGGCGCTTGCACGCCCCTGCCTGCGGCCAGGGTGCAGGCTCTGCGGCCGGGCCCGTCTTGTCGTTCGATGCATTCCCTGATCGGGGGTGCAATCCGTCATCGGGTGTCGCGCTCCAGGCCGTGGTGGCGGGCCACTCTGATTGGCGCCGCCCCACCGCCAGGCCGTGGCTTCTACAGGAAGCCCACCGAGATCCAGGGTATGGCCGCGACCAGCACCAGCCCGACAAAGAGCGCGGCCAGATAGCCCCAGATCTGGCGCACGCCCTCATCCGGGTTGACGCGGCCGATCGCGCAGGCCGTGTAGTAACCGACGCCAAAGGGCGGCGCGAAGAGGCCCAGCCCCATGGCCAGGATCGTGACCATGGCATAGTGCACGTCGTGGATGCCGAGTTCCCGGGCGATGGGAAACAGCAGCGGCGCGAACAGCACGATGGCCGGGATGCCTTCCAGCACGCTGCCCAGGATGACGAAGGCGACGATGGATACCGCCATGAACCCCGCCGCCCCGCCCGGCAGCGCCGCCATGAAGCGCGCGAGGTCGTCAGAGAAGCCCGATTGCGTCAGCGACCATGCCATCGCCGTCGCCGTGCCGATGATCAGCAGGATGGCGCCGGAGAGGCTGGCGGTCTCGACCAGCATCGGCAGCAGGCGCTTCGTGTCGAACTTCCGGTAGACCAGGAGGCCCATGAGCACGGCATAGACGATGCCGATGGTCGAGACCTCGGTGGTGGTGGCGACGCCCTCGACCACGGCGGCGCGGATGATGAAGGGCAGGGCCAAAGCGGGCAGGGCGATGATGCCGGCGCGGCCGATCTCGCCCCAGGGCGCGCGGCGGATCCGGGACACGTCCTCATGCCTGTAGCGGTACCGGACCACGGCGCAGAGCATCAGCCCCAGCACCACCGCCGGCAGGATGCCGCCCGCGAACAGCGCCGCGATGGAAACGCCCGTGACGGAGCCGATGGTGATCAGCACCAGGCTGGGCGGAATGGTTTCCGTCTGCGCGCCCGTCGCCGACAGCAGCGCCACCAGGTCGCCGGGCTTGGCGCCACGGGCCTTCATCTCCGGGAACAGCACCGGCGCGATGGCCGCCATGTCGGCCGCCTTGGAGCCCGAGATGCCGGAGACGACATACATCGCGCCGATCAGCACATAAGACAGGCCGCCGCGCACGGAGCCCAGCAGGCTGGCCAGGAAGGCCACCATGGCCCGCGCCATGCCGGTCATCTCGATCAGCAGGCCCAGGAAGACGAAAAGCGGCACGGCCAGCAGGATGAGGTGCGACATGCCCTCCTCCATCCGGCCCACCATCACCAGGACGGGAATGTCGGTGCTGAGGCCAAGATAGGCCAGCGTGCAGGCCGCGAAGGCGAAGGCGATGGGCAGGCCGGAGAGCACCGCCAGCGCCACGCCGCCCACCAGGAAAATCAGCAGGTTGATATTGCCGAGCGGCGGGAATACCGGCGCCGCCAGCATCAGCAGCGCGACGGCCGCCGCGGTGCCGCCCAGCCCGAGCAGGACATGCCGGGGGGAAGGGAACTGGGCGAGGCGCGACGCCGCCAGGGCCGCCATCAACGCCATGCCCACCGGCAGCGCCGCCGCGCGCCAGGAATTGGCGATGCCGAGCGCGGGGGTGGTGATGAAGGCTTCCTCCTGCGCGTATTCGATGGCGGAGGGCAGCAGCAGCAGCAGAAAGGCGAGCGGCACCGCCGTGGTCAGCACCTCCATCCAGGCCTGCCCGGTGGCGCCTAGGCGGCTGGAGAGCGCCGTCATGCGCATATGGGCGCCACGCTGGAAGGCCACGACAGCGCCCAGCATGGCCAGCCACATGAACAGGATCGCGGCCAGTTCGTCGGCCCAGATGATGGGCTGGTGCAGGACGTAGCGGGCGACGACGCCGCAGAACAGCAGCACGATCTCGGTGGCCACCAGCATGGCGGCCAGGCAGGCCGCGACGCCGCCCACGGCCTGCCCCGCCACGCGCGCCACTGCACGGAGGCCGCGCATGGCACCGTGGCCCTGGTCCGGTGCGGCCGCGCCGGAAAAGGCCTCGGTCATGCCAGCTTGCCGACGGCCGCTTCCAGCAGGTCCCAGGCCTGCGGGCCAAACCGCGTCTTCCATTCGGCATAGAAACCCGCCTGCTGCAGCTTGGTGCGAAAGGCGGCCGGGTCGGGCGTGTTGAACTGCAACCGGTGGCCCTTCAACTGCGCTTCCAGCGACTGGTTCAGGGTGGCGATATCCTCGCGCTCGCGCATCGCGGCCGCGTTCAGCGCATTCTCCACGATCCGGCGCTGCGACGCCGGCACGGCGGAGAAGGCGCGGCGGTTGGCGATGAGCCAGAAGCCGTCCCACATGTGGTTGGTCATGGCGCAGTGCTTCTGCACTTCATAGATTTTGGCGGTCTCGATCACCGCCAGCGGGTTCTCCTGCCCATCGACGATGCGCGTCTGCAGGGCGGAATACACCTCGGCGAAGTTGATCGAGGTGGGCGACGCGCCGAAGGCGCTGAACATCGAGGTCCAGAGCGGGCTGACCGGCACGCGGATCTTGAAGTTCGCCAGGTCCGCCGGGCTTTCGATGGGCCGGGACCCGGAGGTGATCTGGCGGAAGCCGTTGTCCCAGATCTTTTCCATCGGGATCAGGCCGGCCTTGGTGATCGCGGCGCGCAGGAAGCTGCCCAGCTCGCCGTCCATCGCCTTCCACACCGTGGGATAGTCCGGGAAGCTGAAGCCGACGCCGTTGATCGCGGCCACCGGCACCAGGGTCGAGAGGATGAGGCCGGAGATGGTCATCATCTGCACCGCGCCGGAGCGCACCTGGCTCAGCACGTCGGTATCGGCGCCAAGCTGGTTGGAGGGGAAGATGCGCAGCTCGACCTGGCCCGCCGTTTCATCGCGGATCAGCGTGGCCGCCTCGCTCAGCCGCTGGTTCAGCGGGTGCGACATCGGCACGTTGTTGGACAGCCGCAGGATGGTCCCGGCAGCCTGGGCCCCGCCGATGGAGAAGAGCGGCAGGCTGGCGCCGGCCATTCCGAACAGGGTGCGGCGGCGCAGGCTGGTGATTGCAGTCATGAGGACGTTGCTCCGGAATCGTTCTTGGTGGCAGCCACGCCGGGCGATGCTGGAGGCCTGGTTCTGAGGCAGGGAACGCCATGAATTTCGTTCGCGGCGCTTGTATATTATCGATCGACGCCGGGCGTGATAGATGCCCCGGGCCGAATCATGGCGGCGCGCCGCCCGGACGACGTGCCGTTTACCTATTCCTTTCAGTGGAGACTGGCCGCGCCCGGTGGGAAGCAGCGGGTATCCAGGACCGCATGGAACGGGACGCCGCCCGGTTCAGGCCACGCCCGGGGGCGGGCCGCAGGATGCGCGGATCACCAGCCGCGCCGGCAGGATGACCTGTTCCGGCGTCGCCGCAGGGTCGGCGATGCGGCGCAGCAGCAGCCGCGCCGCCTCCTGCCCGATCCGGCGCGGCCCGGTCTCCAGGGTGGTGAGCGGCGGGCGGCTGGTCGAGGCCTCGGGCACGTCGCCCACCCCGGTCACGGCGATGTCCCGGCCAATGACGACCCCCTGCCGTTCCAGGCCCAGCATGGCCCCGAAGGCGACCACGTCGTTGCAGCAGATCATGGCGGTCGGGCGCCGGGCCGCCGCCAGCAGCAGCGATGCGGCCTCCAGCCCGCC
>JAQGHX010000104.1 GCA_028288745.1 Roseomonas sp. | reverse complement strand
GACCTTTATCCAGCCCTGGAATAGAAGGGCCGCCTTAGCGGGCCGGCCGCACTTCCGTAGCCAGCGTCTCCTCATCCACGCGCGGCTCATAGACCAGCCCGCGGCGGGTGGCCCAGACGCTCTTCTGCGTATGCAGCGGGATCAGCGCCACATCGTCCATCGCCACCTTCATCGCTTCCTGCATCAGCTTCTCGCGCGCGGAATCATCCAGCGTACGCATCGCCTCCGTCGCGATCGTGTCCATCCGCGGGTTGGAATAGCGCCCGTAATTGGACAGGCCCATGCTGCCCGACTGGTTGCGCGTGCCCATCACCGCGCGCAGCGAGGTGGAGGGCTCGCCCGTGCTGTTGCTCCAGCCCAGCATATAAACCGAGGCATCGAAGCGGTTCAGCCTGCCGATCAGCGTCGCCAGCGGCGTGGCATCGACCTGCGTCTTGACACCGATGCGTTCCCACATCTGCGCCACCACCTGCAGGATGCGGGAATCGTTGACGTAACGGTCGTTCGGCCCGCGCAGCGTGATGCTGAGGCCGTTCGGGTAGCCGGCCTCGGCCAGCAGGCGCTTGGCACGCTCGGCATCGAAGCGCGGCACCGGGATGGCCGGGTTATAGCCGAAGGCGCCCTGCGGCATGAACTGGCCGGCGGGCACTGCCACACCCTCCATCACGCGCTGCGCGATGGCCGGGCGGTTGATGGCGATCGACAGCGCTTCGCGAACCCGTCGGTCCTGCAAAGGGTTTTTGGCCAGCGCCTCGCCATTCGGGCCGCGCACGTCCGGCGTCTCGCCGTCGCGGAAGGTGTCGAGAGCCAGGAAGATCAGCCGCAGGCTGGTGCCTTCCGATAGCGTGATCCGGTCATTGGTCCGCATCCGCGCCACATCGGCCGTCGGCACGTTGTCGATCAGCGCGACGTCGCCCGAGAGCAGGGCCGCGACGCGCGCGCCGGCATTGGTGATGATGCGGTAATCCACCCGGTCCCAGGCCGGTTTGTCGCCCCAGTAGCCATCGTGGCGCACCATCTGCACCCGGCTGTTGGGGTCGTAAGAGGTGAAGCGGAACGGACCGGTCCCGATGGCGGCGCGGCCCGAGTTGAATTCGGAGGACGGTACGTTCTCGCCGATGCTGCGCGGAATGATGAAGATCTGCGCAAGGTCGTTCGGCAGCAGTGGGTAAGGGCTCGCGGTCTTGAAGCGGATGGTCAGCGGGTCGACCACCTCCACGCCCGTGATGGCGCGGGTATAGACGGAGAAGGAGCTCGGGCTCTGCACCACCGGCACGCGCTTCAGCGTCGATGCCACGTCCTCGGCGGTGAAGTCGGAGCCGTCATGGAACTTCACGCCGGCGCGCAGCTTGAATTCCCAGGTGGTCTCGTCCACCAGCCGCCAGGATTCCGCCAGCCTCGGCTGGATCCGCCCGTTCGGGTCGCGCTTCACCAGCCCCTCGAACATGTGGTGCGACAGCATGATGCTCGGCGTCAGCGTGTAGTAATGCGGGTCGATGCTGGCCGGCGGGGCGCTGACGGCCATCGACAACGTCTCGGCCCGCGCGGCGGCCAGCGGGAACAGCAGGGCGCCACCCAGCAAGGCAGCGCGCAGGCGATAGGTGAGGGTGCTCATGCGTTGTCTTCCAGGCCCAGTTCCTGTTGCACCAGGCTGGCCCAATAGGCTGCGCCCAGCGCCAGGATGTCATCGTTGAAATCGTATTTCGGCGTGTGGACGTTGTGGAAACTGCCATCCGCGTTGACGCCGTTGCCGATGCGCATGAAGACGCCTGGCTTCTGTTGCAACATGAAGGCGAAATCCTCGCCACCCGTGCTCATCGGAAATTCGCCGACATTCGCGGCGCCGACAAGGGCCGCGGCGGCGGCTTCCGTCACCGGCACCTTCTCGGCCGTGTTCACGGTGGGGGGGCAGAGCACCTCGTAGGTCAGCTCCGCCGTGCAGCCATGGGCGGCGGCCAGGGTGGTCGCCAGCGCTTCCAGCCGCTGCTTGATGACGGCCTGCGCCTCGGGGCGGAAATACCGCGCCGTTCCCCGCACCACCACACGAGACGGCATGACATTGGGCGAGCCGGCCGTGCCGCCGCTGACATACCCGACCGACAAGGCCGCGGGCTCCGTCGGGCGCAGGTTGCGCGGCAGGATGGTATGCACGGCCAGCAGGAAATGGCCCAGCACCACCGTGGTGTCGGTCGCCAGATGCGGCGCCGCGCCGCCATGGCCGCCGGTGCCGGTGAAGGTCACGCCCCAGAAATCGGCGCCGGCCAGAATCGGGCCCGGGCGGGTGGCGAACTGGCCCACCGCCATGCCCGGCGTGTTGTGCATGCCGTAGACGGAATCGCACGGGAAGCGGTCGAACAGCCCGTCGCTGATCATCGCCGCGGCGCCAGTCCCGGCCTCCTCGGCCGGCTGGAAGATGAAATGGACGGTGCCGCCGAAATCCGGATTGCCGGCCAGGTACTTGGCAGCACCCAGCAGCATGGTGGTGTGCCCGTCATGCCCGCAGGCATGCATCTTGCCCGGTACCGTGGAGGCATGGGCGAAGTCGTTCTCCTCCTGGATGAACAGCGCGTCCATGTCGGCCCGCAGCCCGATGGCGCGCTGTCCCGGCCGCCGGCCCCGCAGGGTGCCGACGACGCCCGTCCTGCCGATGCCTTCCTCGACCTCCAGCCCCCATTCGCGCAGCTTGCCGGCGACCAGCGCGGCGGTGCGCGTTTCCTCGAAACGGGTTTCCGGATGACGGTGGATGTCCTGCCGAATCGATTTCAGTTCGGATTCGAATCGTTTAATGGCGTCTATGACGGTTTGCGGCGACATCGGGAATCCTGTCTTCGGACAATGTTGCGTACAGTGATCCGAGGCGCGTGGAGGGTCAATCCACGCCCATGCTGCAGGGCAGGGTGGAATGAAGGGGTCGTTTCGCCCTGCCCTGCAGCCACAAGGCTGCCCGAAACACCTGCGCGCCCTCCCGGCCCGGAATCATCGGGTCGGAAATCCCGCCTTGCGGGCCCCCTTTGCCCCCGGAGTCGCGCTTTCGGGGAATCGTGGGGTCGCTTTCCGGCCTGTTCCGGGCCATCGCCGTGCCGCCTGGCGGGTAGGACGGGATGTTATCCACAGAAATGCCCACACGGGCGGTCCTTCAGAGTCTTTTCAAAGAGTCTATTAAGAAAGTCTATTACGAAAAAAACCTTTCTGTTTCAATTACCTATGGGGCTATATCGACCCTGCCATTCCCGTTTCCGACCTCTCCATTCCAACAACCGACCCTACCATTCCCGAAACCGACCCCTCCATTCACTTGTCCCCCGCTTCATCCCCCAAATACGGCCTTTCGTTCGCGCCTCCGGGCGAAAACGACCCGTTGATTCCCCGTAGCTGCGCGGAGCGCCGCGGGATGCTAGTCTGAAGCACCGGCGGGAATAGAAGGGTCGGATACCGTGGCGACAATCAGTGGCGGTCAGGACATGACCGAGGCGGAACGCAAGCGCCTGGAGCGCTTCGAGCGGGCCAAAGCCAACCGGCGCGGCCGCAAGGCGCCTACCGTGATGCCATCGCGCCTCGCACGCACATCAGCCTTCGCGCCCCGCAAGAAAGGGCTGATCACCGATAGCGGTTTCCAGCGCCTCTATGTGGTCCGGCCCCATACGGTGGTGGAGGTGCGCGGGCGGGAACTGGGCTCCCAGCATCGCGACGCGCTCTACGCCCTGTTCCGCATGCGCGCGAAGCGCACGGAAATGGCGCCCCGGGCCGGCGCCGCCCCGCTGCCCTACTACGATACCGAGACCACTTGGCGCGCGCTGCTCTCCGCCACCGGCCGCACGGCGCATGTCAACAATCTTGGCACCATGCTGCGGGTGTTCGAGGAACTGCGCTCGGTCAGCTTCCGCTTCTACCAGGGCGATTTCGCGCAATACGAGGCCGCGACGCAAAGCGGCCGCCTCGCCGCCGCCGGCTATTCCGACAACCTGCTCGGGCGTATCGAATGGGATGGCATCACCCTCGATTCACGGGTGAAGGTCGCCTATGGCGAATGGGTGCGCGACATGTTCGAAAGCCGTACCCTCGCCAGCATCGATGGCGAGACCTACTTCAAGCTGCGCTCCGACTACGCCAAGGCCTTCTGGCCCTTCATCGATTCGCAGCCGGACTACACCTGGGTGCCGGTGGAGACGCTCGCGGAACTGGCGGGCCGTGACTACAAGGCCGAGACCACCCGGCAGCGCCTGAAGTTCCGCGAGGAATGCCGCCAGGCCTTCGACGACATGAGCAGTGCCGGGGGGCTGGCCTCCTGGACCTGCGAGGAAATCGGTAGCGGCAGGGCGAAATCCTACCGCTACCGCTACGTCCATGCGCTGCCGAAGCAGGGCCGCCTGCCACTCGACGTCGCGACGCCCGCCGGCGAGTAGTTCCGGCCCAGGCTGGAATCGAAGGGTCGGAATCCCCCCCAGCAATGGGAATGGACGGGTCGCCCGCCTATTCCGCCACGCGCACCAGCAGCTTGCCGAAGTTGCGGCCTTCCAGCAGCCCTGCGAAGGCCTCCGGCGCCCGGTCCAGGCCCTCCACCACGTCCTCGCGATAACGAACCTTCCCTTCCGCGATCCATCCCGCCATCTCACGCAGGAAATCGGGCCGCTGCGCCACGAACTCGCGCTGGATGAAGCCGCGGATCGTCAGGCTCCGCGACAGCACCTCCCGCATCAGCCCCTGCAACCGGTCCGGCCCGGTGGCCGTGGCGCCGTTGTACTGCGCCACCAGCCCGCAGACCGGGATGCGGGCGAAGGTGTTCAGCAGCGGGAAGACCCCATCCCAGACGGCGCCGCCGACATTCTCGAAATAGATGTCGATGCCGCCGGGGCAGGCGGCGCGCAGTTGCTCCGCGAAATCCGGCGCCCGGTGGTCCACCGCCGCATCGAAGCCCAGCTCGTCGCGCAGGAAGGCGCATTTCTTGGCGCCGCCCGCGATGCCCACGGCGCGCGCGCCCTTGATGCGCGCGATCTGCCCCACCGCCGAGCCGACCGGCCCGGTGGCCGCGGCCACCACCACCGTCTCGCCCGGCTGTGGCCGCCCGATGGTCAGCAACCCCGCATAGGCGGTGAAGCCCGGCATGCCGAGCACGCCCAGCGCCGTGCTGACCGGCGCCGCGCCGGGGTCCAGCTTGTGCAACCCTTTTGCATCAGCCACCGCGTGGCTCTGCCAGCCACTATGCGACAGCACGATATCCCCTGGTGCGAAACCAGGATGCCGCGATTCCAGCACGCGGGACACGGTGCCGCCCTCCATCACCTCGCCCAGCGGCACCGGGTCGGCATAGGATTTCGTGGCGCTCATCCGCCCGCGCATATAGGGGTCGAGCGACAGGTACAGCGTCTGCAGCAGCACCTGCCCCTCTCCGGGCGCGGGCACAGGCTGGTCCTCAGCGCGGAAATGCTCAGGCCCCGGCCGGCCCTCCGGCCGGGCGGCGAGGCGGATCTGGTGGCTGACGGTCTGGGCCATGGCGCGTCTCCTGTTTGCCTTGGCAAGATGGGGTGTGGCACCGGCATCCGGAACCGCCCTCCGCCCGGCTTGGCCCGCGCCAACGTCCCCCCGCGAACTCAATCCGCCGTGATGGTCTGAATCGCCTCGAACCCTTCGAATTGCGGATGGCCGAGATAGAGCGGCTTGCGCTCGCCGGCGCCGCGATGCGCGGCCCGGAAGGCGTCCGACGCCGTCCAGGCCTCGAAATCCGTCCGGCTGCGCCAGACGGTGTGGGAGGCATAGAGCACATGGTCCTCCCGCGCCGGGCCCCGCAGCAGGTGGAAGGCGACGAAGCCGGGCACCGCGCGAAGCTGCGAATCCCGGCTGGCCCAGACATCCTCGAACGTCGCCTCCGACCCGATAGCGACCTGGAAGCGGTTCATGGCGATAAAGGTCATGGTCTCTCCTGTCCGCTCGTTTTGCGAGCGGTTCTCATGATGCTAGAAGGGGCTCCCGCCAGGACCGCCGGCTCTGACGCATCGCGCCGGCATGGCCGGACCAAGGACCGCCCCGGATGTCCCCCGCCATTCCACCAGATATCGTGTCGCTCGCCGATTACGAGCCCCATGCGCGCCGCCGCATGGGGGAGAACGCCTGGTCCTACATCGCCGGCGGCGCCGCCGACGAGCGAACCCTGGCGGAGAACCAGGCCGCCTTCGCCCGCCTTCGCCTGAATGGCCGCGTGCTGGCGGACCTGGCCGGTGCCCATACCCGGCTGGAACTGTTCGGCCAGCGGCTGGACCACCCCATCCTGGTGGCGCCCACCGCCTTCCACCGCCTGCTGCACCCGGATGGCGAGGTGGCCACGGTCGTGGGCGCGGGCGCGCTGCGGGCCGCCATGGTGGTCAGCGCCCAGGCGAGCCTGCCGCTGGAGGCCATCGCCGCCCGGGCGGCGGCGCCGCTCTGGTTCCAACTCTATGTCCAGCCGGACCGGAATTTCACCCATGCGCTGGTGCGGCGGGCCGAAGCCGCCGGCTACGCCGCGCTCGTCGTCACCGTCGATGCGCCCGTCAGCCTGCGCAACCGCGAGCAGCGGTCCGGTTTCCGCCTGCCGCCGGGGGTGGAGGCGGTCAACCTGCGCGGCGCCCCCCAACCCGCCGCCCAGCCGGTGGCGCAGCATGAGAGCGAGGTCTTCGCCGGCCTGCTGCGGGCCGCCGCCACCTGGGCCGATATCGACGCCCTCCGCCGCCTGACGCCGCTGCCGCTGCTGCTGAAGGGCATCATGACCCCCGCCGACGCGCTGCGTGGTATCGAGGCGGGGGCCGACGGGCTGATCGTCTCCAACCATGGCGGCCGGGTGCTGGACGGCCAGCCCGCCACGATCGAGGCGCTGCCAGCCATTGCGCGCGCGGTGGGCGGCCGGGTGCCGCTGCTGCTCGATGGCGGCATCCGCCGCGGCACCGACGTCCTGAAGGCGCTGGCGCTGGGGGCACGGGCGGTGCTGGCCGGCCGCCCGGTGCTGCACGGGCTGGCGGTGGGCGGCGCCACCGGCGTCGCGCATGTGCTGAAGCTGCTGCGCACGGAACTGGAAATCGCCATGGCGCAGACCGGCTGCGCCACGCTGGGCGCCATCAGCCCCGGGGTCCTGTGGCGGCCGGAGGCGGCTGCCTGGTGATTGGTGATCCCGGCTGGGTCCATCCGGCAAATTGAGCCACCGCCTTCACGGCGGGCGGCCCTTGCTGCCCGGCAGCCCACCGGCGCATGACGCGAAACTGAGCCGGCCCCAGGTTGCGCGCCATGGGCACCGCCCATAAGCCGGCGCGCAGATGGAGCGCCCCGCGAAAATGATTCCCCCGACCGCCACCACCCGCCCCGCCGGCGGCTGGAGCCAGGAACTGCGCGCCATGCTGGCCCTGGCCTGGCCGATGGCGCTGACCAACCTGTCGCAGATCGCTCTGGTGGTGACCGACACGCTGTTCCTCAGCCGCCTGGGAGAGATCCCGCTGGCGGCGGCGACGCTGGGCGGCAACCTGTACTTCATCGCCATGTCGCTGCCCTTCGGCCTGGCCTTCGCCGCCACGGCCATGATGGCGCAGGAAAAGGGCCGGGTGCGCGGCCATATGCGCGAGATGCGCCGCACCATCCGCCAGGCGATGTGGCTGGGCCTGCTGGCTTTCATTCCCATCGCCCTGGCGCTGTGGCACAGCGCCGCCATCCTGCGCGCCACCGGCCAGGACCCGGCGCTGGCCGCCGCCGCCCAGACCTTCGTGCGCGCCATGATGTGGGGGCTGCTGCCCTTCTACGGCTTCATGCTGCTGCGGGGGTTCCTGTCCGCGCTGGAACGGCCGCGCGCGGCGCTGTGGGTTTCGCTGGCGGCCATCGGGCTGAACGCGCTGCTGGATTATGTGCTGGTCATGGGCGGTTTCGGCGGCCCGGCGCTGGGCGTGCTGGGGGCGGGGCTGGCCAGCGCCACCTCCAACCTTTGCATGTTCCTGGGCCTCGCGGCGCTGATCGCGACAGGCCGCCGCACCGCCCGCTTCCGGCTGGCCGGGCGCTTCTGGCGGACCGACTGGCGGCGGATGGCGGAGATCGTCTGGATCGGCCTGCCCATCGCCGGCACCATGCTGCTGGAGATCGGCGTCTTCAGCGGCACGGCGCTGGTGATGGGCTGGTTCGGCCCCGGCGCGGTCGCCGCTCATGCCGTGGCGCTGCAGGTGGCAAGCTCCACCTTCATGATCCCGATGGGCATCAGCCAGGCCGCGACGGCGCGCGTGGGGCTGGCCGCCGGCGCCGCCGACATCCCCGGCATCCGCCGCGCCGGATGGGCGGCCATCGGGCTGGCGGCGGCCTTCATGGTGGCCATGGCGGGGTTGCTGGTCACGCTGCCCACCCAGCTCGCCGCGCTGTTCCTGCCGCCCGAGCTGGAATCGACCCGCCGCCTGGCCGTCACGCTGCTGATGGTGGCGGGGCTGTTCCAACTGGCCGATGGCGTGCAGGTGGCGGCGGCCGGCGCCCTGCGCGGGCTGAAGGACACGCGGATGCCGCTGTTCTTCGCAGCGCTGGGCTACTGGGGGCTGGGCCTGCCGGTGGGCATGGCGCTGGGCTTCACGGCGGGGATGGGGCCGATCGGCGTTTGGTTCGGCCTCGCGTCGGGCCTGGCCGTGGTGGCGGTGCTGATGACGCTGCGCTGGCGGCGGCTCTCGGCCCTGCCAGTGTCCTGAAGCC
>JAQGHX010000079.1 GCA_028288745.1 Roseomonas sp. | reverse complement strand
GCAACTGCTGGCCGATGCCGCCCGCCTGGCGGAGCAGGCGCCGCCCCGCCCGCCCTTGCCGCTGCAACCGGGGGAGCGCGTGGCCCTGCGCCTGCTGGACCTGCCCCGCCCCTGCCCCGCCATGGCGGTGGCCGAGGCCGCCCGCGCCGGCCCCGGCTGGTATCCGCTGGAGGATTGGGGCGTCTGGACCCGCCCCGGCATGGCCACGCTGCGCCTGCCGCTGGGCCCCGGCTTCACCGGGCCGCTGCGGCTGGAGCTGGAGCTGCGCGGCCCGGCGCGGGACCAGGTGGTGGCGCTGCACCCGCGCCGCCAGGGCGGGGCCTGTGGCCCGGCCGTGGAAGTGGTGCTGGCCTCCGGCGCCGGCCATGCCGCCGGGCTGGCGGTACCGCCCGGTGAGGGCGCGGTGGAAATCCTGCTGGAAAGCGCCAGCACCGCGACCCAGCCCGATGGCCGCAAGGTGGGCGTCGGGCTGCTGGCGCTGTCGGTCGCGCGCGCCGACTCCGCCGAGGACCGGCTGGCGGTGCTGGAAGCCCGCTTCTTCCACGCCGCGCGGCGCGCCGGGGCGTGATTCCAGGAGGGTAGCCCGACTGGCACGGCGGCGGCTGGCCCGCCGGCATGGCGCCGCGTGACATGCCCCCGGCACAGGTGCGCCCGGCCGCCGGCCGGCATGGCGGGCACTGGGCTCTGGCCGGCGTGCCGGGGCAACCCGGCCCCGCCCTCAGCGCGGCGGCGGGGCCCTTACCTTGTCGCCGTAATTGCAAGACGCGATGGCCACGCAGCGCCAGCATTCCGGCATCCGCGCCTTGCAGACGTAGCGACCATGCAGGATCAGCCAGTGGTGCGCGTCCCGCAGCAGCTCCGGCGGGCAGCGCTTCACCAGGGCCTCCTCCACCGCGCGGGGGGTCTTGCCGGGGGCCAGGCCGGTGCGGTTGCCCAGGCGGAAGATGTGGGTGTCCACCGCCATGGTATCCTCGCCGAAGGCCACGTTCAGCACCACGTTGGCCGTCTTGCGGCCCACGCCGGGCAGTGCTTCCAGCGCCGCGCGGTCGGGCGGCACCTCGCCGCCATGGCGCTCCAGCAATAGCCGCGACATGGCGATGACGTTGCGCGCCTTGCCCTTCCAGAGCCCGATGCTGCGGATGTGGCGGCCGACGCCCTCCTCCCCCAGCGCCACCATCGCGGCGGGCGTATCGGCGTCCTGGAACAGGGTGGCGGTAGCCTTGTTCACCGAGACATCCGTCGCCTGGGCCGAAAGCGCCACCGCCACCAGCAGGGTGTAGGGGCTGGTGAAATGCAGTTCCGTCTCGGGCGCCGGGTTGGCCGCCGCCAGGGCACGGATGAAGGCAGCCGCCTGAGCCGCGTTCATCAGCCGCGCCCGCCGTGGCGCCTCGGCCGAGCCATGCAGCGGCCGCGCGCCCGCGCGCTTGCGGAAGGCGGGCACGGCCTCCACCGCCCCGGGCAGCGGGGCGGGGGTGGGGTCGGAAGGCGGGCGCACCGCGCGGCGGCGGCCGGAACCGGGCTTGGGAGAGCTTGTCATGGTCACCTGGAACGTCCCACCCCCTGCAGGGGAGAAGCCGGCAGCCTATGTTCTCCGCCGATGCCGGCAAACCCCCCATCCGCACCACCCCCCGAGCCCGTGCTCTTCGAGGCGGTCAGCACGCCCAACCGCAGCCTGCATCGCGGCCTGTTCCTGCTGCTGGCCGGCGCGACGCTGCTCTGGGCGACGGCCGGCGGCACCGTGTTCGTGCTGATAGGCGCCTGGCCGGTGATGGGATTCCTCGGGCTGGAATCGGTGCTGGCCCTGACACTGGTGGCGCTGCACCACCGTTGGTCCGGCCGCGCGCGGGAAGTGGTGCGGCTGGCCGGCGGGCGGCTGACGGTGCGGCGCATGGACGGGCTGGGGCGGCAGATGCAGGCCTCGATGGACCCCTACTGGGCACAGGTGGAGCTTACGGAACGGGAGGGGCTGGCGCTGGTGCAGCGCGACCGCCGCATCGCCATCGGCGCCTATCTGTCGGAGGCCGAGAAGGCGGACCTGGCGGCGGCGCTGCGCGAGGTCCTGGCCGCCTACCGCAGGCCGTCCTTCGACAATCCCCAATTGCGGGAGAATTAGCCGGCGCGGGGCGCGGCCGGTGTCACGGCAGGCGGCGGGCGGCGGGCGGAAACAAGCGCCCGCGCGGCGGCCTTCAGCGCAGCGGGCGGACCCCTTCCACGCCGCCGGGCAGGGGGGCGCCGTTGCGGCGCATGCAGTCGCGGAAGGCGCGCAGCTCGGCCACCCGCATGTCGTAGCCCACCCGCTGCTCGTTGGCCCAGTTGCCCGGGTTGAGCTGGCCTTGCAGGGAGGCGACGGCGGGGTCGCGCCGGGCCTCGGCATGGCAGGCGGCCTGAACCGGGGTCTCGGGCATGGCATCCGGCACGGCGGGGGCGGTGGCGCAGGCGGCGGGCAGCAGCAGGGCCAGGGCGGCCACGCAACGGGGGAGATGCATCATTCGGCCTCCAGCCAATCCTCGATCAGGCGACGCGCGATCGAGTCGGGGCGCGGCAGGCTGAAGCCCAGGCGCTCATGGTCGCGCAATTCGGCGCGGGTGAACCAGCGGGCGTCACGCAGCTCCGCCGGGTCGATGGTGATCTCGTCCGACAGGCCCTCGGCATGGAAGCCCAGCATGATGCTGGCGGGGAAGGGCCAGGGCTGGGAGGAATGGTACCAGGCACGGCCGACGCGCACGCCGGTCTCCTCCATCACCTCGCGGCGGACGGCTTCCTCCAGGCTCTCCCCCGGCTCCACAAAGCCGGCCAGGGTGGAATACATGGTGGTGGTGGGGAAGCGGGTGGAATGGCCCAGCAGGACGCTGCCCTGGCGCACCACCAGCATGATCACGGCGGGGTCGGTGCGCGGGAAGTGCTGGGCGGCGCAGACGGTGCAGGCCATGGCATTGCCGGCGCTGCGCGGCTCACAGGGGTTGCCGCAGACGCCACAGAAGCGGTGGCGGGTGCGCCAGTGCATCAGGCCGCGGGCATGGGCCAGCATGCTGGCCTCGCCGGCGGGCAGCAGCCCGGCCACGCCGCGCAGGTCGGAGAATTCGCCGAATCCCGTGGGCAGCAGCGGCAGCGGGTCCTCGGCGGCGGAACAATCGACCGTGAAAACAGGGCGGCCGCCTTCCCACAGGCCGAGCAGGGCCCAGGGGCCGCCGGCCATGCGGACTTCCCCGGCGGCCTCGGCCGAGAGGAGCACGGCCTCGGGCGTGCCTTCGGCCACGCCCTTCATCAGGCTGCGGCTGCGCCAGACAGGGATGAACAGCGCATCCGGTGAAGCGAGGGCGGCGGCGACGAAAGCCTCGTCGTCCCGCTGGGCCGAAACACGGTCGAGCGGGCTGCCGGTATAGGCATTGGGGCGGCTGGCGGGGATGGACAACATGCGGGCGTGACCCTGCCACGCGGCCGGCGGCGCGGCAACCGCGACGCTTCTTTCGGCGGGGGCCTTGCCCGACCCCCCCCAGGCCATGGTATCGTGCCCGCGGAAGGTTGGTGGCGGACAGGCGTCTCGCCAACCCGGTCAGGTCCGGAAGGAAGCAGCCGTAACGAGTTTCCGCCTGGGTCGTTTCACCGGCCTTCCACCTTCCGGCCACATCACCTTCCGATTGTAGTTGAACATCGGCTCCGGCCCTGGGCGGTTCAGACCCGGGCGGCCCCACTCCGGAACCCGCCGCGCGCCATGTCCAGCGACCTTCCCCCCGACGACTTCCACGATGCCCCGCCCGTGCCCGACGGGCCTGGCCTGTTCGGCGACGCGCCGCCCCCCGTGCCCGAGGGCCCCGGCCTGTCCGGCGACGCTCCACCTCCTGTGCCCGAGGGTCCCGGCCTGTTCGGCGAGGCCCCGGCAGCGCCGCACACCGCTTCGGCCCCGGCCGGGGCGCCCAATACCCCCTACCGCGTGCTGGCCCGCAAATACCGCCCGCAGAATTTCGACGAGCTGGTGGGGCAGGACGCGCTGGTGCGCACGCTGCGCAACGCCTTCGCGCAGAACCGGGTGGCGCATGCCTTCATGCTCACCGGCGTGCGCGGGGTGGGCAAGACCACCACTGCCCGCATCATCGCCCGCGCGCTGAACTGCATCGGGCCGGATGGCCAGGGCGGCCCCACCGCCTCCCCCTGCGGGGTCTGCGCCGAGTGCCAGGCGATCCTGGCCGACCGCCACCCCGACGTGCTGGAACTGGATGCCGCCAGCAACAACGGCGTGGACAATATCCGCGAGCTGCGCGAGGCCGTGCGCTACCGCCCCGCCCGCGCGCGCTTCAAGGTCTATATCCTCGACGAAGTGCACATGCTGTCCTCGGCCGCCTTCAACGCGCTGCTGAAGACGCTTGAGGAACCGCCGCCACAGGTCAAATTCATCTTCGCCACCACCGAGATCCGCAAGGTCCCGGCCACCATCCTCTCCCGCTGCCAGCGCTTCGACCTGCGCCGGGTGCCGCAGGACACGCTGCGGGCGCATTTCACCCGCCTCGCGCAGCAGGAGAACGTGCCGGCGGAGGAGGAGGCGATCGCCATGATCGCCCGTGCCGCCGACGGCTCGGTGCGCGACGGCCTCTCGCTGCTGGACCAGGCCATGGCCCAGGCGGCGGGCAGCCCGGGCGGGGTGGGTGCGGCGATGGTGCGGGACATGCTGGGGCTGGCCGACCGCTCCCTGTTGCTGGACCTGCTGGAAGGCGCCTTCCGCGGCGATATCGCGGCCGTGCTGGCCAGCATGGACCATGGCCACGAGCGCGGCGCCGACCCCGGCGTGGTGCTGGCCGACCTGCTGGAACTGACCCACACCCTCACCCGCCTGCGCGCCGTGCCCGCGCTGCGCCAGGACCCCTCGCTGCCCGAGGCCGAGCGGGTGCGCGGCGTCGCCCTGGCCGAGAAGCTCTCCATCCCGGTCCTGGGCCGGGCGTGGCAATTGCTGCTGAAGGGCATCACGGAAATCGCCGAGGCGCCCGACCGCCGCGCCGCCGCCGAGATGGTGCTGATACGCCTGGCCCACCTGGCCGACATGCCCACCCCGGGCGACCTGGTGCGCCGCCTGAGCGGCGGGGCCGGGGCGCCGCAGATGCCCCAGGCCGCCCTGGCGGGCGCC
>JAQGHX010000075.1 GCA_028288745.1 Roseomonas sp. | reverse complement strand
ATGCCGTGAATTCGCCTGCCCGGTGTTTGTGGATTCTTTATAGCGGCACCCTGGCCCGGGCGATCATGGGCTTCTTCCAGCATGCAACAGAGTTCTCGCGTCACCTCCGCCGGGGCGGCGATGACGCCGGAGGATCGCTCCCGCCTACTCCGCCAACCCGACCTCATGTCGTTCCTGGGCAGCCGCAGCCTTTCCGCGCTGGCCTACCAAATGCAGACGGTCGCCGTCGGTTGGCAGATCTATTGAGCTGACCCGCAGCCCCCTGGCCCTCGGGCTGGTGGGGCTGGTGGGGCTGGCGCAGTTCCTGCCCATGATGCTGCTGGTTTTCGTCTCCGGTCATGTGGTGGACCGGTTCGACCGCTGGCGCATCGCCAGCGTCTGCCAGGAGCTGTCGGCCCTGGGGGCGCTGGCCTTCGCCGGCGGCTCCTTCAACCACACCATGACCCCGCGATGATCTATGTTCGGCTGCGCCACCATCGTCTTTGGGCTTTCCACCTGGCTGCCGCTCTCGGCCCTGGCGCTGGGGGCGCCGGGGGCGGCGGATGTGGTCAGCGTGGTGGTGCGCTCCACCCTGGTGCAATTGCGCACGCCGGATGCCATGCGCGGCCGGGTGGCGGCGGTGAACCTGCTGTTCATCGGCAGTTCCAACCAGTTGGGCGAGTTCGAGAGCGGCACCCTGGCCGCCCTCATCGGCCCGGTTGGCGCCGTCGTGCTGGGCGGGGTCGGCACGCTCATCGTGGCCGGCTTCTGGATGAAGCTCTTCCCCGCCCTGCGGAAGCTGGACCGGCTGGACGAGACCGTGGCCTAGTCCCCGAAGCGGGTGCTTTTCGGGAAGCCGTTCGGCGGGCTGCGGCCGGCGCCCGCGCGGCTGCCGCGCCACGCGGTCAGGTCGGTTTCCAGCCGCACCCGCTCGCCGATCTTCCAGGTCAGGCCAGCAGTGCCGTGGAAGACCTTCACATCCGCCATGCCGCCGTCACGGTAGCCCTGCAGCGCCACGCCACGTCCGCGGGTCATCTCCGGCAGCTGTTCCAGCGGAAAGACGAGCAGCTTGCGGTTCTCACCGATGATGGCGACGGTATCGCCATCGGCCGGGATGCAGCGCGCGGCCTCGTTGGGGCTGTCCACCACCAGAACCTGCTTGCCGGTGCGCTTCTCGGCCACCAGGTCCTCGCTCTTGACGATGAAGCCGCGCCCGTCGGTGGAGACCACCAGGTGCCGCAGCCCCTCCTTCCAGACAAACAGGGTGACGACGTCGTCCTCGTTGGTCATGTCCACCATCAGCCTCACCGGCTGCCCGTCGCCCCGGCCGCGCGGCAATGCATCGGCCTTCAGGGTGAAGCACTTGCCGTTGGTGGCGAAGAGGCAAAGCCGGTCCGTCGTCTGGGCGTGCAGCAGGAAGCAAAGCTTGTCGCCTTCCTTGAACTTCTGCTCGTTCTCCGGCGGGACATGGCCTTTCAGCGCCCTTATCCAGCCCTTTTCGGAGAGGATGACGGTGATCGGCTCGCGCTCCACGAAGGCGCGCTCGTCGATGATGACGGCGGCAGGGGGGCCGTCCAACTGCGTGCGCCGGCGGCCGGCTTCCGTCTCGCCGCCGAATTTCACCCGCGTCGCCTCGATCTCGTCGGCGATGCGGTTCCAGCGTTTCGTCTCGCTGCCCAGCAGGCCCTGCAACGCCTTCTGCTCCGTCGAGAGCTTCTTGTGCTCCTTCCGGATCTCCATCTCCTCCAGCTTGCGCAGGGCACGCAGGCGCATGTTGAGGACCGCTTCCGCCTGGGTATCGGTCAGGCCGAAAGCAGTGATCAGGGCGGGCTTCGGGTGATCTTCCTCCCGCACGATGCGGATCACCTCATCGAGGTTCAGGTAGACCGCCAGGTAGCCGTCCAGGATCTCCAACCGCCGGGCGATGGCATCGAGGCGATGCTGGCTGCGGCGCACCAGCACCACGTGCCGGTGATCCAGCCACTCGCGCAGCACCGTGGCGAGGCCCATGACGCGCGGGGTGCGGCTTGCATCCAGCACGTTCATGTTCAGCGAGATGCGGTTTTCCAGCTGGGTGGCGCGGAACAGCGTCTCCATCAGCATGGCGGGGTCGATGGTGCGGTTCCTGGGCTCCAGCACGATGCGGACGGTATCGGTGCTCTCGTCCCGCACATCGGCCAGCAGGGGCAGCTTCTTTTCTTCCAGCAGGGCGGCGATCTGCTCGATCAGGCGGGATTTCGCCACCTGATAGGGGATCTCCGTCACCACCACGTTCCAGGCGCCGTTCTTGGCCGCTTCCTTTTCCCAGCGCGCGCGCAGGCGAAAGCCGCCCCGGCCGGTGGCATAGGCTTCCCGCACAGAGTCCGGCGGCTCGATCAGGATGCCGCCCGTGGGGAAATCCGGGCCCGGCACATGGCGCAGCAGGTCGTCGACCGTCGCTTTGGGATTGCGAATCAGTTCCAGCGCCGCCGCGCAGAGTTCGCCGGCATTATGCGGCGGGATGCTGGTCGCCATGCCGACCGCGATACCGGCCGCGCCATTGGCCAGCAGGTTGGGAAAGGCGGCGGGCAGGACGATCGGCTCCTGCTCCTCGCCGTCATAGGTGGCGCGGAAATCGACTGCGTTGTCCTCGATGCCTTCCAGCAGGGCCTGGGCGACGGCTGTCAGCCGCGCCTCGGTGTAGCGCATGGCCGCGGCGTTATCGCCGTCGATATTGCCGAAATTGCCCTGGCCCTCGACCAGCGTGTAGCGGGCGGCGAATTCCTGGGCCAGTCGCACCATGGCCTCGTAGATCGAGGCATCGCCATGCGGGTGGTACTTGCCCATCACGTCGCCGACGATGCGGGCGCATTTCTTGAAGCCACCGGCCGGGTCCAGCTTGAGCTGGTGCATCGCCCAGAGCAGCCGCCGGTGCACCGGCTTCAGCCCGTCCCGGACATCCGGCAGCGACCGCGCCGTGATGGTGGACATCGCATAGGCCAGATACCGTTCCGACAGGGCTGCCGAGAAGTTGGTGGGTACCTCGCCGTCCTGCGGCAGGATAGTCAGATCGTCGGGCATGGAAGGCTCCCTGGCAGCTCAGGCGGGCAATGGTTCTGGCGCGTTTGGCTAGCGCATTGGCGGCCCTGGCGCCAGGGGAGAGAACATAACGAAAACGATGTTTTCCCGCCCGCCGCTAATCTTGGGCTGCCACGCCGCGTTACGGCAGGTGAAGGGCCAACCGTGGCCCCGGTAAAGGAATGACGCAGATGAGCATTTTCGGTTCGATCATGTCCAAGATTTTTGGCCATCAGGCCGCTGCCGCGCAAGCCAACGTCACGCCTGCCGACACCACCGCGACCGCTGCGCCGGCCCCCGCGACCCCAGCCGTTCCCGCCGCCGCCTCGCCGGCAGCGCCATTGCCCTCGACCCCGATGCCCGCCACGCCCGCGGTGGTCACCGCCTCGGCCGGGCCGGTGGACGTGAACGCGGTGCTGACCGACCTCGCGGCCAAGAACGGGCAGAACCTGAACTGGAAGCAGTCTATCGTCGATCTGATGAAGCTGCTGAACCTGGACAGTAGCCTGGAGGCCCGCAAGGCGCTGGCGAAGGAACTGAACTACACCGGGGATACCGGCGATTCCGCCAGCATGAACATCTGGCTCCACAAGCAGGTCATGACCAAGCTCGCCGAGAATGGCGGCAAGGTGCCCGCCGAGCTGAGGGACTGAGAACAGGCTCCAGGGCCGCGCCAATATCCCGCCCGCGCGACTGCTATGGCGGAAGGCCGGCCCGGAACCATTCGCCCAGCGCCAGCCAGGGGCGGGGGTCCCAGTGCCGTGCACCTGAACCGGATGTGGAGGGCAGCACCCAAAGGGGCGGAAACTCCTTTGGTCCTTCGATCCGTCCGTAACTCAGCGCGGTCGTTCTGACCCCGAGGAAGGCCGCGGCCGGCGCCTTAGCGGTAAAGGCCAGCATGGCGGGGCGGGCCTCGCGGATGCGGCGGGCGAGATCCTCCACGTCATAGGCATCGGCTGGCAGGTCGGCGTCGTTGCCGGATGCGTATTTGGCGAGGTCGGTCAGCCCGATGCCGCGTTCCAGCAGCCGGGGGTAGTCCTTCGGTGCCCAGCGGCCTGGCGTGAACCCACCCTCCGCCAGGATGGGCCAGAAGCGGTTGCCGGGATGCGCGTAATACGCGCCGCGCGCCGCCGAGACGGCCCCCGGCGCGCTGCCGCAGAAGACCAGCCGCAATCCCGGCCGCAACAGGTCCGGCAGTACCGGTGCCACCTCGCTCATGCGGCGAAGTCCGCGACACGCTGTTCCAGTCGTTCCCTGGCCGGCGGAACGGGGCGGTGACGGGCGCCGAAGGCGTCGCGGGCGAGGAAATGCCCGGTCAGGCGCAGGCCCTGCAACCACGCCTTGGGGTCACGCTCCGCCTGGGCGCCGTGCAGGAATGTGGGCAGGGGCAGCAGGCGATGCGCCAGGGGTGCCGCCGCCTCGGCGCTCACCGCCCGGCCGGTGCGCGGGGAAACCCAGTCCAGCGCCTCCGTGGTGCCGGTCGCGGCGCAGCGGGACAGGTCCAGCCCATAGCCCAGTGCTTCCAGCAGGAGCATTTCCCACCGCACGTAATCGGCCACCAGTTCCGTGGCGCCGGCATGCAGGTGCGCCAGCAATGGCAGCAGCGCCGAAAAGACCCGGGGCTGAGGCTCCCGTTCCGGCAGCGCGTCGGCGGCCAGGGCGCAGGCGGAATTGAGCAGGGCGAGGCCCAGCGGGTCGTCCATCGCCAGGGCAGCGGTGGGGTGCACCATCTCGCCGGTGAAGTGGCCCAGTTGGTCCGCCAGGCGGCCCACCCACCGGACCTCGACCAGGTTGCCCGGCTGCCAGAGGCCGGACTGCGCCCGGGAGGAGCCACCCTTGGCCAGCCCGGCAAAGCGCCCGTGCTCTTCCGCCAGCACGGAAACGATCGCGCCACCTTCGCCATAAGGGCGGGCCTCCAGCACGATGGCGGGAGCTTCCCATTCCATGGCGGCTCAGCTCAGCCGATGTCTTCCAGGCCAATGGCGCGGATACGGGCGCGCTCCTCGTCCCAGCCCTGGCGCTCCTTGACGTTCAGGAACAGATGGACCCGGCGTTCCAGCAGCTTCTCCAGCTCACCGCGCGCGCGGCGGCCGATTTCCTTAACCTTGGAACCGCCGTCACCGATCAGGATGGCCTTCTGCGTCGCACGGCCGACATAGATGGTGCAGTCGATCCGCACCGAACCGTCGCGCCGCTCTTCCCATTGCTCGGTCTCGACCGTGGCATGGTGCGGCACTTCCTCATGCGTTTGGCGCAGGATTTGCTCGCGCACGATCTCGGCCGCCAGCATCCGGTCCGGCAGGTCGGAGAGGTCATCCTCAGGGAACAGGTAGGGCCCGGGCGGCACATGGTTGGCCATCATGTCCAACATGCGGCCCAGTCCGTCGCCGGTTTCCGCGCTGACCATCATCGTCTCGGCGAAGGTGATCTGCTCGTTCAGCGCGGCCGTCAGCGGCAGCAGGCGCTTGGTGTCGATCAGGTCGGTCTTGTTCAGCACCAGCCAAACCGGCGCCTTGCTGCGCTTCAGC
The DNA here is from genome assembly GCA_028288745.1 of Roseomonas sp. Lineage (GTDB taxonomy): Bacteria > Pseudomonadota > Alphaproteobacteria > Acetobacterales > Acetobacteraceae > Pseudoroseomonas. The sequence continues at coordinate 16,412 of JAQGHX010000075.1, read as the reverse complement.
ACGGACAGGATGGATTGCAGCGCCTCGGTCAGGCCGGCGCGGGCATCGACCACCAGCAGGGCGAGGTCGGCATCCTGGGTGCTTTCCCAGGCGGCGGCGACCATGGCGCGGTCCAGCCGTCGGCGCGGACTGAAGATGCCCGGCGTATCGGCCAGAACCAACTGCGCGCCCTGGTGCATCACCACGGCGCGGATGCGGAAGCGCGTGGTCTGCGGCTTGGGCGAGACGATGGAGACCTTGGTGCCCGCCAGGCGGTTCACCAGCGTGGACTTGCCTGCATTGGGCGCACCGACGACGGCGATGATGCCGCAGCGGGTTTGCCCGGACGGGGGCTGCATGGAGGGCTCAGCGGGGCCAGGGGGGGTGTCGGTCATATTTGGTTACTTAGATTCCTGCCAGCCACGCTTCGGCGGCGGCCTGCTCGGCGGCGCGTTTCGATTCGCCCTGGCCTTCGGTCTCACGCCCTGCGGCGCGCACGGCGACGATGAAGACTGGCATATGGGACGGACCGGTGGTGGAGACCAGACGGTATTCCGGCAATCCTTCCGCCCGGCCCAACGTATATTCCTGCAGCCGGCTTTTCGCCGACATCGGCGGGGTGGCGTCGGCGTCCATATGGACCGGCCATTCACGGCGCACGAAGTCCCGCGCCACCGCCAGCCCGCCATCCAGATAGAGCGCCCCGATCAGGGCTTCCGTCGCATCGGCGATGACATTCGCGCGGCCGCGCAGGCCGGTGCGGCCCTCGGCTGGCGGGATGCGCAGCGCGGCGGGCAGGCCGATCGTCTCGCCCACTTTCGTCAGTGTCTCGGCCGCCACCAGGACGGAGAGGCGCTTGCCCAGTGAGCCTTCCCGCTCATTCGGAAAACGCTCCGAAAGCCATTCGGCCATGACCAGCGCCAGCACGCGGTCACCCAGGAATTCCATGCGCTCATTGGAATCCAGCATGTCGCGCTTCGGATCGGCCGCGGAGCGGTGGGTGAGGGCCTGCAACAGCAACGCCGGGTTGGCGAAGCTGTAGCCGATACGCTCCTTGAATCCGCTACTCACCTGACCGCCGAGAACAGCCGGTTCCAGCGGATGGCGAAGGGCCATGCCCAGACCTCCCACCAGGCGGCGCTGCCGTCGACGGAGAAGAAGATCATCTCCGCCCGGCCCACCAGGTTCTCCACCGGCACAAAGCCCACGCCGGAGACCATGTCACGGCTGTCGAGGCTGTTGTCCCGGTTGTCGCCCATGGCGAAGACATGGTCGGCCGGCACCAGGAACTCGGTGGTGTTGTCATAAGGCCCGTCATCCGAGGCCTCAAGGATCTCATGCTGCACGGGGCGGCCACTGGCTGCCGGCGGCAGGGTCTCGCGGAAGCGGCGCACGGTCATGCGGGGGCCGTCGCCCTCGACTGTGTAGAGCCCGAGCGACTCGCGGGGCACTTCCTGGCGGTTCACGAAGAGCCGGCCACCCTTCACCTGGATGCGGTCGCCCGGCAGGCCGACGATGCGCTTGATATAGTCCGTGGTGTTGTCGCGGGGGAACTTGAACACCGCGACATCGCCACGTACCGGCACGGCACCGAGGATGCGGCCGTCGAAGATATCGGGGCTGAAGGGCAGGGAATGGCGTGAATAGCCATAGGCGTATTTCGAGACGAACAGGTAATCGCCCACCAGCAGGGTCGGAATCATGCTGCCGGAAGGGATGTTGAACGGCTCGAAGGCCACTGTGCGGATGCCAACGGCGATCAGGGCCGCATAGACCACCGTCTTGATGCTCTCGACCCAGCCGTCCGCTTTTTTCTTCGTCGTCATGTCAGGGATAGCGCCAGGCCCCGCTTCGGTCTGCCGCGCCAGCCGCTGCGACCACGATGAGCGGGGTAGAGCGCGCTGCGGGCGGAAATGTCAAGCAAGCGCCGCGCCAGGAAGGCCGAAGGCCTGCGCCAGCAGGCGCACCGAATTGCGCCTCGCCGCCGGATCATGCATCGGCGTCAGCACGGCGATTTCCTCGACCTGAAGCTCGGCGGCCAGTGCGGTTAGCCGGGCATGCACCTGCTCCGGCGTGCCAATGATGGCGCGGGAACGGATGCGGTCGAGATGGGCCTGCTCCGCCTCGGTATAGGGGTAGGATGCGGCTTCCTCGGGGCTGGGCAAGGGCGGATAGATGCCGCGGTCGCGCGACAGCCGCCACAGCTCACGCGAGCGGTAAAGCCGGCGGGCCTCGGCCTCGGTCTCGGCACAGAGGGCGTGAACGCCGATGGCCGCATGGGGTGCTCCGAGACGGCCAGCCACCGCACGGAAGCTCTGGCGGTACAGGGCCAGCGCCTCAGCCGCGCCCTGCCCGTCGGTGATGAAGAAGGCGAAGCAATAGGGCAGCCCGAGCCAGGCCGCGAGCTGCGCCCCATACTCGGAACTCCCCAGAACCCAGATCTGCGGCGTGGTCGGCACCTCCGGCTGCGCGCGGATGGAGCGGTAGGGATGGTCCACCGGCAGGCCCTCGCCGAGCCAGCCGAGCAGGTCCTGGATCTGCTGGGGAAAATGGTCCGCCGCCTGGGCGGCCGCTGGATTGAGGGCATAGGCCGTGCGCCCGTCGCTGCCCGGTGCCCGGCCGACGCCCAGGTCGATGCGGCCTGGCGCGATCGCCTCCAGCATCCGGAACTGCTCGGCGACCTTCAGCGCCGCGTAATGCGGCAGCATGATGCCGGCCGACCCGACGCGGATGCGTCTGGTGGTGGCGGCAATGGCCGCAATGAGTATTTCCGGTGCCGCGCCGGCATGGCTGGCGCTGTTGTGGTGCTCGGCGAGCCAGTAGCGGGCATAGCCAAGACCATCCGCCAGTTGCGCCAGTTCCAGCGTTTCCCGCACCGCGTCGGCCGCGCCCCTGCCGGACACGATGGTGGATTGGTCTAGGATAGAAAGGGCGAGGGCCATGGATATCAGGGTAGCGTATCGGGCGCCAAGGGGAAGCCACCATCGGTGGCGTCAGAATGATACCTTTAAATTTTTAGTATCAACCCATTAAAAGGTTTAACCGAAGTCATTTATGACGTGGGGATAGTGATGGCTGGAACCATCCAGCGGCCCTTCGATCACCCATTCATCCGTGGCGGAGCGGGCAAAATCCGGCCCGAGCGGTGCCTTGCCGGCGCCTTGCGGCAAATCCAGGACATAAGTCGGCCAGGCAAGCCCGGAGATGCGGCCGCGCAAGGCGCGCAGAATGGCCAGCCCTTCGGCGATAGGCACCTCAAATCTCGCGGTGCCGGGGGCCCGGTCCAGTTGATGCAGATAGTAGGGTTTTACCTGCGAAGCCAACATGGACCTGAAAAGATTTTCAAGGGCTTGAGAGCTATCGTTCACACCACGAAGCAGGACGCTCTGGCCAAGGAGGGTGATGCCAGCTTGGCAGAGCGCCCTCAGAGCTGCCTTCGCGGCTGCCGAGAACTCTCTTTCATGGTTCGCGTGTACGCAGAGAAAGACTGCTTTATCCGTTGATAATGCGGCAAGAAGGTCTCTGCTTATCCGATCGGGCGCCGCCACCGGCACACGTGAGTGGAGCCGGATGACATCGATATGCGGAATGGCCGACAAGCGGCTCAGGATATGTGCCAGGCGCCGAGGCGACAGCATCAGCGGGTCGCCCCCGGTCAGGATGGCTTCCCGGACCTGCGGCGTAGCAGCGAACCAGTCCAGCGCATGGTCCAGTTCCGCCTCGCTCAGCAGGCCGCCATCGGGCCCGACGACCTCGCGACGGAAGCAGAAGCGGCAATAAACCGGGCAGGCCAGCAACGGCTTGAGCAGGGCTCTGTCCGGGTAGCGGTGCACCACGCCTTTTACGGGCGTGAAAGGGGCGTCGCTGGTGGGGTCGCTCCGCTCATCTGGCAGGGTCACCAGTTCCGCCGCATCCGGCACATACTGGCGCGCGATAGGGTCAGCCGGGTCGTCGCGGTCGATCAGCGCCTGCACCGCCGGCGTGATGGCCATGGCGAAGCGTTCAGAAACGCGCCGCAGGGCCGGGCCGGCCTCGGGAGGGACCAAGCCGGCTTTGATCAGGGAGGCAGGATCGCGCAGCGTGCGCGGCTTCAAATCTGGTGCGCCGTCGGGCATGGTCGCGCGCCTTACGCCTGGAAGCACCCCGCCGCAATGCCTGATCGCGCCCCCCCATACCCGGAATGGCATCCTGCCCGACTGGCGGCCCGCCTGCCGGCGTTGCGCCGCCGCGCGGCACTCCTGGCGCAGACCCGCGCCTTCTTCACGGCGCGCGGCTATACCGAGATCGAAACCCCGGCCCTGGTGCCCGTCCCGGGCATGGAGGTTCACCTTTCCGGCTTCCGCACGACCTTTCGCCCGCTGCTGGGCGAGGGCGAGCGGCCGCTGTGGCTCCGCACCTCGCCGGAACTGGCGATCAAGCGCCTGTTGGTTGCCGGTGCCGGCCCCGTTTTCGAAATCGCCCGGGTCTGGCGCAATGGCGAGGTGTCGCCCCGGCATGGGCCGGAATTCACCATGCTGGAATGGTACCGCCCCGGCGCCAGCCTGGACGCGCTGATGGATGAGACGGAGGCCTTCGTCCGCGCCAGCCTGCCGCCGGTCGTGACCCATGCCGGCGTGGAAACCAACCTCCTCGGGCCTTTCGAGCGGCTGACCGTAGCGGCGGCTTTCGCGCGCGACTGCAACGGCCTCGATATTCTGGCGACGCTGGGTGAGGCGGGAGAGGGCGATGCGGCCGCCTTGCATGAGGCCGCGCGGCGCGTGGGCTTCGCCCCACGGGATGGCGAAGGCTGGGAAGACCTTTTCTTCCGCCTGCTGCTGGAACGGGTGGAGCCCAGGCTAGGGCTGGAGCGGCCGACCTTCCTGACCCACTGGCCCGCACCCCAGGCCGCGCTGGCCCGGCGGGACCCCGGCGACCCCCGGGCGGCGCTGCGGTTCGAGCTTTTCGTGGCTGGCATCGAGCTGGCTAACGCATTCGACGAACTCACCGATGCCGAGGAACAGGCAATCCGCTTCGCCCGCGATGTGACTGAGCGCCAGCGCCTCTATGGCGAGGGCTGGCCGGTCGACGAGGATTTCCTCGCGGCGCTGCGGCACGGCATGCCGGCCGCGGCGGGGATCGCCATGGGCTTCGATCGTCTTGCCATGCTGGCCGCCGGGGTGGAGAGCATCGAGGACACGCTCTGGCTCGGCCGCTGGCCCTATTCGGAAGGCTGAAGAATGTCGGCCGGTTCCATCCGCCGCCAGTGGCCGCCAGCCAGGATCTCGCTGGGCTGGAAGCGGGCCTTATAGGTCATCTTGCGGCTCTGCGGCACCCAATAGCCCAGGTAGACATAGGGCAGCCCCAGTTGCATGGCCCGCTGCACCAGCCACAGAACGGCGAAGGTTCCCAGCGAACGGCGGTCCAGCGCCGGATCGTAAAAGGAATAGACGGCGGAAAGCCCGTCGCTCAGCCAGTCCGTCAGGCAGGCGGCCACCAGGCGGTCAGCGGCATCGCGGAACTCGATGACGCTGGTGGTGATCGGCGTGTCCTCGACCATGGCGCGATAGTCGTAGAAACCCATCGATGCCATGTCGCCATCATGGTGCCGCGCCTGCTGGTAGCTGCGAAACAGGTTGAACTGCTCGGCCGTGGCGCGTGAGGTGACTTCCTGCACGTGCAGGTCGGCATTGGCCCGGGCGATGCGGCGCTGGGCGCGGTCAGGCTCGAACCTGTCGCAGACGATGCGGATGGGAATGCAGGCCTGGCACCCCGGGCAGACCGGGGAATAGGCGATATTGTGGCTGCGGCGGAAGCCGGCGCGCGAAAGGCGGTCGTGCAGCTTTTCGGAATCCGGCCCGGTCAGCTCGGTCACGATCTTCCGCTCCGTTCGCCCGGCCAGGTAAGGGCAGGGCATCGGGGCGGTGGTGTAGAAGAATTGCGGGCGGCGGGTGGTGCGGTGGAGCATGGGCTTCCTGCCCCCAGTCTCCCCGCCCGCGCGCCCGGAAGCAACAGGGGACTGGGAAGTTTCACTCCGGTTCCAGGATAAGCACGCCGCCGCTGCGATCCGGGACGGAACCGATTGTCAGCAACGCCGCGCCATCTGGTGCGCGGCCGGCCCAGACCGGCGTCTGGTCGGACCATTGCCTGGACAGCGGGTGGCCCGACTGGCCGGTGCCGATGACGGCGAAGACGCCGTCGCCCGTCGCGAGGTCGAGCACCGCCCGCAGGCCCGGCCCATGCACATGCGCGAACCCGCCTGCCGCCATGCCGCCGCGGTTGACCGTCTCTCCGTCTCCCCCCGTAGGCACTGAAATGCTCGTCCAGCCACGCAGCACGGGCATGAAGCGCAGCAGGGGATGCTCGAAGCGTGCCTGATGCGCGTCGCCCCATCGCCAACCGGCGGGGTCCGGGCCGAACCGTTCGGCCAGCCCTGCCATTGCCTGCTGCAACGCGGTGGTCACCAGCGCGGCGCAGGCATCGGTCAATGACGGGGCAGCGGGGCCGTGAGTGCCCGGGGCGGTGGTCGGAGGCTCGCCGGCCGGGCGGCACCAATGGGCACCGCGCTGGTCCGGGTGCAGGACAAAGCGCAGGAATTCCGGGGTGGCAGGCCAGCCATCGGCCGGCACACCACCCGCAGACAGCGCCATGCGCGCCGCCAGCGGCCACCAGGCGTTGAAGATGAGGGGCTGCGGCGCATCCGTCTCCATCTGCCCGTCCCAGCGCAGCAGAAGGTCGCGTGCCGCCCCGGCGAGGCCGTCAGGGCGCGGGACAGCCCGCAGGGCCGGCAGCATCTCCTGCGCGAACAGGCTGATGGTGTCGCGCTGCATGGCGGCGAAGTCCTGTGGCGTGTGCCGCCCCCGCTGGGCCAGCAATGCGTGAATGCGCCGGAAGCGCCAGTCGCCGAACCAGTCGCGGCCCAGATAAGGCTCGGCGCCCGCCGGCTGCACCCGGTTGTTGGCATTGACCAGGACGCCGCTGGCAGGGTTCTCGACATGCGGCAAGGTATCGAACCCGACCCAGCCGTCCCAGTCATGGCTACCGTCCCAACCGGGGGCTGGCAGGGTGCCGTCGCCACTCCGGCGCCGGGGGGCGCGGCCCGTGAGATACATGGCGATGCCGCCATCGGCCTCCGCCACCATCAGGTTCTGCGCGGGCGCGGTGATGGTGGCGGCGGCAGCCCTTGCCTCAGCCAGGGAGCCGGCGCGGTTCAGCGCGTAAAGGCCGGCGGCGGCGGTATCGCCGGGTGCGAGGCTGGCCATGGCGACCGACAGGACGCTGCTCCCGGGTGGCGTGCCATCCAGGTCGCTGACGACCGGGCCGTGCCGGGTCTCACGCACCCGGAGGATCTCGGGCTCCTGGCCACGCACCGCGATGCGCTCCTCGCGGATACGGAATGGGCGTGAGCCTTCCGGTGTCTCGTAGCTATCCGTGCCCGCCAGACGCTCGATGAAGACATCCTGGGTATCGGAGTGGGTGGTAGTGAATCCCCATGCGATCCTGTCGTTCCGGCCGATCACCACGAACGGCACGCCGGGCGAGGTCGCCCCGGCCAGCAGGCGGGCCGCCTGACCGGGGGACGCGGCGATCTCGATGCGGGCCAGATACCACAGGATCGGCGCCTGGAACCCCAGATGCGGGTCGGAGGCCAGCAGCGGCTGCCCGGTGGCGGAGCGCGCCGCCGACACCGCCCAGGCATTGGAGGCGCTGGACGGCAGGGGCGCATCGCGGGGGAATTCCGGCACGGCGGCGGCCAGCCGAGACAACCGGTCGGCAGAGGGCAGCCCGGCCAGATCGGGCCGGCCGGTGCTCTCGTCGGAAGGCCAGAGTTCCTCCAGCCGCGCCGGCGGCAACAGGGTGGCCAGGCGGGCGCGGTCCAGTTCGGTCCGCCAGTTGCCCGAGAGCCAGAGACCCATCACCTTGGCCCAGAGCAGGCTGTCCGCCGGATGCCACGCCTCCGGCACGCCAAGCAGCAGGAATTCAGGCGCCGAGAGCCGGCCCCGCGCGTCGAGCCAGGCGTTCACACCCCGGGAATAGGCTTCAAGGATGGCGCGGGTGTCGTCGGGCAGCGCGGCGTAGTCGGCCTCCGCGCTCTGCGCCAGGCCAAGCGTACGGCTGAAGCGGTCCAGCCGAAGCGCCACCGGCCCCGCCAGTTCCGCCAGGCGGCCGGACGCGCCACGACGCATCATCTCCATCTGGAACATGCGGTCGCGGGCATGCAGCCAGCCCAGCGCTTCCGCCGCATCCTGCTCGGTGAGGGCGGTGATGCGCGGAATGGCGTATTCATCCTGCACGATCTCGACCGGGCCAGAGAGGCCCGGCAATTCGAAACGGCCCTCACGCGGCGGCAGGGTGAGCCAGAGCAACCCCGCGATACTGCCGGCCCCCAGTACCACCAGGGCGGCAGCCCAGATCAGGCCACGCAGGATGAAGCGGCGGAGCCGACCGGGGAAGCGTTGCATCTGACCCGTGTAGGATGCCGGGCGCGCCAGGGCCAGCGGCTTGCAGGCGGTGGATGGATGCCAGCAGGATGTACGCCATGCCGCCCCGACCCAAGGACCCCGCTCTGCGTGCCGCCGCCGAGGCGCGCGGCCGATTCGCCGAGGCGCGGGCCGCTTCCCGGCTGGCCGAGGACGGGTGGCAGGTGCTGGACCGCCGCGCGCGTACCGCCGCCGGTGAAATCGACATGGTGGCGGAGCGGGAAGGGCTGCTGGCCTTCATCGAGGTGAAGGCGCGCCCGACCCTGGCGCAGGCCGCTTTCTCGCTCGGTCCCCGGCAGCGGGCGCGGTTGCTGGCGGCGGCGGAACTGTGGCTGGCGGCGCACCCCGGCCATGGTTCGGCCGGTATGCGCTTCGATGTCGTGTTGCTGGACGCGCAAGGGCAGATGCGACGTATCGCCGACGCCTTCAGGCTGGGCGATTAGAGCGTGATCGCTTCAGGTGGAATCATCGCAAGACGTGAATTGCCTGAAAAACAATGGACTAGAGCAGGTGGAGTGAGCCCTTGCAAACGGAGCCTGCTTTAGGCCGCGGATTTCAGCTCTGGCCGCAGCAGGCCGAACATGGCCGTGTCCCAGCGCGCGGAGCCTACCTTCACGGCGGCGCGACGGACACCTTCCGGCACGAAGCCCAGCCGCTTATAGGTGCGGATGGCTGCGGTGTTGAAGGTATAGACGTTCAGTTCGAGCCGTTCAAAGGCCGGCTCGCGAAAGACGCGGTCCATCACTTCGCTCAGGAAGGGCACGGCCAGGCCGCGCCCGCGCATCGACGGCGCCAGGCCAACCCGGGCCAGCCGCGCCACGCCATGACGCCAGTCCAGCGAGACCTGGGCATGGGCAGCCAGGATATCATCCTCGATTCCGGCGAAGAGCCAGCGGCTGGGTCTTGGGTCGCCCTCCGCCGGCATCTCACCCATCTGGGCCGCATCGAAGGGGAAGCGGAGATCGGGGCCGCCCCACTGGATCAACGCGGCTTCATCGGCGAACCAGGACCGGAGGGCGGCCAGATCGGTGGCGGCGAGATCGCGGATCAGCATCAGGGAACCACCTTGACCGCGGCGATGATCACCACGGCTGAGGCGTAGGGATATTCATCGGTCATGGTCAGGCTGATCTGCGCGCCGAAGCCGGGGGGCGTGATGGCATCCAGCCGCTTCGCGGCACCGCCTGTCAGCCGCAGCGAAGGCTGCCCGGAGGAAAGGTTCACCACCCCGAGGTCCCGCCAGAACACCCCCTGGCGGAAGCCGGTGCCCAGCGCCTTGGAGGCGGCCTCTTTTGCGGCGAAGCGCTTGGCATAGGTCGCGGCGCGCAACTTCTCCATGCGACTGTCGGCCTTGCGACGCTCCAGCGGGGTGAAGATGCGTTCCAGGAATCGGTCGCCATGCCGTTCCAGCGTCCGCTCGATGCGGCGGATGTCGACGGTGTCGTTACCGAGGCCGATGATCATGAGCAAGCCTTAGCCTTTGGCGCGGTCCACCTGGGCAATGCCCGGGCAGGTGCGCAATGCCGCGATGATCTGCGACAGATGCCGCAGATCGGAGACTTCCAGGTCCACCACCACCTCGGCGAAATCGGCGGCGCGGTGCGTGAAGCGCAGGTTGTGCAGCTTGCCCTGCTGCTTGGCGATGGCCACCGTCATGGAGGCGATGGCGGAATCCTCATTTTTGGTGACCACGGTCAGCCGTGCCAGATGCCCGCCGCCCGAGCCCGTCTCGTAATCCCAGTCCACGTCAATGAAGCGTTCGGGCGTGGCGGAGAAGGATTCCAGGCTGTGGCAGTCGTTCTTATGGATCGTCACGCCCTTGCCGGTGGTGACGATACCAACGATGCGATCCCCCGGCACCGGGTGGCAGCAGCCGGCGAATTGCACCGCCATGCCCGCCACCAGCCCGGTGATGCCGGAAGACGCTTCCCGCCGCCGCTCCGTGCCCGTCCGCATGACGGTGGAGCCCGGCTTCCCGCGGGCGCGGGTGAGCGGCATATGCTCGTGCGAGTGCGGCCGGGGTGGGCCCCGCAATTCCGGGACCGCCGCGTGCAGCACTTCGCGCGGCGAGATGTTGCCATTGCCGACGGCGACGCACAGGTCCTCGAAGCTGGGCTGCTTGAAGGCCTTGATCGCCGGCTCGACCAGTTTCTCGGTGAAGTCCAGCCCTTCCTGGCGGAAGGCTTTCGCGATGGCGCTGCGGCCGGTTTCCTGAAATTCGCTGCGCTGACGGGCCAGCACGAAGCGCTTGATGCGCGCCTTGGCCTTGCCGGTGACGACGAAGCGTTCCCAGGCCGGGTTGGGCGTGCCGCCACGGGCGGTGATGATCTCGATCTGATCGCCGTTCTCGAGCAGATGGCGCAGGGGAACGATGCGGCCGTTGATCTTGGCGCCGACGCAGGCATCGCCGACCTGGCTGTGCACCTGATAGGCGAAGTCGATCGGCGTCGCGCCACGGGGCAGGGCGACAAGGTCGCCCTTGGGCGTGAAGCAGAAGACCTGGTCCTGATGAAGGGCGAGCTTGGTGTGTTCCAGGAACTCCTGCGGCTCGTCCGCCGTTTCCAGCAGCTCCAGCAGTTCCTTGACCCAGGGATAGCGCTTCTGCTTGGCGGCGGGCGCGTCCTGCGGGCCCTGCTTGTACATCCAGTGCGCGGCGACGCCGTATTCGGCGACTTCGTGCATCTCGGGGGTGCGGATCTGCACCTCGATCTTGGCGTTGCGTCGCTCCGGCACCGACACGCCGGTATGCAGGCTCTGGTAGCCGTTGGATTTCGGGGTGCTGATATAGTCCTTGAAGCGCCCTGGTACCACGCGATAGGCCGAGTGGATCGCCCCCAGCGCGGCGTAGCAATTCGCCTTATCGGTGGTTACGACGCGGAAGGCCATGATGTCCGAGAGCTGCTCGAACTCCACCTTCTTCTCGTGCATTTTCAGCCAGATGGAATAAGGCGACTTCTCGCGGCCCGTCACTTCCAGCAGCGGCACGCCGGCATCGGCCAGCTTGGCGCGCAGGTCGGCGGCGATATCGTCGATCAGGTCGGCGCCCTGGCCGCGCAGGAAGGCGAGCCGGGCGGTAATGGTCTGGTACGCATCCGGCTGCAATTCGCGGAAGGAGAGCGATTGCAGCTCGGTCTTGACCGCATCCATGCCGATGCGCTGCGCCAGCGGCGCATAGATTTCCATCGTCTCCCGCGCCGTCCGTGCCCGTTTCTCGGGCTTGGGCACGAAATGCAGGGTGCGCATGTTATGCGTGCGGTCGGCGAGCTTCACGAGCAGGACACGGATGTCCTCGCTCATGGCCAGGACCAGCTTGCGGAAGTTCTCGGCCTGCTTGGTGCGCTCGGACTGGAGTTCCAGCCGCGTCAGCTTGGTGACGCCATCCACCAGCTTGGCGATATCGGTGCCGAAGCGTTTCTGGATTTCCGCCAGCGTGATGCTGGTGTCTTCCACCACGTCGTGCAGCAGGGCCGTGGCGATGGTGGCCGTGTCCAGCCGGTAGCCCGCCAGAATGCCGGCGACGGCCACGGGGTGGGTGATGTAGGGGTCGCCGTTTTCCCGCGCCTGGCTGGCATGGGCTGTCGCGGCAAGGTCGTAGGCCGCTTCCAGCAACGCCACGTCGGCGCGCGGATCATAGGCCGCGACGCGCCGGGCCAACTCGGTCCCCGGCGTCTCGATGCGAGGGGCGAGGGCGGCCGGCGCGGCCAGCCCTTCAGGGGCGCGTGGCGCCGGGTTGAACTCTATCCCGGCGCCCGGTTTCAAGCGCGCCCCCGCCGTGTCAGCGGCGCCCGCCGCCGAGTTCGGCGGCGATGGCCGCCTCGATGTCGTCTACGCCATCATCGGCGCCGGCACCCGGCAAGGGTTCGTCGTTCACTTCCATGACGCCGAAGATATTCTCGTCGGTCGCGATGAGGTCGATCACCTCTTCCTCGACCGGCTCGGGCTCCGGCGCGCGCAGCAGGGACTTGATCAGGTCCTGCTCCAGCCCGTTGAGCTCAACCGTCTCGTCGGCGATCTCGCGCAGGGCCACGACGGGATTTTTGTCGTTATCCCGGTCGATGGTCAGTTCCTCGCCCCGGCTGATATTGCGGGCACGCTGCGCGGCCAGCAGAACCAGCTCGAAGCGGTTCGGGATCTTCAGGATGCAGTCTTCGACAGTTACGCGGGCCATGATAAGGCCTCCAACTCGAACATCTTAGCGGAACCCTTCAGATAGCCATCTAAGCCGCGAAACACAAGCTCAGAGCGGTTCCATCGGGGCGGGGGGCAGGTCAAGCAGCAGTTCTTCAACTGTTTTATTCAGTAAAGGGTGCCGCCAGCCTGGCGCAACCTCGGCCAGAGGCTGCAACACGAATCGCCGCAGATGGGCGCGGGGGTGCGGCAGGACCGGGTCGGGCGTATCCCGCATCAGGTCTCCCATGGCGATGATATCCAGGTCCAGCGTCCGGGGCGCGTTGGGATAGGGGCGGACCCGCCCGGCCATATCCTCCAGCCCCTGCAACGCCGCCAGCAGGGCTTCCGGCCCGATTGTCCCCTCGCAGCGGGCCACGCCGTTCACGTACCAGGGCGAGCCCGGCAGCGGCGGCTCCGGCGCCGTGGCCCACCAGCGGGACAGCGCGACCGGGCGCAGGCCGGGGATGGTTCCCAGCCCGGCGGCCGCGGCCTCGCAGGTCGCACGCGGCGCCCTGCCATCCGTGCCCGGCAGGTTGGCGCCCAGTGCGATCAGGATCATTCAGCCCTTCCGGGCGAAATCGGGCACCTGCTGCAAGGCGTCGGCGGTGTCGAAGTCGCGCAGCACGGCATCGTCGCCCATCTCGACCTCCACCACGCGCTCGGCATGCCGGCCGATCAGGTGGCGGGCGCCGGCATCGCCGGAGAGGGCCATCATCTCCGGCAGCAATTCGCGCGGCCACAGCACCGGGTTACCCTGGCGGCCGCCGAAGGTGGGAATGACGATGGCGCGGCCTTCTTCCGGATCGAAGGCCGCGAGCAGGCGGTCCATCATCGCGCCGGTCACCAGCGGCATATCGCCCAGGCAGACGATGACACCCTCTGCATCCGTGGGCAGGGCGGCGAGCCCGGCCTTCAGCGAGGCCGAAAGGCCGTCGGCATAGGCTTCCGCCCGTACCACCGCCACCGGGCGGCCGGCGAGCGCGGCCCCCACCGCCGCGTGTTCATGTCCCGAGACGACCACCACCGGCCGGGCATGCGAGGCCAGGACATTATCCGCCACCCGGGCGACCATGGGCACGCCAGCGCGGTCCTCCACCAGCAGCTTGTTCAGCGGCGCCATGCGGCTCGACCGGCCGGCAGCCAGCACCAGGGCGGCCACCTGCCGTGGGCGGCGCGGGGCGGCGGTGCCGGCCAGGGACCTCGCGGCGGCCTCGCGCGGCAGGGGGCGGCTTTCGATTTCCTTCAACAGGCCGCCCACGCCCATCCGCATGATGTCCTTCGAGCGGACATGCAGCCCGGCGAAGAGGCGTTGCAGCACCCAGTCGAAGCCGTTCAGTTTGGGGCTGCGGGCGCAGCCAGGCAGCACCATGGCCGGGATTTCGCCGACCCTGCCCAGGCAGATCAGGTTTCCCGGGTCCACCGGCATCCCGAAATGCTCGATACGGCCGCCGGCACGGATAATGGCCGCCGGCCCCGCGTCGCGCCGGTCCACCACGGCCGAGGCCCCGGCGATCAGCAGCATTTCCGCCCCCGCGCCTTGCAGGCGAAGCAGGGCCGCGGCGACGGCGTCCTCGGCATGAGCGCAGCGCTCCGGCGGCAGCAGCGTGCCGGCCAGGCCAGCGATGCGCGCCTCGGTCGCCTCCACCGCGCCTTCCATGATGCTTTCCTTCAGGCCCGGAAGCTCGGTCAGCACCAAGCCTACCTTCAGCGGGCGGAAGGGATAGACCGACAGCAGCCGGCCGCTGCGGGCCACGCCTTCGGCCACGTCCAGCACGGCACCGGACATGGCGAAGGGAATGATCTTCACCGTCGCCAGCATCTCGCCCGCCGAGACAGGAGTGAAGTTCGGCAGGGTGGCGAGGGTGAGGCTTTCGTCCAGCTCGTTCAGCCGTTCCACCAGCGCGGTGTCGATCACCAGCAGACCGGGAGACGCGGCTTTGATGTTGACCCGGCCGGTCGCCGCCTTGGTGCGCGCCAGGAAAGGGGCGAGCAGCGCCTCGCCGATGCGGTGGGCGGCGTCGTTCTCGGTCACGTCACCGTCTTCCAGCCGGGCCGCGATGACCTCCTGGTGGCCGGCGGCGGTCAGGGCGGCGATGGCGCCCTCATCCAGCAGCATGCCTTTCTTGAGCACGCGGCCTTCCATGCGCACGGTATGGGCGAGGATCGCGCCCAATGCCCCGGCGACCGGCGTGGGGCCGAAGATCATGCCCCGCCCCGCCCGCCCAGCGCCGCGCCCCGGCGACGGGCGACGATCTCGGCCAGTATGGACAGCGCGATCTCGGGCGCCGTGACGGCGGCGATGTCCAGCCCGACCGGGGCGGCGATCCGGGCAATGGCCGCCTCGTCGAACCCGGCCTCCTGCAACCGTGCCGCCCGCTTGGCATGGGTCCGGCGGCTGCCGAGCGCGCCGATATAAAAGGCCGGGCTTTTCAGCGCGACTTCCAGCGCCGGGTCATCCAGCTTGGGGTCATGGGTCAAGGTCACGATGGCGGTGCGGGAATCCGGCGCCAGGGCGACCATCGCCTCATCGGGCCATTCGTCCCGCAGCGTCACGTCGGCGCCGAAGCGGTCGGTATTGGCGAAGGCCCGGCGGGGGTCCACCACCGTTACGGCGAAGCCGAGGCCGGCCGCCATCGGCACCAGGGCCTGCGCCACATGCACGGCGCCGACCACGATCAGTCGCAGCTTTGGGTTATGCGGATGGATGAACCATTCCGTGCCCTCGGCCGGCTGGTTTGCGGCCTTGTCGCTCCGCAGCGCCGCGCGGGCGGCCTCGGCCAGGGGCGCCGGAGTCGTGTCGTCGGGGTAGAGGAACTGCGTCCCGTCCGTCAGGCAGGTCAGCACGGCGACGGCCCGGCCCTCGGCCTGGGCAGCCTGGAGGCGCGCGAGGAAATCGGCCTTCACGCCAACTTCTCCACGAATACCTTCAGCTTGCCGCCGCAGGCGAGGCCGACTTCCCAGGCACGCTCGTCACTGATGCCGAAATCGAGCAGTTGCGGCTTGCCGCTTTCCATCGCCTGCCGGGCGATGTCGGCCACCGCGCCCTCGATGCAGCCGCCCGAGACGCTGCCGGCCATGCGGCCCGATGCCGTGACCGCCAGCCGCGACCCGGCGGGGCGGGGCGAACTGCCCCAGGTTTCCACCACGGTGGCCAGCGCGACGGTTTCGCCCTCGGCCAGCCAGCCGGCGGCGGTCGCCAGAATGTCCTCGCCCTGGCCTGCCATAGTCCCGCTCATGGCGCTCTCCCGCGGCTCTGCGGGGCCGAGAGTGTTTCCACCAGCGACCGCAGGCTCTCGATATTGTGGACGGGCCGATGCTCGTGAACCAGTGGCAGCATCGTCCGTATCCCTAGCGATCTCGGTTGGAAGCCCGCATAGCGCAAGAGCGGGTTGAGCCAGATCAGCCGCCGGCAGGATTGCCGCAGCCGGTCGGTCGCGGCGGCCAGGCGGGCGAGGTCGTCCGGCCCGCCGCGTTCCAGCCCGTCGGTGATCAGCAGCACGACGGCCCCCTGGCCCAGCACCCGGCGGGACCAGTCGCGATTGAAACGGTCCAGCGCCTCGCCGATGCGGGTACCGCCGGACCAGTCGGGCACGATGTGGCTGACCATCTCGAAGGCCACTTCCGCGTCCCGGTGGCGCAACTGGCGGGTGATATTGGTCAGGCGGGTGCCAAACAGGAAAGTCGCGACGCGGTCCCGGTCATTGGTGACGGCATGCAGGAAATGCAGCAGGATCTGCGCGTACCGGGCCATGCTGCCGGAGATGTCGCAGATCACCACCAATGGTGGCGGGCGGGTGACGCGCTCGG
>JAQGHX010000054.1 GCA_028288745.1 Roseomonas sp. | reverse complement strand
AAAAAGCCATCGGCATCTTCTCGGGCCCGCCGAGATGAGGCTCCGTTTCATCGAGGAGCATCGCGAGATGTTCCTTGTGCGGGTGATGTGCTCGGTCCTGGAGGTGAGCGCCAGCGGATACTATGCGTGGAGGGGCCGGTCCAAAGCATCCGCTCGCAGGCCGACCGGGCTTTGCCCGGGGACATCCGCCGTGTGCAGGGCGAGAGCCGCCGCCGCTATGGCAGTCCCCGGGTCCATGCGGCTCTGCAGGCCGAGGGGCAGCGGGTGGGCCGCAATCGCGTGGCGCGCCTGATGCGGCGGCACGGCATTGCGGTACGAATCAAACGCCGCTTCCGGGTGACCACTGACAGCAAGCACGGCTTCCCCGTTGCCCCCAACCTGCTGAACCGCAAGTTCACCGCTCCCGGACCCAACAAGGTGTGGCTGGCGGACATGACGTACATTCCAACCGGTGAGGGCTGGCTGTATCTCGCCGTCGTGCTGGACCTCTTCTCGCGCAAGGTGGTCGGCTGGGCGATGCGCGAGACTATGGCCCAGGAGCTGACGCTTTCGGCGCTACAGATGGCGATCACCAACCGCCAACCAGGTCCGGGACTGCTGCAACACTCGGACCGCGGGAGCCAATATGCGGCTCACGACTACCGCCGCCTGCTGGCCAAACACGGCATGCTCTGCTCGATGAGCCGAAAGGGAAATTGCTGGGATAATGCCCCATGAAAAGCTTTTTCGGCAGTCTCAAGACCGAACTCGAGGAGGACGGTCCCTTCTTGACCCGTCAGGACTCCAGATCCACCCTCTTCAGCTTCCTCGAAGCCTTCTACAATCGACAGCGCCTTCATTCGGCCATCGGCTACAAAGCCCCAACCGACATGGAGCAACTCGCCGCGGCCGCGTAGGCCGTAACCCGTGTCCTCTCAGATAGGGTAAGGTCACTCTGCCGCGGGATCACCTCCAGGGTCTCGGTGACATCCTCGCCGAGCCTGGACAGCCTGCCACCGCAGCAGGGGCAGGCGGAGGGGGATGGCAGCACCACCCCCGCTCGCGCGGCAGATGGGCGGGCAGCGGACCCCGCGATGGCCTGCGCAGCGGTGGTGCCGCGGGCCGTGCGCCAGCCTGGCGCTCGGCCTGGGCCGCGTCCTCGGCCACTGTCGCGACGAGCTCGCCGAGTTCCAGTTCCAGCTGGTCGGGCAGCTTGCGGCCGCGCTCGGAGGAGGCGCCGAACTTGTCGTGCCGCAGCTTGGCGATGACCAGCTTGAGATGCGCGATCATGGCCTCCGCGCCGGTCGCAGGCCTCGGCGCCAGTGGCACGAGCCGGCCGCGATGCGCGCCTCGCGCTCGGCCGCCAGGGCCGCGCGCAGCGTCTCGACGTCGTCAGCGGGGTCCGGCGCGGGCGTCATGGCGCGAGTGAATCAGACGGCGGAACTCACCGCCAGAACAATCACCTTCGCCCTGACAGGATCAGCCCGCAGCGAGCGGCCTGTAGGTGTGCTGCGGGTTCCGCCAGTCGATGCCCTCCAGCATGTAGGCCAGCTGAGGGCCGGAGATGGACACCACGCCATCGGCCGGTGACGGCCAGATGAAGCGTCCCCGCTCCAGCCGCCTGGCGTACAGCGACATACCCAGCCCGTCATGCCAGAGGATCTTGACCAGGTCGCCACGCCTGCCGCGAAACACGTACAGATCACCCGCATGTGGATCGCGCGCCAGCGCCTCCTGCACCAGCACCCAGGCCGTTCATGCCGCGGCGCATGCCGGTGTGGCCGACTGCGAGCCAGACGCGGACACCCGAGGGCACCGGGATCATCGCGCAATGCCGCCAGTACGCGCCGCAAAGTGGCGGCGTCGATATCGGGGCCGACACGCAGGCCGGTGCCATCCGGCAGCGTGATCTCGATCCGGTTGTCCGGCTGCCGTGGGGGCGTGGTCTCGGACCGCCCCATCGCCGCAGGCGCAGGATCAAGGAGCTGGATCGGCAGGAACATCGGCTCCGCGCCTGCACCGCGCTCGGCAAGCTGCCCGCGCCGCGCGTCCCGTCGCCAGTTCCACAGCAGGCCGCGGCTGACATCATGGCGGCGGGCGACCTCGGCGAAGCAGGCGCCCGACGCCTCCACCTCCGCCACGATCCGCAGCTTGTCCTCAGCCCGCCAGCGCCGCCGCCGCTCCACCCCGCTGATAATCCCCATCCCGGCCAACCCCGCCCTTAGCGACACACTCAAGAACGTCGCTAAAATCAGACGCTACCTCACGCCCAAGAAGGCGGCCGTCACCAGATGCGTACTCACCATCGAACCCTGGGACCAAACAGCTAGTCCAGCTTCAGCCCGATGCGCTGGACGATGTTCTGGTAGAGCGCGAATTCGCGGTCCAGAAAAGCGCGGGTGGAGGCGGGGGTACTGTCCGGCACGGGGGTGGTGCCGGTGCTTTCCAGCCGCTCGCGCACGCGGGGCTCGGCCAGCGCCGCGTTGGCGGCCTTGCTCAGCGCCTCAGCGATGTCGTCCGGCATGCCCTTGGGGCCTACCATCACCGTCCAGGTGGTCAGCTCGTAATCCGGCAGCACGGATTCCGCGACGGTTGGCACGTCCGGGAAGTTCGGGTCGCGTCGGCGGGTGGTGACGGCCAGCAGCCGCAGCGCGCCGTCGCGCACCTGGCCGACGACGGAGCCGAGCTGGTCCACGGCGTAGAGCGTCTCTCCCTTGATGAGGGACTCCGCGGTCTGCGAACCGCCGCGGTAGGGGATGTGCTGCGCGCTGGTGCCGGCCAGGTTCGCCAGGTAGTCGGCGCCGAGATGGGCCACGCCGCCGACCCCGGAGCTGGCATAGGCGATCCGCCCGGGCTCGGCGCGCAGCCGGTCAATCAGGTGTTGCAGCGTGGTGATGCCGGAATTGGCTGGCACCACCACACCGAGCGGACTGGTGCCGACGACGGTGATCGGCGTGAAGTCCCCCGTGGGGTGGTAGCGCGCGGCGCTGGCGCCGGAGGCGGGCGCGACGGCCAGGGTGGAAGCGGAGCCCACCAGCAGCGTGTAGCCGTCCGGACGGGCGCGGCGGACGTAATCCGCCCCGATCGCGCTGCCGCCGCCCGGGCGGTTCTCCACCAGGGCGCGGCCCTCGGCGGTGAGAAGCGGGCCTATGCGGTCCGCGAGGAGGCGGCCGGCCAAGTCGTTCGCGCCGCCAGGGGCGAAAGGGACAATGACGGTGATCGGCCGGTCCGGAAAGGCGGCCAGGGCCGGGCGCGCGAGGGTGAGCCCGGCGGCGGTGAGGGCAAGGGTGGCGGTTCGGCTGCCAAGGCGGCGTCGGGTCAGCATGGATAAGTCTCCTCGCCGGCCTCTCGCGGGCCGATCAGAGGGGCAGTCTGCCCAAACCGGAGCGCGGCGTCACCCGCCACAGTTCCTCAGGCGTTGCCGGACCGTCACCGTGACTAACCCGCTACCGGGGTTCTGTGGGCTTTCGCGCCATGAGGGGCTGGCAGCGGACCAGGAGGGCGGCGGGTAGGCTCCGGGCTGGATCAAGGCGGCTGAGGAACTCGGGATGCAATGCGTCGACAGCGGGTCCCTTGCCGCCTCAGAGCGGCGGGGCCGTAGGGCGCAGGGCTATCGGCGCCGCAGTCGTGATTGCAGCCAGCAGTTCAATGAGAGAGGTGGCTCGGCCGATCTGCACAGCGGGCTGAGTGAATTGTCTGCCTGAAGGCGGCCAGGATGGCTGCGATCAGGAGAGACGATGAGCAAGAGACCCAGGCGGAACCACGGCCCGGCCAGCAAGGTGAACGACGTGGTAAAGGACGCCGCCATGGCGGCCGGCGTGATGATGTACCCGAGGGGCGGCACCATCGATGGCCGCCAGGGTGACCATGTCATTATCGCGCCGCCCTACACGGCGCGGCCCGAAGATATCGACCGGATCGTCGACCTGCTCGGCCAAGCGATAGAGGGAGTGCTGGGCTATGCAAGCCTCCCGACCATATCCATCAATCCAACTTCAGCTTGGACCGGATTTTCGACGCTTTCTCTCCAAGCCTGGCCAGTGCGTTCGCTGCCGGGTCACCCTGGAATCTTATTTCGCGAAGAAGCAAGGCCGTTGCGTCGTTGATCTCAACCTCCAGTTCGCGGGCGGCGGCGGCGGCATCGCCCTGGCTCAGCGCCTCCAACAGGGGGCCGTGCCGGTGCGCCTTGTCCTGGGGCCGGCTCATCAGCACCCACCGGGCCTCCCAGAACAGCGGGCCGCGCCGCAGCCAGAGCGCCTCGATCATCCCGAGCAGCATCGGCGCATCGGCCTTTTGGTAGAGGGTGAACAGGAATTCCCGGTCCACCCGAAGGAAGCGCTCCGGCTGGCCGGTGCTGCGGGCGGCGTCATGCTCGGCCAGCAAGCTCTTCAGCGTTTGCAGGGTGGCGGTATCGAGCCGGGGCGCCGCCAGGCGGACGGCTAGCGGCTCCAGCGTCGCACGAATGGTGCTCAGCTCCAGAAAGGCGGACCGCGTCAGGCGCGGCACGATGGCGGTGCCGGAGGGTAGCACATCCACCGCCTGCTCGATGGCGAGCCGGCGCAGCGCGGTGCGTGCCGGCATCGGGCTGGTGCCCAGCGCCTCGGCGATGCGCCGGATGGACAGCTTGTCGCCGGGCGCGAATACCCCGGCCATCAATGCCTGCCGCAGCCGGCGATAGGCCTGCTCCTCCAGGGGAAGATCGGCAACAGGTGGCGTTTCCGGTGTCAGCGTCATTGTCATGCCAATAGATTTGTGATCACAATCTAAATCAGATCGAGATGTTGATAGTGTCTCTACTGTCAACGCATACAGCGAGGGACATCGCATGGCATCCCCAACCGCCCTGGCGGGCGCCTCCGCCCATCCCGAGACATTGCGGCGCAACAGCGCCCTGGAGAGCGCGGTGGCCGAGGCCAGGGCGCTCTACACCTGCCGCCGGCCGGCGAGCGCGGCGCTGCACCAGAAGGCTGTGGAGGTGCTGCCGGGTGGCAATACCCGCTCCGTGCTGTCCTACGGCCCCTTCCCGACCGCCATGGAGCGCGGCGAGGATTGCCGGGTCTGGGACCTGGATGGGCAGGAATATCTGGACCTCTGCGGCGAATACACCGCCGGCCTGTTCGGCCATTCGGAGCCGCGCATCCATGACGCGCTGCATGCCGCGCTGCGGCGCGGCATCAATCTGGCCGCCGTGGGAGCGGGGGAAGAGCATCTGGCCCGCCTGCTCTGCGGGCGGTTCCCCTCGTTGGAGCGGGTGCGCTTCACCAATAGCGGCACTGAGGCGAACCTCATGGCGCTGACGGTCGCCCGCGCCTTCACCGGGCGCTCCACCATGCTGGTGTTCCGGGGTGGCTATCATGGTGGGGTGCTGACCTTCCCGCTCAGTGGCAGCAACGCGGCGACGCTACCCCTGCCCTTCGTGCTGGCCGACTACAACGACAGCGCCGGTGCCGCCGCCGTGGCGCGGGCGCAGGCCGGCGATCTGGCCGCGATCGTCGTGGAGCCGATGCAGGGCTCGGGCGGCTGCATCCCTGCGAAACCGGAATTTCTGGCCAGCCTGCGCGCGCTGGCCGACGAAACCGGCGCATTGCTGATCTTCGACGAGGTGATGACCTCGCGCATGTCGGCTGGCGGCATGCAGGCGCGGCTTGGCATCACGCCGGACCTGACCACCCTGGGCAAGTACATCGCTGGCGGCATGAGCTTCGGGGCCTTTGGCGGCCGGGCCGACATCATGGCGCTGCTCGCCGAGAAGCTGCCACATGCCGGCACCTTCAACAACAATGTGCTCTCCATGACAGCCGGCGGAGTGGCGATGGGCGAAATCTTCACCGCCGAGGCCGCCGAGGCGCTGTTCCAGCGGGGCGAGGCGCTACGCGCCCGGCTGAACGCGGTGGGCGAAGCGGCGGGCCTGCCGCTCTGCTTCACCGGCATCGGCTCCATGATGACGGCACATTTCCGCCGCCCGGCACCGGAACGCGGCTATGCGTCCACACCGGGGGAGGAAGCCCTGCGAGAGCTGTTCTTCCTGGATATGCTGGAGGCTGGCATCTATCTCGCCCGTCGCGGCATGGTCGCGCTCAGCCTGCCGGTGGGCGAGGCGGATATGGACCGCTTCGTCAACGCCGTCAGCGAGTTCGCTGAAAGCCGCAGGCCTCTCATCCAGGCCGGTGGCGTAACTCTGTAACTGCCCGCTTCGCGCCGGGCCAGCGGCTGGCCCGGTTCCGCCGCCGCGCCCAGAACGGCCGCGGCGGCAGACTGCCCAAGAAAACACCGAGGAAACGCGACAACCCCTGCTCAAACCGGCTGGGGAAAGTCCGCGGCGTGACACCCCAGGAACTGGAGACAGCAGAGATGCATCGCCGTCACTTCATCGCCACTTCTGCCGGCCTGATCGCCGCCGGAGCCGCCCCGATGCGGGCACGCGCAGCCGACGCCAGGGTCATGCGCTTTGTGCCGCAGGCCAACCTGACATCCCTGGATCCGATCTGGACCACGGCCGCGGTCACCAGCAACCACGGCTACTATGTTTTCGACACGCTTTACGGCCTGGACAATGACCTGCGCGTACGGCCACAGATGGCCGAGGGCCATACCGTCTCCGATGACGGCCTGGTCTGGCAGATCCGCTTGCGCGAGGGCCTCCGCTGGCATGATGGGGAGAAGGTCCTGGCACGGGACTGCGCCGCCAGCCTGGAACGGTGGAGCAAGCGGGACACCTTTGGCCAGTCGCTCGCCCCGCGCGTGGAGGAATGGGGCACGGCGGATGACCGCACGATTCGCATTCGCCTGAATACGCCCTTCCCCTTGATGCTGGATGCCCTAGCGAAGACCTCTTCCCATACGCCCTTCATGATGCCGGAGCGCCTGGCCAAGACCGACCCCTTCAAACAGGTCACGGAGATGGTGGGGTCCGGCCCGTATCGCTTCCTGACCGATGAATATATGTCCGGCAGCCGCGCCGCCTACGCCAAGTTCACCGGCTATGTGCCACGGCAGGAGGAAGCACAGCGGACCTCCGGGGGGAAGGTGGCGCATTTCGAGCGCATCGAATGGCACATCATGCCAGATGCCGCGACCGCCGCCGGTGCCTTGCAGACAGGCGAGGTTGACTGGTGGGACCAGATTCATCCCGACCTTGCGCCTCTGCTGCAGCGGAACCGCGACGTGGAGGTCGCCGTCAATGATCCTGCCGGCTATATCGGCACACTGCGCTTCAACTGCCTGCACGCGCCTTTCAACAAGGCGGCGATACGCCGTGCGATCCTCTTCGCTGTCAGCCAGGAGGACTACATGCGCGGGGTGACGGCCAATGATCCGGAGCTGTTCCGCACCTGCTATTCCGTGTGGCCTTGCGGCACGCCATACGCCAACGAAACGGGCGCCGAGGCGATGAAGGGCGAGCGCGACCTGGGCCGCGTCAGGAAGATGCTGAGTGACGCAGGATATAATGGCGAACGTGTCGTCGTCATCAGCCCCTCCGATATGCCCAGCATGTCACCCTTCGGGCTGGTCACGGCGGATCTCCTGAAGCGTTTGGGGATGAACGTCGAACTGGTGGAGACGGATTGGGGCTCCGTCGTGCAGCGCCGTGGCAGCCGCGCCCCGATGGACCAGGGCGGTTGGAGCATCTTCCACACCTGGTGGCCTTCGCTGACCGTCTATACGCCCGCGATCAATCCGACCCTGCGCGGCCAGGGGGATCGTGGCTGGTTCGGCTGGTACGAGAATGCGCGCGTCGAGGCCCTGGCAGCCGACTGGCTGAATGCCCTTGACGATGCCTCACGCGCCTCCATCGCCGAGAAGATCCAGGTCGAATCCTTCCAGGAGGCGCCGATCGTGCCTCTCGGCCAGTTCTTCATGCGGACGGCCTATCGCGCCAATCTCACCGGCTTCCTGCAAGGTGCAGCGCCCTATCCCTGGAACGTGCGGCGCGTCTGAACCGATCGACAACAAGTCACAAGGGAAAAGCAATCATATGACCAGGCTGACGCGCGACGAAATGCGGGGCAAGGCACAGACGGTCCTGGGCCTGATCGACCCGGCCGAGCTGGGCTCCACCCTGATGCATGAGCACCTGATATGGAACATCACGCCGCCGGCGCAGCGGAGCGACCCACCGCCGCCATCGAGGCTGGATTTGCAGCAATGGTGGAATCTGGAGACCTCCGAGATCAAGGTCGAAAGCAACACGACGCAGCTCGACATCGGTGTCGCCACCCGCGCCGCCGCCGAGGTGGTGCAGAAAGGCGGCCGCACCATCGTGGAACTTACCATCGGCGGGCTGATGCCGAACCCCGAAGGCCTGGCCCAGGCCTCACGCGACAGTGGCGCGCATATCGTGATGGGCTCCGGCCACTACGTGCATGACTACCAGGACCCGGCCAATGCCGACCGCAGCCTGGAGGAACTGGCGCAGGAGATGGTGGACCAGGTCCAGCTCGGCGCCTGGGGGACGGATGTCCGCGCTGGCCTGCTGGGCGAGATCGGGTGCCAATGGCCCTGGACCGACCTGGAGAAGAAGATGCTGCATGCTGCCTGTCTGGCACAGCAGGAGACCGGCGCGGCGCTGACCATCCACCCGGCCCGGCATCAGGACCATCCCTGGATGCTGGTGGAATTCCTGCGGGAGCATGGCGCTGACCTGTCCCGCACGATCATCGACCATATCGACCGGACCATTTTTGACGATGATCGTTTGTTCCGCCTGGCCGACGCCGGCGTGGTGTTGGAGTGGGATCTGTTCGGGCAGGAGAACTGCTACTATGCGCCGAATATCGATATCGACATGCCGAATGATGCACAGCGGCTACGTGACATTCGCAAGGTCATCGACCGTGGGCACGGCACCCAGATCGTCATCAGCCACGACATCTGCCACACGGTGCACATGACGGAGTTCGGCGGCTGGGGCTATGCGCATATCTATAAAAAGGTATTACCCCTCGCCCGCCGCCGCGGCTTCACCGAAGCAGAACTGGATATGATCATGGTCGGGACGCCGCGTCGGCTGCTGACCTTCATCTGATCCGCTCCAGCGGAGCACGAAAAGGGCAATCTCCCTTTTCGTGCTCCTTTTCTATTGCGGATCCTACGGGAGGCAACCAATGAAAAAAGTTATCCTGACCTGCGCCGTCACCGGCAGCGCACCGATGACGAACCGGCATATCCATGTGCCGGTCACGCCACAGCAGATCGCCGGGTAGGCTGTCGATGCCGCCCGCGCCGGTGCCGCCATCGTCCACCTCCATGTCCGCGACCCGGAGACAGGTACGCCCAGCATGAAGATGGACTTGTACCGCGATGTCGTCGAGCGCATTCGAGGGAGCGGGGTGGATGTGGTGCTCAACCTGACCACCGGCCCAGGCGCCGTCTTCGTCCCGGGCGCCGAAAATCCTGCTGTCGCCGGGCCCGGCACGACGCTCTGCGCACCCGCCGAGCGGATCCGCCACGTGCTGGAACTGAAGCCGGAGATCTGCACACTCGACCTGAACACCATGTGGTTCAACACGCGGGCGGCGATCAACATTCCTGAC
This sequence comes from Roseomonas sp., assembly GCA_028288745.1. GTDB lineage: Bacteria > Pseudomonadota > Alphaproteobacteria > Acetobacterales > Acetobacteraceae > Pseudoroseomonas. Next base: position 384 of record JAQGHX010000054.1, on the reverse strand, counting down.
CATGTGGCGGAAATGGCCCGCGCGGTGCAGGCCATCGGCGTGCTGCCGGAGCTCGAGGTGTTCGACAGCGGTGACATCCAACTGGCGCATCATCTCATCCGGGATGAGGTGTTGAAGTCCCCTGCCCTGTTCCAGATCGTCCTTGGCATTCGTTTCGGCGCGATCTCGACGCCGGCTTCCATAATGCATATGCAGAGCCTGCTGCCGGCCGATGCGGCCTGAGCGGCCTTCGGTATCTCGGCGCAAGAATATCCAATGCTAGAGGCTGTTATGGACCTGCGGCCAGTCGAGCGGCCTGTTTGAGCATGAGGCAGGCGAAGGCGACGAGGTGCAGGTCAGCTAAAGTGCTGGCGTAGCGTTCGTAGTCCTTCACCAAGCGCCGGA
>JAQGHX010000133.1 GCA_028288745.1 Roseomonas sp. | reverse complement strand
CTGCAACGGGCGGCGGGGGGCCGCGCGCGCATCCGCCGCTCCGTCAGGTTGGGGTGGCCATGACCATTCCACCACTGGACAAGCGGCCCGTCCCTGCCGACAAGGCAGGCATGTCCACGCCCGTCCTGCTCGCCCCCGAGCGCGCCGCCCAGCTTTCCGCCGAATACGGCCTGAAGCCCGACGAACACGACCGCCTGCTGGCCATCCTCGGCCGCTCGCCGTCGTTGACGGAGCTCGGCATCTTCTCCGTGATGTGGTCGGAACATTGTTCCTACAAATCCAGCCGCCACTGGCTGAAGCAATTGCCCACCAAGGCCCCCTGGGTCATCCATGGCCCGGGCGAGAATGCCGGCGTCATCGATATCGGCGACGGACTGGCCGCCATCTTCAAGATGGAAAGCCATAACCACCCCAGCTTTATCGAGCCCTACCAGGGCGCCGCCACCGGCGTCGGCGGCATCCTGCGCGATGTCTTCACCATGGGCGCGCGGCCCATCGCAAACCTCAACGCGCTGCGCTTCGGCAGCCCCGACCACCCCAAGACCAGGCGGGTGCTGGATGGCGTGGTGCGCGGCATCGGCGGCTACGGCAATTGCGTCGGCGTCCCCACCGTCGGCGGCGAGGTCAATTTTCACCCGTCCTACAACGGCAACCCGCTGGTCAACGCCATGACCGTGGGCATCGCGCGGAAGGACCGCATCTTCCTCAGCGCGGCGGCGGGCATCGGCAATTCCGTGGTCTATGTCGGCTCCAAGACCGGCCGGGACGGCATCCACGGCGCCACCATGGCCTCCACCGAATTCACCGCCGATTCCGAGGAAAAGCGCCCCACCGTCCAGGTCGGCGACCCCTACTCGGAAAAGCTGCTCATCGAAGCCTGCCTGGAGCTGATGGCGACCGACACCATCGTCGCCATCCAGGACATGGGCGCGGCGGGCCTGACCTCTTCCAGCGTGGAAATGGCCGGCAAGGGTGGCGTCGGCATCGAGCTGCATATGGAAAACGTGCCCCAGCGCGAGGAGGGCATGTCGGCCTACGAGATGATGCTCTCGGAAAGCCAGGAACGCATGTTGATGATCCTCAAGCCCGGTGAGGAACACGTGGCCGAGGCCATCTTCCGCAAGTGGGAACTGGATTTCGCGATCATCGGCGTTCTCACCGATACCGGCCGCATCGTCATCCGCCACAATGGCGTGCTGGAAGCCGATATCCCCCTCGCGCCACTGGAATCCGAGGCCCCCCTCTACCAGCGCCCGACGGTCGAGACGCCGAAGCAGAAGGTGCTGGACGCCGCCGGTATCCCCGACAGCACCGGCCTCGGCGCCGCGCTGCTGAAGCTCGTGGCCTCGCCCGACCTCTGCTCGCGCCGCTGGATCTGGGATCAGTACGACAGCACCGTGGGCGGCCAGACCGTCAAGCGCCCCGGTGCCGCCGATGCGGCCATCGTCCGGCTGGAGGACACCAACCGCGCCCTGGCCATCACCACCGACTGCACCCCCCGCTACTGCCAGGCGGACCCGGAGGAAGGCGGCAAGCAGGCGGTGGCCGAGGCCTGGCGCAACATCACCGCCACCGGCGCCCTGCCCCTGGCCATCACCGACAACATGAATTTCGGCAACCCCGAGAAGCCGGAGATCATGGGCCAGTTCGCCGGCGCCGTGCGCGGCATGTCGGCCGCCTGCGTGGCGCTGGACTTCCCGGTCGTCTCCGGCAACGTCTCCCTCTACAACGAGACGGAAGGGCGCGGCATCCTGCCCACCCCCGCCATCGGCGCGGTGGGCGTGATCGAGGATGTCTCCAAGGCCCTGGGCTATGCCCTGCGCCCGGGCCTGGAGCTGCTCCTGGTGGGCGAGACAGTGGGCCATCTCGGCCAGTCCCTCTGGCTGCGCGAGATCGCCGGCCGCGAGGAAGGCGCCCCCCCGCCCGTGGACCTCGCCGCCGAGCGCCGCAACGGCGATTTCATCCGGGGCCAGATCCTGGCCGGCGCCCTCGCCGCCTGCCACGACGTGGCCGATGGCGGGTTGCTGGTGGCACTCACAGAGATGGCGATGGAGGGCGATACCGGCGCCACCCTCCTGCCCGGCCCCGATGCCATCCCGGCCCATGCCTTCTGGTTCGGCGAGGACCAGGCGCGCTACGTGGTCGCCACCTCCGATGCCGCCGGCTTCCTGGCCGCGGCCCAGGCGGCGCGCGTCGCCGCCACGCGGCTGGGCGGCACGGGCGGGCGGGACTTGGTTCTGCCGGGCGGCGAGTCCATATCGGTGGGAACGATCCGCGCGGCGCACGAAAGCTTCCTGCCGGCGCTGATGGCTGAGTAAATGACGGCGTGGCGGGGCCGACCCCCGCCGCGAGAGACAGACAGAAGTGGGATAGCGGAATGGCGATGCAGCCGGCGGAAATCGAGGCCTTCATCAAGGCAGCCCTGCCCGACGCCCAGGTCACGATCGAGGACCTGGCGGGGGATGGCGACCATTATGCCGCCTCCGTCGTGTCGGAAGCCTTCCGCGGCAAATCCCGCGTGCAGCAGCACCAGTTGGTCTATGCGGCCCTGCAGGGCCGTATGGGTGGCGAGTTGCACGCCCTCGCCCTGCAGACCTCCGCCCCCCCCGTTTCTGCCCCTGACCGGGAAAGGACAGCCCCATGAGCAACCCCGCCTTCGACCGTATCCAGGCCGACATCTCGGCAAACCCAGTGGTCCTTTTCATGAAGGGCACTCCGGTTTTCCCGCAATGTGGCTTCTCGGCCCGCACGGTACAGATCCTGTCCCACATGGGCGTGCCCTTCAAAGGCGTGAACGTGCTGGAGGATGCCGAGATCCGCGAGGGCATCAAGGCCTTCACCAACTGGCCGACCATCCCGCAGCTTTATGTGAAGGGCGAGTTCGTCGGCGGCTGCGACATCGTGATGGAGATGTTCCAGTCCGGCGAGTTGGCCACGCTGCTGGAGGAAAAGGGCATCCCGCACCAGGCGGCCGCCTGAGCCATCGGGGGGCCGGAAGGCCCCCTTGCCCGGCGCGCCAACCCGGCCCGCCCTGATGCGTTGCCTCTGCGATACAGCCGGAAGCCACGCACCATGACCAGCCATAACCTCCGCACCGTCCTCAACCTCGTGCTGCCGCTGCTGCAGCCGGTGATGGGTGCGCTGGCGCCGGTCTTCGGCATCGGCATGACCATGGGCCAGATGTCCGCGGCCAGCGAGACGCCGGTCACTCCCGCCCCTTACGCCTTCTCGATATGGGCGGTGATCTTCACACTCGCCATCGCCTGGGGCATCTGGCAGGCCCTGCCGGCAGGGCGGGACAGCGTGGCGGCCCGGCGGCTGGGCTGGCCGCTGGCAGGGGCCTTCGCCTGTTCCAACCTCTGGATGCTGCTGGCGCAGCTCACCGACAATGGCTGGCACCTGGTGGTCGTGATCCTGCTGTTCCTGGCCTGCGCGCTGGCCGCCTTCTTCATCGCCCGGTCCGAACCCCGCGTGGGCTGGCCCGATGTCTGGATCATCGCGCCACTGACCGGGCTGATGGCCGGCTGGGTCTCGGCCGCCACCTTCGCCAATATCGCCGGCGCCGCGGTCATGAGCGGCGCCATCGCCCCCGATGGCGCGGCCGGGGCGCTCGCCGCCATCCTGATCCTGCTGGCGGCGGGGGGGTTCGCTCTTGGCGTGCTCTGGGTCGGGCGCGGCGCACCGTGGTACGCGGCGGCCTTCTGCTGGGCGCTTGTCGCCATCCTCTACGCCAATACCATCGGGCGCGCCTTCAACCCGGCGGTGGCGGCGGTCACGGCCGGGCTGCTGGCGCTGGCTGTCGCCATCTCCTGGCAGCGGGCCCAGGCGGACCGGCGGCAGCGCCTGACCCCCGTCTGACGCCGCGCCCTTACCAGGACCTGCGCGACCTCCCCGGCGCGGCTCGCGACCCCTTTTTCTTTCGCAACCGCAAAATTCCTGGCGGGGCTTCCACCGTTTGGCGTCGCGATGCGTTGAATCCGCGCATCACCCCCTGAGGCCGACGAATACCCATGCCGGACGCAACGCCCCGCAGCTCCTCCTCCTCTCCGGGAATCGCCCCGGGCATCGGCTCCGGGCGGGCCAAGGTCGTGCCGCCCGTCATGCCGGACATGCGCAGCCTGACCACCCTGGCCGGTGCCGTCGTCGTCATC
>JAQGHX010000006.1 GCA_028288745.1 Roseomonas sp. | reverse complement strand
GGAAAGGTCCGCGGCCCGACGGCCAAAGCCTCGCGTGCTACCCCGACCGCTGACTTGGTCATGCCGCGCATCGAAACCCTCGCGTTCGGAGTTCGGATATCCTCCCAGCGCCGCCCCGATCAGAAGGTTTCAACAGAGCAACACGGCTTCAGAACACCCGGCGCTGTCCGTCAGGATACGCTTTCAACCAAGGCTCTCGCCGCTCAGGCTTCACTCAGGTGTCTCAGACACCGCAGGCGGTACACCCATCCGCAGGCCTGCACCCTCCTCTGCTGTCACGGCCGGGCATTAGCGTCACCTTGAACTTTTATGTCACCTCAACGCCCGTTCACTCCAGGCAAGGAGTTCATTGCGAATGCGTTTTAATATATCGCGCGGCACGTCCGGCGAGAAGATATCCGCGATGACGCCGGCGCAGCTTGGCGTGGCGGCAAGCAGGTCCGGCAACTTGCGGCCCCGGCCGCAAAGTGCCCCTGGCCGTCATCGTGCCGGGTGCGGCGTAGCCGCATCTCTTCAGGCAACGCCGCTTCCAGATTGTGCGAGACATGCAATCGTCTGCCAGCGGATTTTCTGATGATCAGGGCTTGTTCTGGCGCCTGATGCATTGCCAATTCGGCCATGATCCTGATCGTGCGCGACGCTCCACTCACTCGGATCTCCGGCGAGAGTCGCAGCGTCCCGCGGCCGAACGCTTTACCCAGATATCAGTGCGCGGTTCATGGCCGATGCGGCGCCCGAAACGTCATATCGAAATGGTAATCTTCTTGTGCCGGGCGACATGGTTATCCTCCTCGTGACGCGGCCGGCGGCCGGGTTTTTGCTCCGGTCAGGTTGGCCTGCTTTGAAGAGTGTCGTCACTCGCGTGCAGCGGTCCGCTGCGGCGGCGCAAGCACATGATTTGCCATGGCGGGTTGGGCGCAACATAATTGGCGCCATGATGTGGCGTGAAGCGTGCCGGTTAATCTGGCAAAGCAGGACAATATGCTCTGGCAGCGGTGGAAGAATGGAAAATCGCCCGGTCACATGAAACAGGTGCTCGGACAGCACACGGGCGCGGCCCGGGGGATGCTGCTTGTGAGGATAGCGTGGCGCCGCCCATCCGCAGCGGCGCAAGCCTGGCCGCCGCAATGAAGGTGGGCATGCCGGTCCAGGATGTGCGGGTGGCGGAGATGGCGCGATGCCTCGGGGCCGGCAGGGCCAGCGCCTCGATGATGGCCAAGGTGGCGCTTGAGACGCGTGGCGCGGCATGAGGAGCAGCACGACCAGGGCCGGCACCGGGGCCACCCCAAAACCTGCCCCGCGTCAGCGCGCGTTGGCTCAGGCACCCGCCAGCACTGCCAAGCGGGCCACCCCCCGCCGCCCCAAGCGGAGCCCCAGGATCAGCGCGAAGCAGGCCAGGGAGATGGCGGCACGGCGTGCCAGCCGGCGGGCCTTCTGGCTTCAGGTGGGCGATTACGCACTGGGTCTCGCGATGCTGGCGGGGGCCGTGTGGTGGCTCATGGTATTCCTGAAGCGGGCCTGACAAACGAAGGTCCTGCCGGGCGCGCGATGCGGTTTCCGGCTGGACGCCAGGAAAAGCGTCGCCGCGGTAAGATCTTGAGCGGGGCGCTTCGCGGCCGTCGTTTCACAGGCGCCGGCCGCATGGTCCTTCCCACACCAATGGATTTGCGCGACCGGCAGCGTTCAGTCCAGCCCGGCAGCGTCCGAGATGGCACGGTACAACTCGACCAGATGATCCATCCGCTCGGCGAGTTGCTCCGCGAGCGCCTCTGACGAGAGCGAGAGCAAAATGAGTGGAACGAGGCCCAGCCAGACGGCTGTGCGGCGCGTCCTGGCCCAGATCCGGTTGGAGGATGGTGGAGGCGTCATGTCCTGTAACGTTAAAGCAACGATGGCAGATGTCCACCGGAACTTTACTGTTCACCGGTTAAAATCTCACTAACTTCAGTGTTCCAGAATGAAAAACGTCTCCCTTTTCCGCCCATTCAGGGTCCAGTTATTTTCAAACCCCAGCAAAATAGTAAGCACATATTAATTTATTATCTCTTAACGTAAATTAGTGCCTCTTCAACGAGCCGCCAGGACTATCCGCGAAGCCCAAGGCGCTGTTTGAACAGCGCCGGACGTCACCCCTGCCCCGGGCATATCCCTGCGAGGCAGCATCGCTCCTGCCCCCCCTGCGGATAATCCCGGATTTATCGCGGGCTTGGCACGAAGCCCGCCGGGCATCGTGCCTGCGGTTAGGGAGGCCTCGTTGCGCCTGGATCACGGCCGCGCCAGCGTTTGAAACTGCGTTTCCCGCAACCGGTTATTTCTTTGCCATCCATCAGGGAAGAACCAACATGACGGCCGCAGACGAAACCACCCCCATCCCCTCCGCCCCGGCCTCCGTCCCGCCTGAAACCCAAAGCAGCTCGCAGGACGGCTTCAGCCGCTTCGACGAGAACGCCCGGAAAGTCGCCAGCGAGGCGGCCGGGGACATGGCTGACAAGAGCGATGCCTACATGCACCAGGGGATGGCCAACCTGAACAGGGCCGGCAGTGCCGTGGCGGGTGCTATCGCCCAGCGCCCCTTCTCCGCCCTGATGATCGCGGCGGTCTGCGGCGCCATGGTCGCCGTCGCCCGCAGGGCTTGAGGCCCGGGCATTCGCGGCCCCAGGTTCTCGCGCCCGGGGCCTCTGCTCCTTCGGCAACCGTGTGGCTTCCGTCCTGGACGGCAGGCCACACGGTTTTTCGCTGCATTACATTCCGGCGGTCACGCGCCGTGAGGACCGCGCGAATCGCGCCTCATGTTTGCCGGGTGTGAACCATTATGGGCGCATTGTCAGCTTGACCGATGGCAAGAAGCCTCGGGATGACGCAGGGGCAAAAGGCGCCGCCCCTGCCCGCCTCCACCGGCCGCCCGGGTGCCGATTGCCAGCACCCGGGCGGCCGGATAAGTCGGGCTGCGCCGCCGCCGCTTCCAGGGGGCCGGCCAGGGCGCCGTTCATCGCCCCGTACGCCGCCGGAAGCCCGGCGCGAAAGGGCTTCCGGCGCGCAGCACCTACCCCCGCCCACCGGCCAGCCGCAGTGCCATCGGGCTGCGGCCCAGCCGGAGCATCGCCACGCAGCCCAGGGCCGGGCCGATGGCGAGCACCGCGAAGGCGCCCCCCCAGCCGGCATGACTGACCAGCACCGGCATCAGGTGGATGGTCACCAGGGTCAGCGCGAAACCCAGGCAGTTCTGCACTGTCAGCATCGTCCCGGTCAGGCCGGGCTCGGAAAGTTCCGCCACGCTTGCCGAGAACTGGGCGGAATCGGCCACCACGGCGACACCCCAGACCAGGCAGAGCGAGGTGGTCAGCGCCGGGTGCAGGCCGAAGGCGGCGCCGGCCAGCAGGCAGCAGGCCGCCGAGGCTCCCATGGCCCAGACCGTCACGCGCACCCTGCCCACGCGGTCGGCCACGCGCCCGGCCACGACGCAGCCGATGGCCCCGGCGCCGATCACCGCGAAGGTGGCCAGCGCCGCCTCCCGCGCATCCAGCCGCGCACCGCCCCGCCAGGCGGCGAAGCTGGCCGCGAGGTAGAGCCCGACCCAGGCCCACATCGCATAGAGTTCCCACATGTGCCCGAGATAGCCGAGGGTCGCGAGCCGGGTGCCGCGGTTGCGCCAGAGCTGCAGCGCGGCGGCGGCCTTCAGGCCCGGCATGGCCGTGTGCCGGGGACCCAGGCGGGCCAGCCCGATCAACCCGGCCGCCGCCACCGCGGCCAGGGACGCGGCGCCAAGGGTCCATCGCCACTCCAGCCCGCCCAGGGCGTTCACCAGATGCGGCGATGCCGAGCCGAGTGTCAGCCCGCCGACCAGCAGGCCCACCACCAGCCCGGTATCGCCCCGGTCGGCCCAGCCGGCCGCCAGCTTCATCCCCACCGGATAGACCCCCGCCAGGGCCGCGCCCGTCACGAGGCGGGCCGCGATGACAGCCGCGTCCCCCACGGGCAGCAGCAGGATCGCCGCGTTCGCCGCCGCGCCCAGCAGCGCGGCGGCGGCGAACAGCCGGCGCGGGTCGTAGCGGTCCGCCAGCACCAGCACGGCGCTGAGCAGCGTGCCGGCCACGAAGCCGGCCTGCACGGCGCCGGTCAGGAAGGCCTGGAACCCGGGGCCCACCCCCAGGGCCTCCCTGGCCATTCCGGGCCCCGCAGCGGTGCCGGAGAACCAGAGCGAGAGCGCCAGCACCTGCGCGATGGTGATCAGCGCCAGGTTGGCGGCTTTGCCGGACAAGACCCATTCTCCATCATGCGCGAGGCGCCATGATAGCCATGGAAGCCCCGGGCGGCGAAGCGCGGGGGGCGCGGCTTACGGGACCCGCGCATGGGAAACGAGCGCCCGGCTCTGCGCGGGGCCGGCCGCCGGGGGATGCACGGCGGCAGGCGGGACGGATCAGTCGAACACATGAGCCTCGCCGGTCACCGCGACCCGCACGCGGGCCCCGACGGGCGGCGCATCGATATAGGAGGACCTGACGACCAGCGGCGCATCCCGGCCCCCGCATGGCCTGGCACGGCGACGCGGCCCAGGGCGCAGCCGGCCCAGCCATCGGCGATCTCGGCCGGCAGGATGACGGCATCGCCGGGGAAGGCCCCGATCATCGGGTCGCGCGTGCGGAGATACAGGTCGCGCGCCGCGCCGGCCTGTAGCAGCTTCCCGCCCCGCATGATCACGACCTGATCGGCGGAGGACAGCGCCTCGGCCTGGTCATGCGTCACCAAAATGGTGGTGATGCCGGCCGCGCCGAGCAGCGCCGACACTGCCTTGCGCGTGCTGGCGCGCAGGCCGGTATCGAGCGCCGAGAGAGGCTCGTTGAGCAGCATCAGGCGGGGCTTGCGGCCAGGGCCACGCGCCGCTGCCGAGATGGGCATAGCGCGCTTTGCCGCGCAGGGCCGCCTCCAGCCACAGAAGCCAAAGCAGCAGGCCACCAGACCCCGGCGAGCATATTGGCCGCCGGTCCTCAGGCCTTCGTGCCCGTCGAGAGCATCGTCGTCTCCCGGGCCGCCCGCAAATGCTCGCCGCAACTCCGCCCGATGGCGTCCGGATCGTGGCTGAGCAGCGCGTCGATATAGGCCAGGCGCTGGCCGATGGCGGCGTTGCGCGCCTTCTCGTCCACCTTGTTCCACTGGCAGTGGTAATGGAAGATGATTGAGATGATGTGGTAGAACTCCACGACGAAGCGGTTTTTAGAAGCGTCGTAGGTCAGGCGGTGCAGCCGTTCACCCTTTGACGTCACCCTATGTTGGCTTCACCGTCACGGCCAACGAAACAAGAACTCTTTGGGTGACGATGTCAGGAAGGCCGCATGGCGCACCAGTACGGTCTGCATCCTTGCTGCCAGACCGTGAGGCCGCCAGGGGCGTACGGCGGCCGTGCCCGGGCCCGTTCCGGAAGCAGGCCCTGGGGATGTCCCTGTCGCGGTGCGCCATGTCGGCCTCTGCGGCAGCGACCTGAACACCTATCGCGGCCTCAATCCGCTGGTGGCGCTGCCGCGCATTCCGGGGCACGAGATCGGCGGCGAGATTCTCTCGGCCGGCGATGCCATGCCAGCGGAATACGCGCCGGGGCGCCGCGTCATCGTGATGCCCTATACCCATTGCGGCCAGTGCACGTCCTGCCGCAAGGGCCGCACCAATGCCTGCCGCCACAACCGCACGCTCGGCGTGCAGCAGGATGGCGGGCTGGCCGAGGAGATCGTGCTGCCAGC
>JAQGHX010000129.1 GCA_028288745.1 Roseomonas sp. | reverse complement strand
GGCGACTGGGCGGTGCAGGTGGGCGCCTTCGTGGCGCGCGGCGCGGCCCAGGCCGCCGCCAAAACCGCCGCCAGGCGCGGTGGCCAGACCGAGGTGGAACGCGTGCGCGTCAACGGCAACTGGTTCTGGCGCGCGCGCGTCACGGGCCTGTCCGCCACCGACGCGCGTGGCGCCTGCCGGTCGGCCCGTGGCCCCTGCATGGCGCTCTCCCCGGCCGCGCAGTAATGCGGCCGGCGGATCGCGCACCGGCACGATCCGCTGTACCCTGCCTCACGGTTCCATCTCGTGAGGCGGTTTTCCAGTGATGCAGCTCCCTTATGACCGCGTGCTGCGCGGTAACCTCGTCCTGCCCGATCGTGTCGTGAAAGACGGCTATATCGCGATCCGTGGCGAGATCATCGCGGCCATCGGCGAGGGCGAGCTGCCCCCGGCCAATGCCGTCTCGGATTTCAGCGGCCATACGCTGCTGCCCGGCCTGGTCGATGGCCACATGCACACCAGCAGCGCCCTGGGTTGGGCGGGCATCGAGGGCGCCACGCGCTCCGCCGCCGCCGGCGGCGTCACCACCGTCTGCGACATGCCCTACGACGTGCCGCGCGCCGTGACCAATGCCGGCATCTTCGCCGAGAAGGTGGCGGTGGTGAACGCCACCTCGCATGTCGATGTCGCGCTCTACGGCACCATCACCAAGGCGGGCGGCGTCGATGCCATCGCCGGGCTGGCGGAGGCGGGCGCTTCCGCCATCAAGCTCTCGACCTATGAATACGACGCGGTGCGCTTCCCGCGCATCGACCACCCCACCATGGTCGCGGCCTTCCGCGAGGTGGCCAAAACCGGCCTGATGGTCGCGCTGCACAACGAGGACCAGGAACTGGTCGAGCGCCTGACCGCCGAGGCGAAGGCCAGCGGGCGCGTCGACCCCATCATGCACGCCCGCACCCGCCCGCCCCTGGCCGAGACCATGGCGGACCTGGAGATCTTCGAGATCGGGCTGGAGACCGGCGCGCATGTGCATATCGCGCATTCCTCCGTCGCCCGCGGCTTCGACATCGCCGAGAGCTTCCGCGCCCAGGGCGCGAAGTCCAGCGGCGAGGCCTGCCTGCAATACCTGTGCATGACGGAGGAGGACCTCGTCCGTCTCAAGGGCTTCGGCAAGTGCAACCCGCCCTTCCGCACCGCTGCGGAAGTTGAGCGGATGTGGGCGGCGCTGGTGGCCGGCAAGGTGGCCTATGTCTCCACCGACCACGCCCCCTGGCCGCGCGCCAAGAAACTGGGCGACGACATCTTCGCCTGCGGCGCCGGGCTGACCGGAATGCAGAGTTTTGCTCCCGTCTTCTATTCCCTGCTGGTCGAGCGCGGGCTGCCGCTGACCCTGATGGCGCGGTACTGCGCCGAGCGGACGGCGAGGTTCCATGGCCTCTTCCCGAAAAAGGGCGCCCTGCGGGTGGGGTCGGATGCCGATGTGGTGGTGATGCAGGAAGGTGACTTCACCTTCGACGAAGCCATCATCCAGGACCGCGAGGAAACCCGCTGGTCGCCCTATCACGGCCGCCCGCTGAAGGCCCGCGTCGCTGCCAGCTTCCTGCGCGGGCGGCAGTTGTGGGATGGCGAGGCCGTGCTGGCCAAGCCCGGCACCGGCCGCTTCGTGCCACGCCAGAACCGCGACACCTATCTCGGCGAGGACTGAAAGGCATGCGCGTCTTCCTGGTCTGCCTGTCGGTCCTGCTGGCGCTGGCCCTCTGGGTCTGGGCCACGGGGCCCGGCACGACGCTGCCGCTGGCTATCGGCGGCTGGATCTTCTGTGCCGCTGCCGGGCGTACAGCCTATGTGCTGCTGCGGCCGCGCGCCGGGGACCAGGATAACGCGCCGCCGCCCGCCGCCCGGCCTTCCGCCGTCATCCACCCGCGCCAGCCCCACCAGCACTGAACCGACACGACAGGACCACCCGATGTTCGAGATCCGCCAGGACAGCGACGAGGCTTTTTCCGTTTGGGTGGCGGGGCGCGAGCGCATCGCCCTGCTGCGCACCCAGGAGGCCGCGGAGGCGCTGATGGATGCGCTGGAGGATGCCTGGGACGATTGCTTCATGCGCGCCGTGGCCGAAGTCCAGATCGAGCATGGCGAGGACTTCATCGACCCCATGCCGCCCGCCGGGACCCATTGATCCAGCGGCACGGCTGCCCGGCCCCGCCCGGCCATTCCAACCCCACCGAAGAGAGGCCCGACCGATGACCCGTCGACTGACCATTGCCGCCGCTCAGCTCGGCCCCATCCAGAAGGCCGAGGGCCGCGACGTGGTCGTGGCCCGCCTGGTGCGGCTGATGGAGACCGCCCACAAGCGCGGCGCCGAGGTCGTGGTCTTCCCCGAGCTGGCGCTGACCACCTTCTTCCCGCGCTGGTACGAGGAAGACATCAACAACGCCGACCGCTGGTACGAGCAGGCGATGCCGTCCAACGAGACGGCGCCGCTGTTCGAGGCCGCGCGCAAGTACAATATCGGCTTCCACCTGGGCTATGCCGAGATCGCGCACGAGGCGGACGAGACCGGCGCGACGCGCAAGCGCCACTTCAACACCGCCATCTACGTGCACCCGACCGGCGAGGTGGTGCTTAAATACCGCAAGGTGCACCTGCCCGGGCACAAGGAATTCGACCCCGCGCGCAATGTGCAGCACCTGGAGAAGCGGTATTTCGAGGTCGGCAACCTGGGCTTCCCGGTGGTGCGCGCCCCCGTCGGCAACGCCGGGCCGGTGAATATCGGCATGCTGATCTGCAACGACCGTCGCTGGCCGGAAGCCTGGCGCGTGCTGGGCCTGCAGCAGGTCGAGCTGGTGATGCTGGGCTATAACACCCCCTCCATCAACCAGGATGCCAAAGGGTTCGAGGCGCACCACCTGCGCGTGGCGCATAGCCACCTCTCGATCCAGTCCGGCTGCTACCAGAATGCCTGTTTCGGCGTGGCCGTGGCGAAGGCTGGCACCGAGGATGGCTGCGAGCTGTTCGGCAATTCCATCATCGTCAACCCGCAGGGCCAGATCATGGCCGAGGCGACGAGCTGGGATGACGAGTTGATCGTGGCCGATTGCGACCTGGACATGTGCACCCTGGGCCGCACCAGCATCTTCAACTTCGCCGCCCACCGCCGCGTCGAGGCCTATGGCCGCATCGTCGAGCAGACCGGCAGCGTGGCGCCGGCTGAATGGATGCCGGCGGCCAAGGCGGCGGAGTAGCATCAACCGCTTCTCGCCCCGCCCGGTACCGGGCGGGGAGGCGCCAGGAATGGCCAGCATGTGGACATAGGCGAGGTTGCCCAGCGCCCCGGCCTCCTTCGGGAAGGCGTGGTCGATCTGCGCGTCCGCGCCGTCCAGCCCGGGCGCGCCCAGGTACCGCCTGGCGAAGCGTTCGCAGATGGCGCGGTAGCCGGCTTTGGTCGGGGAAAGCCAGAGTTCCGGCAGGTCCTGGCTGCTATCCGGCATCCAGATGAAGCCATCGGCGATGGCGAGGTCGGAGGCTACCCGGAACCGCCCGCCCTGGCGGTATAGTCCATCCTGCGGCGCCCCGCCCAGCCCCTCCAGCGACGCCACGCCGATCCAGGCGGCGTTGGGGTTGCCGCAGAACTGGCGGATGAAATGCCCGATGCTGGCGGATACCCGTTTCGGCGGCATGTGCGTCCCGCGCCGGTTGCGACGGGCCTAGCCCATGCCGCCACACCACGCCGGGCCACAGCCAATGGCCGGCGGCGCGAAGGGCCGGACGGTTCAGCCCGCCAGCGCCAGCAGCGCCTGCGCCGCCGCGGCCTGGCAGGGCTCGATCACCGGCACGCCGGCCGCGTCCTCCACCGCCGCGCGGTGCCCCGCCATGCCGGCACAGCCCAGGATCACGGCCTCGGCACCCGCCGCCACCAGTTGCCTCGCCGTCCCGCAGAGGGCGTGGCGGGCGGCGGTGGGGTCGGTCAGCGTCTCCATCGGCAGGTTCAGCGCGATGCTCGCGGCCAGCCGCGTTTCCACCCCCATGGATTGCAGCACCCGCCGCTGGCGCGCCTTGGACGGCTCCACGAAGGCGATGATGCCGAAGCGTTCCGCCCGCACCAGCGCCGCCGCCACCGCCGAGCGGAAGGGGCCGAGGACCGGCCGCTCCGTCACGGTCCGCAGCGCCTCGATCGCGGGGTCGGATACGCAGGCGATGATGTAGGCCAGCGCAGGTTCCTGCTCCACCATCCGGCACAGCGGCTCGGCCACGCCGAACCAGTCGCGCCAGGTGACGATGGCGGGCGGCCCGCCGGGCAGCGAGATCACCTCGAACGGGGGCCGGCCAGGGGCTGCGAAGGGAAGCAGCGACTGCGCGATACCGGCAGTGCAGCTGTGCGAGCTGTTCGGGTTGATGACAAGGATGCGTTGGGCCATCTGTCCATCGTTCCCGGCCGCCACCATTGCCGCAACCCTTGATCAAGGGAGGCGGAATGAACGACATTGCATCGCACAAGCACAAGAGCCCCGCGCCGGGCCCTGAAACGCCTTCCAGGAACACCGCATGACCAGCCCTCCTCTCCGCAGCTGGGCGCCCGACCGCACGATGGCGGAACCGCGCGTGGACCGGCCATCCTTCATGACCATGATCGGCCGTGGCGCCCGCAACCGCTGCCCGGCCTGTGGCGAGGGCCGGGTGTTCAGCGGCTACCTGACGGTGGCGCCCGCCTGCGGCCATTGCGGCACGAGCTTCGCCGAGCTGCATGCCGATGATGCGCCGCCCTATATCGTCATCTTCCTGGTGGGCCACCTGCTGGTGCCGGTGATCTTCTGGGTCGAGAAGACCTGGATGCCGCCGATGTGGCTGCACATGGCGGTGTGGCTGCCGCTGTTCACCATTGTCTGCACCCTGGCGCTACGGCCCGTGAAGGGCGCGGTGGTGGGCTGGATGCTGCGGCTGGGCCCGGTGGGCGACCAGGACATCACCATGCCCGCCAGCCGGGCGCGAGGGCCGGACGATGCCTGAGGCCGGCGCCCCGCCGCCCATGGCCCAGCGGCTGTCGCGGCTGGAACTGCCGGATGGCGCCCCCCTGCCCAGCCCCTATGCCGAGGCCGACCGCGCGCAGGCCGTGGCGGACCTGCTGGCCGCCAACCGCTTCGACCCGGACGGGCTGCCGCCGGGCCCCTACAGCCTGCACCTGGCGGTACGCGAGGGCCGGCTGGTGTTTGACATCCGCGATGCCCGCGATGCGCCGCTGCATGTGCTGGCCCTGGCGCTGGGCCCCTTCCGCCGGCTGATCAAGGACTACCACATGGTGGTCCAGAGCCATGAGCAGGCGGTGATGGAAGGCAGCAGCGAGACCAGCGTCCAGACCATCGACATGGGCCGGCGCGGCCTGCACAATGAAGGGGCGGAGCTGCTGGTCGCGCGCCTCGCCGGCCGCGTGGCGCTGGATTTCGAGACGGCGCGCCGCCTCTTCACCCTCGTCTGCGCGCTGCACCAGCGGATCTGAGCCGCGACGCATCCCACCCTTCAGCCGGATGCATGACGCGCGGGGCGAAAAACCCCTATATGCCGCATCCCCGGGAAATTCCCTGCCCCGCCCGCTCACGCGGCCTCACGGACGGAGCCTTGCCATGAACATCGACGGTGTCCCCTACCGCAGCGTCTGGGTGGACCAGGATGACGGCTGGTCCGTCCGTATCCTGGACCAGACCCGCCTGCCCTGGACCGTCGAGGTCCTCCGCCTGACAGACGAGACGCAGGTGGCTCACGCCATCAAATCCATGCAGGTGCGCGGGGCGCCGCTGATCGGGGCCGTGGCCGCCTATGGGCTGGCGCTGGCGCTGCGGCGCGATGCCTCGGACGCCGCGCTGGAATCCATCGCCGCGATGCTGGGCGAGACGCGCCCCACCGCCATCAACCTGCGCTGGGCGCTGGCCCGGATGCTGGCCGCCCTGCGCCCGGTGGCGCCGGCCGGGCGGGCAGCCGCCGCCTATGCCGCCGCCGCCGCCATCGCCGAGGACGATGTGGAGACCTGCCGCAGCATCGGGCAGCACGGCCTGCCTCTGTTGCAGGCGATCGCCGCCCGCAAGCCGGGCAAGCCGGTGAATGTGCTGACCCACTGCAATACCGGCTGGATCGCCACCGTCGATTACGGCACCGCGCTTTCCGTCATCTACCAGGCGCATGATGCCGGGCTGCCGGTGCATGTCTGGGTGGACGAGACGCGGCCGCGCAACCAGGGCTCGGCGCTGACGGCGTGGGAGCTGGGCAAGCACGGCGTGCCGCATACCGTGATCGCCGACAATGCCGGCGGCCACCTGATGCAGCATGGCGAGGTGGATATCGTGCTGGTCGGCACCGACCGCGTGACGCGCCAGGGCGACGTGGCCAACAAGATCGGCACCTACCTGAAGGCGCTGGCGGCGCATGACAATGCCGTGCCCTTCTGGGTGGCGCTGCCGCATTCCACGCTGGACATGAGCGTGCGGGACGGGCTGCGCGAGATCCCGATCGAGGAGCGCGCGGCCGACGAGGTGCTGACCGTCACCGGCCGCACCGCTGCCGGCGAAGTGGTGACCGTGCGCACCGCCGCCCCCGGCAGCGCCGGCGCCAACCCCGCCTTCGACGTGACCCCGGCGCGGCTGGTGACCGGGCTGATCACCGAGCGCGGGCGCTGCGATGCCTCGGAAGCCGGGCTGCTGGGCCTCTACCCGGAATTCGCGGCCAAGGCGGCCTGACGGGCGGCGGAAGCGGGCTGGCGCCGCTCCCGCTTCCGTTGCACGCTTCTTGCTGGCGAAGGCGGCCACATCGTGCCGTCGGCGCCGCCCCCCGAAGGGTGCGGCGCGACCACCAGGGAGTTGACCACCACCATGCGTATCGCCGCTTTCGCCTGCCTCCTCGCCGCGCCGCTGGCATTCGGCCTGCTGCCGGGCGCCGCCACCGCCCAGCCGCTGCGCACCGCCGTGGATGGCACCTTCGCCCCCCATGCCTTCCCGAAGCTCGATGGCGGGGTGCAGGGCTTCAATGTCGATCTTTTCACCGAGATCGCGAAGCGCCTGGGCCGCCCCATCACCATCGACAGCGCCAGCTTCTCCGGCCTGGTGCCGGCGCTGAATGCCGGCCGCTACGACTTCCTGGCCGCGCCCGTGACGGTCACGGCCGAGCGCGCCGAGAACATGCTGTTCACCGAGGGCTACCTCTACACCGCCTTCCAGTTCGGCATTCGCAAGGGTACCGCGCCGATCACCAGCATGGACGACCTGCGCGGCAAGACCATCGCGCTGAACAAGGGCTCGGCCTACGACGCCTGGGCGCAGGCGAACGCGGCGAAGTTCGGCTTCACCGCCCAGACCTTCGAGAGCCAGCCCGATGCGGTGCAGGCGGTGCTGGCCGGGCGCGCCTATGCCACGCTGGGCGGCAATACCGTCATCCGCTACGCCGCCACTCGCACGCCGAACTTCGTGCCTGACTTCACCATCAGGGAAACCCGCGCGCATTGGGGTGCCCCGTTCCGCAAGGATAACGTGGCGCTGCGCAACGCGGTCGAGGACGTGCTGGAATGCATGAAGAAGGACGGCTCGGTCGCCGCCCTGTCGGAAAAGTGGTTCGGCGTGAAGCCCGGCGCTGACGATGCCGAGAACGTGGCCTTCCCGGGCTATGGCGTGCCCGGCCTGTCCGGCTACGACGCCACGCCGCACGAACCGCGCTGCGGCTGAGGAACCTGCCGCCGCGCTGCAGGTTCAATTCCTCGGGCAACCCGAAGGAGGACGCCATGCCGCGCGGCGACAAGTCGGCTTACACCGACAACCAGAAGCGCAAGGCCGAGCATATCGAGGAGAGCTACGAATCCCGCGGCGTTCCCGAGGGCGAGGCCGAGCGCCGTGCCTGGGCCACCGTCAACAAGGATGAGGGCGGCGGCAAAAAGAGCGGCTCCGGCAGGGGCCAGCCCGCCACCAACGCGGCGTCGCACAAGGGCGGCGAAGCGGGCGGCAAGGCCTCCGCGTCACGCCCCGCTGCCGCCCGCTCGGCCAGTGCGAAGAAGGCAGCCGAGACCCGCAAGGCCCACGCGGGCTGAAACCCTGCACTGACGGCCAGCGGCGACATTGGCAGGCTGTGTGGTTTTATCCGCTGAGGGAAAGGCGCATCGCGCAACGGTGCGCGGGGTCGTGGCCGTGTTCGGCCTCCTGCTTCAGGCGGTGGCGCAGGGTGGGCGTGACGGCGCCGCCGCTCAGGATCTTGAAGCCCGCGCTGGCATAGAAGGGCGCGTTCCAGGCGAGGTCGTGGTCGGTGGTCAGCGAAAGCCCGGCCAGGCCAGCCTCCCGTGCATGGGACACTGCCCGTTGCAGCAGCGCGCGGCCGAAGCCGCGTCGCTGGTGTTCCGCCGCCACCGAGAGCTCCTCGATGAACAGGTCGCCGGCCAGGATGCCGGCCATCAGGAAACCGGCCACCCCGGCTTCCGCCCGCCATGCGACCCAGAGCAGCCCCAGCGCCGCCGCTTCCTCCAGCATCGAGGCCGGCAGGGTGGGGCCGCTCGCCGCCCATTCCATGCGGGTGCCGATGAACAGCGCCGCCGCCGAACGCTCGACCGCCGCCAGCAGCGGCAGGTCTTCCGGCAGGGCGGCGCGGATCATGCGGCGCGGCGCGTCAGCGCTGGCGCCAGGGCAGGCCCTCGGCCTTCCAGCCCGCCACGGCGCCGCGATGCCCGCTGGCATCCGGCGGCCCCTCGAACCCGTCGGAGACGTTGAAGGCATTGGCGAAGCCCGCTGCCTGGGCCGCCTGCCCCGCCGCCAGGCTGCGCGCCCCGCTGCGGCAGAGGAAGTACAGCTTGTTCAGCGGCGTGATACCGGCCTTGCGCAGATGCTCGACAAAGGCGCCGTTCACTTGCATCGAAGGATAGACCTGCCAGGGGATCAGCACCGGCTGCTTGCCGGCCTCGCCCAGTTCAGGAATACCGACGAAATTCCACTCGGCATCGGTGCGCACATCGACCAGGACGGCATCGGGGTCGGTGCGCAAGGCCTCCCAGGTGGCGCGGGGGGTGATGTCTTCAACGCTCATGGCGGTATCCTTCGCGGTTGCGTGCCTGAGAGTGTGGGGATGCCGGCCCGCTTCGTCCATCAGGAAGGGCGCGCCCGCTTGCGCCGCACAATGGCCCGGTGCCACCGTATTGGCCACTGACTGGCGGAGCCTTTGCCATTCCCTCCTTCCCGTTCGCCCGCGGCGTCGGCCGCGTGCCGGTGCTGGCCGCGGCCTCTTTCGCCACATCCACCCAGTCCTTCGTCTATGCCGGGCTGCTGAATGAGATGTCGCACGACCTCGGCGTGCCACTCGCGCAGGCCGGGCAGCTCGGCTCCGCCTTCGCGCTGGCCTTCGGCCTCTCGGCCATTCCCATGGCGGCGCTTTGCGCGCGGGTGCCACGGCGGCGGCTGATGGTGCTGGCGCTGGCCGCCATGGCGTTGCTGAACCTCGGCATGGCGCTGGCACCGAATTTCGGCACCCTGCTGGTGCTGCGCGTGCTGTGCGGCGTGGCGGCCGCAGTAATCGTGCCTTCCGCCAGCGCGGCGGCGGCGGTGCTGGCGCCGCCCGAGCATCGCGCCCGCGCCCTCGCCATGGTGATGGGCGGCACCACGGCCGCCTTCCTGCTGGGCATCCCGCTCGGCTCGGTGGTGGGGTCGGCCTTCGGCTGGCATGGCGCCTTCGGGCTGATGACGGTGCTCTGCGCCGGCAGCGCCCTCGCGATCCGGGCGCTGCTGCCGGAAATTCCCGGCGAGGGCCGTGGCAGCGGCGGGCTGCGCGTGCTGCGGCGCCCGGGCGTGCTGCCGATGATGGGGCTGGCCTATCTCTGCTTCACCGGCTCCTTCGCCACCTCGGCCTATATCGGGCCGGCGGTGAACGCGGTCAGCGGGCTGTCCGGCGGCGCGGTGGGGGTGATGCAGGCGCTGTCGGGCGTCGCCTCCATCCTGGGATTACCGATCGGCAGCCGCCTCTATGAGAAGAGCGGCATCCGCGCGGCCCGGCTGATGCCGGGCATCATCGTGGCGGCGCAACTGCTGCAGGCGGCGCTGCTGCTGGGCTTCCTGCACGGCAGCGTGCTGGTCATCCCGGCGCAGGCGCTGGCGCTGCTGGCATCCTCCGCCGGCATCTTCGCCATCATGCCGATGGTGCAGGCGCGGCTGGTGGCGCTGGCGCCGGACGCGCGCAGCGTGGTGCTCGCCGCCAATGCATCGGGCATCTATCTGGGGCAGGCCAGCGGGGCGGCGCTGGGTGGCGCCGCCATCGCCGTCGCGGGGCTGCCGGGCATGAGCATCGCCGGCGCGCTGGCAGCCACCTGCGCACTGGCGCTGGCCATGCGGGTGGCGCGCGGGGCACACTCCTCCGGCAGCTAGGGAATCGCAACAATGGCCTTCGTGGTGGCGGTGGCGCAGCGCAAGGGCGGCGCCGGCAAATCAACCGTGGCGGCAACGCTGGCCACGACCTTCGCGGCGGCCGGGCAGCGCGTGGCGCTGCTGGACACCGACCCCCAGAAGACCCTCGCCCGCTGGTTCGCCGAGCGCGCCGCCAGCCCCCGCGCCAGGCCGCTGAGCTTCGAGGACCCTTCCGGCTGGCGCCTGCCCGCCGCCATCGAGCGCATGGCGCGCGACCATGACGTGGTGGTGCTGGACACGCCCCCCCATGCCGATACCGACGCGCGCATCGCCATCCGCGCCGCCGACCTGGTGCTGGTGCCGCTGCAGCCCTCCCCCGCCGATCTCTGGGCCATGGAGGGCACACTGGCCCTGGTGGCGGAGGAACACCGCCGCGCCGTGCTGGTGCTGAACCGCGTCCCGTCCAACGGCCGCCTGCGGGAGGAAATCGCGCGGGAGTTGGTGCGCCGGGCGCTGCCGTTGCTGGAGCCCGGCTTCGGTAACCGCACCGCCTTCGCCACCGCTTTCGCGAAGGGGCTGGGTGTGGTTGAAGCCGCCCCGAAGGGCGTCGCCGCCGATGAGGCGCGCGCCGTGGCCGAAGCGGTCGCCACCTTCCGGAAGGGCTGAACATGACGCTGAGGCTGATCTATCTGTTGCACCTGCTGGGCGCGGTGATCTGGGTGGGGGGCATGGCCTTCTCCGTGCTGGCCCTGCGCCCGGCGGTGGGCGTGCTGGGCGTGCCGGAGCGGATGGCGCTGCTGAGCAGCGTGTTCCGCCGCTTCTTCCTGCTGGTCTGGCACGCCATGCCGGTGCTGATCGCGACCGGTTACGCCATGCTGTTCGGCTGGTATGGCGGCTTCGCCGGCGCGGGCTGGCATATCCATGTCATGCACCTGACCGGGCTGGTGATGGCGGGCATCTTCCTCACCCTGTTCTTCGGCCCCTGGAAAGCGATGCGCGCCGCCCTGGCGGCGGGCGACAACCCGGTGGCCGCGCAGGCCTCGGCGCGCGTGCGGCGGCTGCTCGCGATCAACCTGGTCCTGGGGCTCGCAACGGTGCTCGTCGCCGGCTGGGGCAGGTACGGGGTCTGAACACGGCGATGCCATTCGAGTTGATAGAAGACCGCCTGGGGCCGGAAGCGCAGGCGGTAGGCGATGGTCTCAGCGCGCACCGCACCGCCGCCCTGGGCTTCCCGGTCACCAGCCAGCCGATCTGCCTGGTACACCGGGACGAGACCGGCCGCATCCTGGCCGGGCTGGTGGGCGAGGTGGTGCTGACCTGGTTCGCCATCGAGAAGTTCTGGGTGGATGAAAGCCTGCGCGGCCAGGGCCTGGGCAGCCGCATGCTGGCGGAGGCCGAGGCGGCGGCGCGGGAGCGTGGCGCGGTGGGCGTTCACCTGCACACCAACAGCTTCCAGGCCCCCGCCTTCTACCGCCGCCACGGCTTCACCGAGATGGCCTGCCTGGAAGGGCGCCCGGCCGGGCACCGGCGCTACTGGTTCGCCAGGCGCTTCGACGGCGGCGACCCCCGCGCGCCCTAAGCGCCGCCCCTGGC
>JAQGHX010000125.1 GCA_028288745.1 Roseomonas sp. | reverse complement strand
GCAGCCCGGCTCAGAAACCAACGCCCCTGATCTTCGCCACACCATGGCGCTGGTGCGGACGTTCCTGGATCGAAGTAGGGCTGACCTTGCTGGCGGGCCGCTCGGCCGACGCTCGTTGCCGGTGGCGACGAGGGTGTCGCTCGACTGCGTCGGCTGCCACGTCAATCGCGACCGGCACCAGACGTTGTTCGGCAGTGACTGCCAGAGCTGCCATAACGTCGATGCCTGGACCATCGCCACCTTCGTGCATCCGTCGCCAAGCTCGCAGGACTGCGTGCAATGCCATCAAGCCCCGCCGAGCCATTACATGATGCACTTCCAGATGATGAGCCAGCCAATGGCCATGCAGCCGAGCGCGCGGGTCGAGCAGTGCTTCCTGTGTCATCAGACCGACGCATGGAACCAGATCCGCAACGTTGCTCGGCGTGAGATGCACTGACTTGGATGAGGCGCTTGGTTTGGTGGGCCAAGTCCAGCGTTAGCCGTCGCCAGTCGTGAGGCGCTTGGTTTGGTGGTCCAGGTCCAGCGTTAGCCTTCGCCGCTCGAGAAGCCCTTCGCCGTGGGTGAAGGGGCTGTCAGCAAAAGGTATTCCTGTGGCGTTCGATGGCCAACAGCCATGTAAGGAAGGCTTTCATTGTAGTCCCGCCGCCAGGCCTCGATTGCCGCCCTGGGCGAGCGCTCCTTTTCGTATGCAGGCGACTACAGCCCCTCGGGCCGCGGGCTGGTCGACGTCATCTCGCCCACAGCCCAGAAGACAAGCACCATCACGACAATCTCCCAGCCGATGGAAACCGCGAGACGGGCCCCGGAACCTGGTGCACCGGCAGCCAGACCTGGCGTCAGCCGGAAGCGGTGCCAAGCGGCAAAGCCCAGCAGAACGCCCACCAACGTAACCTTCGTGAGCAGCGCCAAGCCGTAGGCGGTGGTCACAAAAAGGCCAAGTTGCCCGACCAGCAGCCACCCCAGTGTCACACCGGCCAGGATGAGGCCGCCCACAATCCAGGAGGCTGCCCGCGCCCAGCCCTCGACTATACGGGCAGCCTCTGGACCCGCCCGTCTGGAGGCAATCATGAGGGGCCACAGGCTCCCCACCCAGAAGGCCGCCGCGAGCAGATGCACGACCAGCGCTGTGGCCAGCAGCCACCGTGGTTGATGCTGGGTCGTGTGGCCCACCTCCGTAAAGCTCGCGGCGATTGCCAGCACACCCGCGGCTCCAATCATCAGGGCTCTGCGCCCGATCCAGGTCGCCGACGCCACGGCCAGCAGGCCCGCCCAGGTGATCAGCACAGAGATGCCGGGACGCGAGGTCAGCATCATGTCCCAAATCTCGGTGTCGAACGGGTCGCCGCTCGACGCCAAAGCCACTTGGGCTGCCAGCCAGGCGAGGCTGGACGCCAGCCCCGCCGCCACCATGACCAGGGTCAGGCGGCGGCATGCGGCGACGTCACCAGCCTCCTGCAGATGCCCGAAGCCCATGGCGAAGATGGCAAGTCCCGCCGCGCTCAGGCAGGTCAGGTAGTAGGCGATGCGCAACGCGACCGAAACGCCGCGTAGCAGGTCTGGCTCCGGCCCAAGCAGCTCCAGGATCACCGGGCCGCGTTCACAGCGAAGCGCACCGTCCCACCCATGACGTGACCGTCGTCGCCCATTGCGCGCCACTCGAGCCGATAGGCGCCTGCAGGCAAAGCTTCTGCCACCGTGGCGGTCGCTTTACTCGACGCGGCCCGACCACCTTCGCGGCGCACCTGGCGCTCCCGGCCGCTCTCGTCGAGCAGACGTAGCGTCGTCACACGGCAGTCCTCGGTGAAGGCTAAGTTGAGCGCGCGTGGGGACGCGTTCAGCGTTGCACCGTCAACGGGATCCGACGTGTGCAGCATCGCATGCGCGGAAGCGGCACCGGGAACCAGGGTGGCAAGGGCTGCGGCGAGAATGCCGTAGCGGATGAAGGCAAAGCGAGAAAGCATGGGATTTCCTGTCAGCACTTGCCGCGGCCTGTCGCCCGGTGAACGTCCGACAGCATCAATAAGCAGGTATTGGACGCGCTGCATCTGCGTTTTTCCACCAATTTATTGCCGCCGCCGGACAGCTGCCCCGCCTCAGTTGGCGAGGGCTTCAGCCTTCCAACCTGCCTCGCGCAGCGCATTGCGCAGCGTATCCTGATCGGCCCGGCCGCCGTTCACCGCAACCTCCTTCCGATCAAGATAGACATCGATCCGCGCCTCGGGGTCGGCCGACTTCACCGTCGCCTTCACGCCCTTGGCGCAGCCACCGCAGCCCATGTTCTCGACAACAAAGCGAAGCATCTCTGGATTCTCCTTGCGATGCTTGAGGAGATGGGGCTTGCCACCGTGGCAAGGTCAAGAAGAAACAGGTCTGGAATGGCAAGAGGCAACACACGCGCTAGAACGTGGTGACCGTAAAGCGCGGCCCACGTGGGAGACGCGGGCCGCAGTACGTCACTTTGCCGGTTGCCGAGTCAGCCAGGCCCGCAGCTGGCTGATCTCCTGCTGCTGCTTTTGAATGACCTCCTCGGCTGTCTTTCGCATCTCGGGATCGCGACCATGCTCGAGTTCCACCCGCGCCATGTCGATGGCGGCTTGGTGATGCTTGGCCATGATGCTCGCGAAATCCCGGTCCGCATCGCCGGACGGGGTCTCCGCAGCCATGTCCCGGTTCATTTTTTCCATCGCCGCGTGATACCCGGCCGTAGCGCCCTGGGTCATCGCTGAATGACTGGTACCCTGAGCCTCCGAAGCCGTGGCCCAAAGGAGCGGAGCGGCAAGGGTGGCCAAGGCAGCTGCATGGAATACACGTTGAACGGTCATCATCGGCTGCGATCTTTCCCTCTGGCTGGAAGCGATGTCGCGGCACCACGCCGTACGCTGACGCGGTGGATAAACATCCTTCCAGACATCTGCCTTAACGATTACCGCGGGTTCTCGGTCTGACGGTCCATTACAACGTTTTATTGCCAGCCCTGCTGACCGTCGCAGCGGCAGCCCGGCGAGGAAGCCGCACGGTTACCACCGTGCCACGGCCTACCGAGCTGTCGATTGCTAGCGAGCCCCCATGGGCCTCGACGATGGCGCGCGCGGTCGACAGGCCAAGTCCGCTGCCACCGCCCACTGTCCGGGCCCGGTCGCCGCGGAAAAAAGGTTCGGTGACCCGCGGCAGGTCCTCCGGCGGGATGCCGGGTCCGCTGTCGCCGATCCGCACCAGCACCACATCGGCCCCGGCCTCAAGCTCCACCCAGGGATCACGTCCGTGCCGGACGGCGTTGGCCACCAGGTTCGTCATTGCGCGCTTGAAGGCGACGCGGCGGCCCGGAGCGACCACGTCCTCGTCAATACGTCCTTCGCGAACCAAGGTTCCCGCATCAGCGAACTCGTCCACCACAGTTCGCAGGAGAGCAGTGATCGCCAGCGGCTGGACGGCCTCACCTGCATGGCCCCCACGGAGGTAGGCGAGGACATCGGAGACCATCGTCTCCATCTCCGCAAGGTCGCGCCGGACCGGCTCACGGACCTCGTCCGGCAGGTCGTCCACACGCAGGCGCAGCCGGGCAATCGGCGACATTAGATCGTGCGACAATGCGCCGAGGGCGAGGGTCCGTTGCCGGAAGGCGTCGCGGGTTCGCGCCGCCATGTCGTTGAGCGCCTCCGCCAGTTGCCGCACCTCGCGGGGTCCGGCGACGGGGACGACGGCCGGGTCTCGTTCGATGTTCATCCGCGAGACGGTCCTCGCCAGGGCAGCCACCGGCGCCGAGACGGAGCGCGCCGCGAAGCCGA
>JAQGHX010000202.1 GCA_028288745.1 Roseomonas sp. | reverse complement strand
TGGATCGCTGGCTGACACCGGTCCTCGAGGTCATGGGTCGCAAGACCCGCCGCAGCTGGGCACACTTCTACCTGCGGGGCCTGCTTGGCCCTGGTGAGCGCAAGAGCCTGCAGCCGGTGGCGGCGCGGCTGAGGTTGGGTGGCTACGAGCAGCAGCAGCCCTTCATCGCCAGTATAGCCTGAGACGATGCGCCACTCTGGTCTGTGCTGGCGCAAGAGGCGGACCGGCTGGTTGGTGGCGCCAAAGCCTGGCTGGTGATCGGCGACACAGCCTTGCCCAGGAAAGGCACGATGTCGGTCGGCGTGGCGCCGCAATACTGCGGCCAGCTGGGCAAGAAGGCCAACTGCCAATCCCTGGTCTCGCTGACCCTGGCACAGGGTGAGGTCCCTGTCCCGGCTGGCCTCCGGCTGTTCCTGCCGCAGGAGTTGCCAAATAAAACATGTAATATTCGAACTGAAATCGGATGAGCGGGCAGCTTCACATCTCAGGCGCTCTTCCCCTCGACGAAATCCATGCTAGCTTGTCAATACAAGTCCGGAGACGACGATGAACTTCGCTTCACGCCGCAGCCTAGCAGCGCTTGCTTTGTTGGCGGCCGGCACCGCGGCTACTGCCAGCGGCATTCCTCGCAGCGCTGTCGCGCAATCCGCTGCTCAACGGGCCGCGGAGCCAGGCCTGCTGACCATCGCCGCGATGACATCGCCCAGCGCGCTAGATCCGCACTATCATTCGACCAACAACAACAACATGGCCTTGTCGCAGATCTTCGACCCATTGGTGCGTGAGGCAAACGACGGCACTCTGCTGCCTGGTCTGGCGGAATCCTGGAAGCCGATCAGCGACACGGAATGGGAATTGAAGCTGCGCTCTGGCGTGCGCTTCCATGACGGCACGCCCTTTGACGCTGAAGATATCGCCTTCACGCTGAACCGGGTGCCGAATGTCCCGAACAGCCCTGGCCCATTCACCCCCTATGTGCGCGGCGTGAAGCAGGTTGAGATCATCGACCCCACCACCATCCGCATCCATACCCACCAACCGAATCCGTACCTGGATTACGACCTCACCCGGGTTATGATCCTCTCGCGCAAAATCCATGCCGATGCGACCACGGCTCAATTCAACAGTGGTAAGCTGGCGGTCGGGACCGGCCCCTATCGTTATGTCGGCTTTATCCTGAACGAGCGGCTGAGCCTTGAAGCCAATCCGGATTACTGGGGCGGCAAGCCCGAGTGGACCAAGGTCGAGACGCGCTACGTCTCCAATTCCGGTGCCCGTACCGCCGCCTTGCTGGCCGGAGAGGTCGACCTGATTGATGGCGTTCCGGTGCAGGACGTGAGCCGCCTGCAGACGGAGCGCGGCATCACCGTCTTCGGCACCGACAGCTATGGTACTGCTTACCTGTTCCCTGACGCCGTGCGTAACCAGGCATCCTTCATCACCGACAAGCAGGGTCAGCCGCTCGCGGCCAACCCCCTGAAGGACCGCCGGGTACGGGAGGCTCTTTCTCTTGCCATCAACCGCAAGGGAATCGTCGATCGCCTGCTGCTCGGCCAGGGTACCCCCGCCGACCAGTTCGCGCCGCCAGCTGTTGCCGATCGTGCCCCGGGCATGCCTCCCCTGGCGACCGACATCGCCGCCGCGAAAAAGCTTCTCACTGAAGCCGGCTATCCTGATGGCTTTCGCATGACTATCCATGGTCCTAACGGATTCTTCGCCAGCGACGGAGACGTGCTGCAGGCTATCGCCCAGGGCTTCAATCGCATTGGCATCACCACGCAGGTCGAGGTTCTGCCCCCGGCGACCTTTTTCACCCGCGCCACTGCGCGTGAGTTCGCTCTTTTTATGACGACCTACACTTCTAATCTGGCCGCCAACACGCTGCGCCAGGTTGCGGCCACGAAGGATGCCACGACAGGCGCTGGCCCCTTCAATCGCCAACACTATTCCAATCCTGCTGTCGATAATCCGATTTCTGAAGCCCTGCGCACGATGGATCCTGAGCGCCGCCAGGCGCTGACCACCCAGTCCATGCAGGCGCTGATCGAAGACAAGGGTATCATTCCGATCTTTTACCTGCGGGTGAACTGGGCCGGACGCTCTGACCGCCTGACTTATGAGGCCAGCCCGAACTGGTACACCCAGGCCCAATTCGCCCATCCTGTCCGTCGCTGATAACGAGGCCCCAATGCCTGATAATATTCTGCTCGACCGACTGCGTGCAGCCGTCGAAGCCAATTTCGCGTCCGAGGTCGCTTTCCTCCAGGAGATCGTCCGCTTCCCTTCCAAGCGCGGAGATGAAGCACCGCTGCAGGATTGGATCGCCCGTGACATGGCCGCGCGCGGCTATGCCGTGGACCGCTTCACGATCGCCGAGACGCCGCTGGCCTCCCACGCCAAGGCCGCGCCGATGATCGAGGTGGATGCGGCCTCCTCGGTGCAGGTCGTGGCGACGCATCGGGCGGCGAACCCGACCGGCCGCAGCCTGATCCTGCAGGGGCATATCGACGTGGTGCCGGAAGGCCCGCTGGAAATGTGGACCCACCCGCCTTATGCGGCCGTGATCCGCGATGGCTGGCTGTATGGCCGTGGCGCCAATGACATGAAGGCCGGCGTGGCCTGCATGATCTGGGCCATGGAGGCCCTGCGCAAAGCGGGGTTGGAGCCCGCCGCCGATGTGCATGTGCAGACGGTGACCGAGGAAGAAAGCACTGGCAATGGCGCCCTGGCGACGCTGGCACGCGGTTACCGCGCCGCCGCATGCGTCATTCCCGAGCCCACCGGTCACACCTTGACGCGAGCCCATACCGGAACCCTGTGGTTCCGCTTCCGCGTGCGCGGCGTGCCTGTGCATGTGTCGCATGCCCAGAACGGCACAAACGCCATCCTCTCGGCCATGCACATTATCCAGGCGCTGCAACAGCACACGCATGACCTGAACGTGGCGGCCAGGACCGACCGCTGGTATGCCAGCACCAAGGACCCGATCAAGTTCAACCCCGGCATCATTCGTGGCGGCGACTGGGCCAGTTCCACCCCCGCTTGGTGCGAGGTCGACTGCCGCATTGGCCTGCTGCCCGGCACTGAGGTCAAAGATGCCATGGCTGCCGTTGAACGATGCATCGAGGATAGCCGCGCCGGCGATAACTTCCTGGCCAATAATCCGCCCGAAGTGCTCTGGCACGGTTTCCAGGCCGATGGCTTCGTGCAGGAGCCTGGGACCGAGGCCGAAACCGTGCTGGGCGCTGCCCATATGCAGGTCTTCAGCGAGAAGATGGAGGAGCGCATCACCACCGCCGTCAATGACACCCGCTATTACGGGCTGTATTACGACATGCCCGCGCTTTGCTACGGGCCGTCCGGCGAAGGAAACCATGGCTTCGACGAACGCACGAACCTTGAGAGCCTGAAGCAGACCACGCTCTGTCTGGCCGCCTTCATCGCCGATTGGTGTGGGACGCGCGAGAAAGCTGAAGCGTAGAGAAGCTACGGTTAGACAGTGGTCGGCCGGATTCCGGCCGGCCACCCGCATTGGGGCTCAGGTGCGCGGGATTTGTCAGACGTTGCACCAGGGACGCCTGGGGATGACGGGGTAAAGCTTCAGACGCGCGGGCATCACCATCGCCGGTGTCGAATTGATGC
>JAQGHX010000199.1 GCA_028288745.1 Roseomonas sp. | reverse complement strand
CTTAAAAATAGAAAAATACATAAAAAGATACGAATCTGCTGCGTTTGTCCTTTAGGGCGCCCGCATCGCGCCGGGCACGAAAAAGGGCCGGGCAGCGAACTGCCCGGCCCTGGTGCGGCGGTGGCCTTTAGCTCAGCGTTCGACGCAGAGCGCGACCCCCATGCCGCCGCCGATGCACAGTGTGGCCAGTCCTTTCTTCGCCCCGCGGCGCTGCATCTCGTAAAGCAGCGTCGTCAGCACCCGCGCGCCGGAGGCACCGATCGGGTGGCCCAGCGCGATGGCGCCGCCATTGACGTTCACCTTCGCCGGGTCCCAGCCCAGGTCCTTGTTCACCGCGCAGGCCTGCGCGGCGAAAGCCTCGTTCGCCTCGATCAGGTCCAGGTCGTCGATGCTCCAGCCAGCCTTCTTCAAAGCCTTGCGGCTGGCCGGGATGGGGCCGGTGCCCATGACGGAGGGGTCGACGCCGGCGGTCGCCCAACTGACGATGCGGGCCAGCGGCGTGATGCCGCGGCGGGCGGCCTCGGCGCCGCTCATCACCACTGTGGCGGCGGCGCCGTCATTGATGCCGCTGGCATTACCGGCGGTGACGGTGCCGGTCTTGCTGAAGGCCGGGCGCAGCTTGGCCAGGATCTCGCGCGTCGTCTCGGGCTTGGGGTATTCGTCGGCGGTGACGATGGTATCGCCCCTGCGGCCCTTCACGGTCACGGGCGCGATCTCGTCGGCGAAGCGCCCGGCGGCCTGCGCCTCGCCGGCCTTGCGCTGGGAGTTGTAGGCGTACTCGTCCTGCTCGTCGCGCGTCAGCTGGAACTTCTCGGCCACATTCTCGGCCGTATTGCCCATGTGGTAGCCGTTGAAGGCGTCCCAGAGCCCGTCGCGGATCATGGTGTCGATGAAGGCGAGGTCGCCCATTTTCTGGCCCGCGCGCAGGTTCGCGCAATGTGGCGCCATGGTCATGCTTTCCTGCCCGCCGGCCACCATGATGGTGGCGTCGCCCGAGGCGATCTGCTGCGCTGCCAGCGCCACCGCCCGCAGGCCGGAGCCGCAGAGTTGGTTGATGCCGAAGGCGGTGGCGCCCACCGGGATGCCGGCGGCGATCGCCGCCTGCCGTGCCGGGTTCTGCCCCGCGCCCGCCGTCAGGATCTGGCCGAGGATGACCTCATCCACCTCCGCGGCCTCGACCTTGGCGCGGGCGAGGGCGGCCTGGATGGCGATGGTGCCCAGCGTATGAGCCTGGACATTGGCGAAGGCGCCGTTGAAGGTGCCGACGGGCGTGCGTGCCGCCGATGCGATGACGATATCGGTCATGATGTTTATTCTCCCTCAGGGCCGTGCTGGTGGGGTTACTGTGCGCCGAGGTCAGGGCCACCCACAAGCCCGCCCCTGTAAGCCCACCCAACCGGGCCCCGGCCATTCGCGAAGGTGCTTACAGACCCGCGAGCCATTGCAGCAGCGGCGACCATAGCGCCCGTTCCGCGCGGCTGCCGGCGGCCATGCCGATATGCCCCGCTGGCGTCATATGGACCTGCGCCTGCGGTATCCTCGCGGCCAGCGCCAGAGCCGAGGCCGGCGGCACGATGCGGTCGGCCTGCGGAATGGCCAGGAAGGCGGGCATGGCCAGGTTCTCGGGCTTCACCACCGCGCCCGCCACGCGCCAGCGGCCGGAGCCCGGCTCATTCCGGCCGTACCAGCCGCCCAGGCATTCCCGCGCCACGGGCGCGGCCATGGGGACGCCGTTGTTCAGCCAGTCCTCCAGCGCCACGAACAGGATGGTGCGCGGGTCGGCCGGATCCATCCGGGCGAAGGCGCGGAACTTGCGGGCGATGGCCCAGGGGTCCAGCCCGGCGAACAGGCTCTGGATGATATCGACGGGCAGGGTGCCGGTGGCGGCCAGGAGCGGTTCCAGCCGCGGCAACAGGGCCGCCATGGCCTGGCTTCGCGCCGCCACGTCCTCGCCACCGGCGGTGAAGTCCCAGGGCGTCGCCAGCAGCGCCAGGGCGCGCAGGCGGTCTGGCCGACGCAGCGCCGCCGCCAGCGCCAGCAGCCCGCCCATGCAATAGCCCACCAGCACCACCGGCCCCAGCGCCGCCACCGGGGCCGCGTCCAGAACGCGCTCCAGCCGCCCGGCGATGTAATCGGTCAGGGTGAAGGCGCGCTCCACCTCGCCGGGCCAGCCCCAGTCCAGCAGCAGCACCCGACTGCCATGCGCCGCGAGGTGCCGCAGCATGGAATGCCCGGGCGCCAGGTCCAGCACCTGTGCCCGGTTGACCAGCGAGGGCACCACCAGCAGCGGCACGCCCTCGCCGCCGTAATCCAGCAGGCGTGAGCCGCCTTCCTGCCACAGCACCGCCGGTTCCGGCACCTCGCGCTGCCAGGGGTGGCGACGGTAGGCGGCGATGCCGGCGATCAGCGCCCGGTCGGCCTGGGCCAGCCGGCGCAGCACGGCGGCGCGGAAAGCCTCAGGATGGTGGTGGCCGGCGCCGAGCGCGGCGGCGATCCGTGCCGCCTCCGCCCGCCCCGCCTTCGAGATCGGCCAGCCGGCGCTCCAGTTGTTCCAGCCGCTCGCGGAGGGCGGGATGGCCGCCATCGCTGTTATCGCGCGGGTCGAGGCGAGAATCAGGTGCAGGGGCAGGGGCCGGGGGCCGCGGCGCAACATCGGGCCGGTCATGCGGCGGGGCTCCGGGTTGGGTGGCGCCTGTGGCGGGGGCGCCGCCTGGGTGGTGACCGGGGGAGTGGTGGCCGGGGGGGTGCTGCGCGTCCGGATGCGGGCCCGGCGAATGGCGCCCGGCCGGCACCGGCCAGACGGCCGAAAGCCAGGCGGCCGGCGACCAGGCCTCCGGCGGCCAGCCTCCAGGGGGCGAACTTCCCGCTGGCGAACTTCCCGAGGGTAAATTTCCCAGGGGAAAATTTCCTGGTGGCCAGGCGGGTTGCAACGGCGGGCCCGGCCGCGCCGCCAGGGCCGCGCGCAGCCCATTGGCGCCTGCCGCCGCCCAGGCCTGCCAAGCTTCCGCCGCCTCCCGGTCCGCCGCCAGGGCCGAGACTTCGCTCTGCCACAGCGTGATCCAATCCTCCGCCAACCTTTCCAGGTCTCCGGGGCTGTCGTCTGGCCCTTCCATCGGCGTTCTTTCGGTCCGGCGAACGGGTTTGTCCAGCCTGATCAGGAACGCGCGGTGGCGCGTCACAGTTGGTTCGCACCGCATCATTCCGCGTGCTAGCGTCTTTGTGCGCGGTTCGTCGGGCGCGGAAAAGAAGGGCGGGAAACGAATGGCCGAACAGGCAAAACAGCGCGAGGCTGGCGACCAGCCGCTGCCACCGGTCGTGATCAAAAAATACGCAAATCGGCGCCTCTACAACACGGAGGCGTCTTCCTACGTTACCCTGGAAGATCTCGCCGGTATGGTGCGGGATGGCCGGGACTTCGTGGTGTACGACGCCAAGTCGGGCGATGACATCACGCGCGGCGTCCTGACCCAGATTATCGTCGAGGAAGAGTCGAAGGGCCGCAACCTGCTGCCCATCCCGTTCCTGCGCCAGTTGATCGGCTTGTATGGCGACAGCCTGCAATCGCTGGTGCCGCGTTACCTGGAATTCGCCATGGGCAGCTTCTCCCGGCAGCAGGAACAGATGCGCCAGTCGGTCGAGCAGGCGGTCGGCGGCTTCAACCCGTTCGGCGGGCTGGAAGAAGTCAGCAAGCAGAACATGGCGATGATGGAGCGCGCCATGACGCTGTTCAGCCCGTTTCCCCGCAAGGAGGGTTCCGCCGGCGGCACCGGCCCGGCCCCGTCCCGCGAGGCGGAGGAACTGGAGATGCTGAAGGCGGAATTGCAGGCGACCCGGCAGCAACTGGTCAAGCTCCGCCGCGAGGCCGCATCGCGCGAGACCTGACCGCACCCTTCGCCAGGGGGGGGTGGCCGTGATGCTCACGTAATGTTCACGAAGCTTCAGCACGCCTTAATGCAAACCGGGATGCTGCCGGCTGTATGTTGGTCCGGGCTACAGACACCTTACAAACAGGCGCAGCATGGCGGACCAAATGGCCGATACTCTACAGGCGGCCGAGGGGCTGGAAGACGGATCGATCACGCGGGCTCGGCTGGCCGACCGCTATGTAGGGGCGCGAATCCGTGAACGGCGAATTATGCTCGGCCTGTCGCAGCAGCAGCTGGCAGGTATGATCGGCGTCACCTACCAGCAGGCGCATAAGTACGAGCGGGGAATGAACCGCATCTCGGCCGGGCGCCTGTTCGAGATCGGCGTCGTGCTCGGCGTGCCGGTCGCCTGGTTCTTCGAAGGGCTGGACCAGGACGTGCAGGCTGCGCCGCTCGGCACGCGGCAGCGCATGTGCCTGGAACTGGCGCGTAACTTCGCCCTCATCGACAATGAGAAGCACCAGGAGGCCCTGAGCCAGATGGCCCGGGCCCTGGCCGCGCAGTCGCAGGGCCGCCCGCTCAGCGAGTGATCGTGGCCCCGCGCCCCGGCGAAGGCGGTTGCGAAACCATCGCGGTTCCGTATTCTGGCACCGTGTCGATCCTGAGCCGGCCACCGAAGCCTTTGATCCGCCGCAGGGCCGTATGGCTGGCGGCGGCCGCGTTATGGGCGCTGCTCGCCATGCTGCCCGCCCGGGCGCAGCAGGGGCCGACCCGGCTGCAGGTCGTCGGTGGCCTGGCCGATGTGCGTCTCTACGATCAGTATGAGCGCCGCTTCTGGCGCGACCTGCTGCCGCAGATGACTGAGGGCCAGCTCGAAGCCGATATCGTGCCCTTCGACAGCAGCGGCATCCGCGGGCAGGACATGCTGCACCTGATGCGGCTGGGCGTGGTTCCCTTCGGCACCGTGCTGCTGAGCCTGGCCGCGACCGACGAGCCGGAACTCGCCGCCCCCAACCTCGCCATGCTGGCGCCCGAGCTCAGCACGCTGCGGCGCGTGGTGCAGGCCTACCGCTCGCGCCTCTCCTCTCTGTTGAAGGAACAGTACGGGGTCGAGTTGCTGGCGATCTACGCCTATCCCGCCCAGGTGCTGTTCTGCACGCAGCCTTTCGATGGGCTGGAGGCCCTGTCCGGCCGCAAGATCCGCGTCTCCAATTCCAGCCAGGCCGATGCGATGGCGGCGCTGGGCGCCATCCCGGTGGTGACGCCCTTCGCCTCGCTGATGGATGAGATCCGCGACGGGCGGCTCGACTGCGCCGTCACCGGCTCGCTCAGTGGCAACCAACTGGGCCTGCACCGGCTGACGAAGCAGATCCACCCCATGGCCATCTCCTGGGGCCTGTCCGTCTTCGGTGCCAACGGGCAGGCCTGGGCCGCCCTGGAGCCCCGGTTGCAGCAGATCATCCGCCGCGGGCTGGGGCGGCTGGAGCTGGAAGTCTGGGCCGCCGCCGGCCAGGATACGGAGGACGGCTTCCTGTGCAACGCGGGCCGCCCCGGCTGCCAGACCGGCACGCCGGGCGGGATGATCTGGGACACGCTCTCGCCGCAGGACGAGACCGTGCGCCGGCAGTTGCTGGCCCAGACGGTACTGCCCGGCTGGATCGAGCGCTGCGGCGAGGAATGCCGCCAGAGCTGGAACACCTACCTGGCCCCCATGACCCGCATCTTCCTGACCGCGCCCGAGCCGGCGCCACCCGGCATGGCGGCCCCGATGCCGCAAGCGAGGCTGCGTCAGGTGGGGTCGGAAATCCTGACCGGCTCGCCGCCGGCCTCGATCACCGCGCCGGCATCCAGCAGCACGTCCTCGCGGTAGCGGCCCGCGATCAGTTGCACCCCGAGCGGCGCGGTGCCGGCATGGCCGGTCGCGACCGTCAGCCCTGGCAGGCCCATCAGCGGCAGGCCAACCTGCACCAGTTGCGCTTCCATCACGCGGCGGAAGGTCTCCGGCGATTCGATGTCCAGCAGGTCGGGGAAGGGCAGGTCCGCCGAGACCGGCAGCAGCAGCACCGGGTAGTTCTTCAGGAAGGCCTGCCATTGCCGGGTGAAACCGGCGCGGGCCTGCAGCGCGTCCTGGAAGCTGTTGAGGTCGGGCTGGACGCAGAGCGCCTCCATCTGCGCGAAGACGAAGCTGGCATCGGGGTCGTCCTCGCGCGCGAGGGCGGTGTTCATGCCGCGCCGGCTCTCGGCCAGCCAGAGCATGGCCTGTAGCGCGGCGGGCTCGCGCAGCGGCGGGCAGGCGGTCTCGACGATGCTCCAGCCGGCGGATTGCAGGCGCAGCGCGGCGTCGCGCAGGGTGTGCTCGACCTCCGGGCGGGTGTCCATGCCCTCGGGGCGGACGCAGAGGGCGGCGCGTTTGGGGTAGGCGGGGCCGGTCAGCGGCGCCGGCACCCACCAGGGGTCGCGCAGGTCCTCGGCCGCCATGGCCGCGAGGCCGAGGCGGATATCGGCGATGGTGCGGGCGATGGGGCCGGAGACCGCCATCAGTTGCGCCCCCACCGCACGTTCGGGCCCCGAAGGGTTCCAGGCCGGCACCCGGCCCAGCGTCGGCCGCAGCCCGTGCACGCCGCAGGCATAGGCGGGATAGCGGATGGAACCGCCGATATCCGTGCCATGCCCGATGGCACCGATGCCAGCCGCAACCGCCGCCGCCGCCCCGCCGGAGGAGCCGCCGGGAGTCAGCGCGGGGTCGCGCGGGTTTTTGGTGTGCCCGTGCAGCGAATTGCGGGTGAACCAGCGCAGCGAGAAGGCCGGCGTGTTGGTGCGGCCAATGATGATGGCGCCGGCGCGCTTCAGGTTGGCGACCACCGGGCTGTCATGTTGCGCGACAAGATCCGCCTGGATGCGCAGCCCGTTGGTGGTGGCGAAGCCCTGCTGGTCCACATTGACCTTCACGGTCACCGGCACGCCCGCCAGCGGTCCCGCGTCCTCGCCCCGGGCAAGGGCGGCGTCCACGGCGTCGGCGGCGGCCAGCGCCTGTTCCGGCATCTGCTGCACCACCGCGTTGATGGCCGGGTTCGCGGCCGCAAGGCGGTCCAGCGCCGCTTGCGTCACCTCGCGGGCGGAGATGTCGCGGGCGGCGACGCGGGCGGCGGTCTCGGTCGCGCTCAGGCGCCAGAATTCGGTCATGCGGGAAGCTCCGGTGGCGGGGGCGCCAGTGTCGGCCGCCGGGCCCGCTCCGTCGAGGGGGGTTCAGCCCCCGGCGATGGCCCGCAGCGCCGCCAGCATGGATGGCGAATCCCAGGCGGCCTCGCCTTCCAGCCGCGCCACCTCCTGCCCGGCCCGGCCGATCACCACGCTGGTCGGCAGGCCGCGCGCGCCCAGCGCCCTGGCCGCCGCGCCGCGCGGGTCCAGCCAGATGCCCAGGTGCTTCAGGCCGGTGCGCTGGTAGAAAGGGTCCACCTGCGCCCGCCCGCCACGGTCGGAGGACAGCGGCAGCACCACCCAGCCTTCGTCCTTCAGGGCCTCCTGCGCCCGGTCCAACGCCGGCATCTCGGCAACGCAGGGCGCGCACCAGGTGGCCCAGAGGTTGATCAGCAGCGGCTTGCCGGCGAAGGCGCCGAGGTCGTAGGGCTTGCCGCCGGCGTCGGTGAAGGTGAGGGGCGGCACGGGCTTCGGCGGGGCCGGATGCAGGGTGGTGGCCGCCGCCATCCCTTGCCGTGCCGGAAGCAGCGTGGTTAGGGTCGCACCAGCGGCCAGCATCGAAAGAAGCGGGCGGCGTCCGATCGGCAACACGAGGCGAATCCTTCCTTGTCCACTCAGCAGCGCAGCCCCGGCAACCAGCAGTGGGGCGGCCGATACAGCGGCGGCCCTTCCGCCGTCATGGAGGCCATCAATGCCTCCATCGGCTTCGACCGCAAGATGTGGCGGCAGGACATCCGCGGCAGCCTGGCCCATGCCGCCATGCTGCGCCATGTGGGCATCATCTCCGCCGATGACGAGGCCGCCATCCACGACGGCCTGACCGCCATCGGCGCCGAGATCGAGGCCGGCGACTTTCCTTTCAGCGAAGCGCTGGAGGATATCCATATGAATATCGAGGCCCGCCTGACCGAGCGGATCGGCGAGGCCGGCAAGCGCCTGCACACCGCCCGCAGCCGCAACGACCAGGTGGCGCTGGACGTGCGCCTCTGGGTGCGCGACGCCATCGACGGGCTGGACCGGCAGATCGCTGACGTCATGCAGGCGCTGGTGGACCGCGCGGATGAGCACGCCGCGACCGTGATGCCCGGCTTCACGCACCTGCAGCCGGCGCAGCCCACCACGCTCGGCCACCACCTGCTGGCCTATGTGGAAATGCTGGGCCGCGACCGCTCGCGCCTGGGTGATTGCCGCGCGCGGATGAACCAGTCCCCGCTGGGTGCCGCCGCCCTCTGCGGCAGCGGCTTCCCGATCGACCGGCACATGACGGCCCATGCGCTGGGCTTCGACCAGCCGATGCGCAACAGCCTCGACGCCGTTGCCAGCCGCGACTTCGCGCTGGAATTCCTCTCGGCGCTGGCGATCTGCGGCACCCACCTCTCGCGCTTCGCGGAGGAGGTGGTGCTCTGGACCAACCCCTATTTCGGCTTCGTGAAGCTCTCCGACGCCTATACGACCGGCAGCTCGATCATGCCGCAGAAGCGCAACCCGGACGCGGCCGAGCTGGTGCGTGCCAAGGTCGGCCGCATCGCCGGCGCGCTGACCGGCCTGCTGATGGTGATGAAGGGCCTGCCCCTGGCCTATGGCAAGGACATGCAGGAGGACAAGGAAGGCATTTTCGATGCCGCCGAGACCATGGCCCTGTCCCTCGCCGCCACCGCCGGCATGGTGCGCGACATGAAGCCCGATGCCGCCCGGCTGCGCGAGGCCGCGGGTGCCGGCTTCTCCACCGCCACCGACCTCGCGGACTGGCTGGTGCGGGAATTGCGGATGCCGTTCCGCGATGCCCACCATGTCACCGGCCGGCTGGTCGCCAAGGCGGAGGCCAAGGGCGTCGACCTGTCCGGCCTGGCGCTGGAGGACCTGCAGGCGGAGGAACCGCGCATCCACCACAACATCTTCCAGGTGCTGAGCGTGGAGGCTTCCGTCGCGTCGCGCACCTCCTATGGTGGCACGGCGCCGGTCAATGTGCGCCGTATGGCGGCTGAGTGGCGGGAACGGCTGGCATGAGGGTGAATGGCATGACGACCTATCGCGGCATCCTGTCCCTGGTGGCGCTGGCGCTGTTCCTGGCCGCCTGCGGCCGGCCTGGCCCGGTGCGCCCGCCCGGGCCGCCCGAGGACATCAAGTACCCGCGGCCTTACCCGAGCCGGTGAAGGTGAATTCGCCGATGGGCTTCCACGGCCCGCCGGCGTAGCGCCAGAGCAGCAGCCCTTCGCCGGTGCCCTGCCAGGGGGTGAAGTCCTCCTGCAACTCAGCTTGCAGGGCGCGGGCGATGGCGGGCTCCACCTTGTTCTGCACCGTCACATGCGGGCGGTAGCCCTGGCGGTCCTGCGCATCCAGCACCCGGTGCCAGGCCGAGGCCAGCAGCCCCCGCAGCCGCACCAGCGGTGGGCTGTCCACCGTGAAGGCCACGCCGCGCCCCAGGCCACGCAGCCCGTCGAAGGTCAGCGGCAGCGGCGGCGTGCCGGCGGCCAGGGTGGTGAGGTTCGCCACGATCTCCTCTTCCATCGCGCCGGGCAGGGCATGGAACAGCGTCAGGTGGGCGCCCAGAAAATTGCGCTCCGCCGGGAAGTGCACGCGGCGCAGCCGGTCCAGCCGCGTGAAGGCGCCGGGATCGAGGCGGAGGGTGAGGATGAGGGGAGCATCGGCCATGCGCTGCCTCTTACCCGCTTTCGTGCCGGATTTCCCTCCCCCCGATTTTCTCTCCCCCTGGGCAGCGCGGGCGCCGCGCCGCGCCAATTTCGGCGGCATGGTGGCCGGGGTGCTTCCCACGCGCCCCGCGCGGCCCCAAAATAGGGGGATGGCCGCCCCGCTCCCCCTCGCGCCCGACAGCGCCGATCCCACCTTCACCGAACTCCTGGCCGCCCGCCCGGCCCTCTCCATGCACGCCCATGACGGGCTGCTGATGGACGAGGTGCCGCTGGCGCGCATCGCCGCCGAGTTCGGCACCCCCACCTGGGTCTATTCCGCCGGCACGCTGCGCCGCCGCTACCGCGCGCTGAAGGCGGCGCTGGACGCGGCGGGACTGGATGCCAGCATCCACTACGCCACCAAGGCCAACGACAACCAGGCCGTGCTGCGCGTGCTGCGGGCCGAGGGGGCGGGCGCCGATATCGTCAGCGCGGGCGAGCTGCGCGCCACCATGGCCGCCGGCATCCCGGCCGGGGTCACGGTCTTCTCCGGCGTCGGCAAGACGCCCGGCGAAATCCGCTTCGCCCTGGAAGCCGGCATCTTCCAGATCAACGCGGAGAGCGCGGAGGAAATCGAGGTGATCTCCGCCATCGCCGCCGGGCTTGGGCTGCGCGCCCCGGTCTCGCTGCGAGTGAACCCGGACGTGGATGCCCGCACCCACGCCAAGATCACCACCGGCCGGGCCGAGAACAAATTCGGCATCGCCTTCGAGGATGCCCACGCCCTCTATGCCCGCATGGCCGCGCTTCCCGGCATCCGCCCCATCGGCATCGCCACCCATATCGGCAGCCAGATCACCGATGGCATGTCCGCCTACCGCGCCGCCTATGCGCGCCTGGCCGAGATGGTGCGCGGGCTGCGCGCCCATGGCCTGCCGGTGGAGCGGGTGGATTGCGGCGGCGGCCTCGGCATCCCCTATCGCGACGAGATCGCGCCGACGCCGGAAGCCCTGGCCGGCGCCATCAAGGCGACGCTGGGCGGGCTCGGCGTACCGGTCATGCTGGAACCCGGCCGCTGGCTGGTGGGGCCGGCCGGCGTGCTGCTCTCCGCCGTGGTGTTGCAGAAGCAGGGGGCGGCGCGCCGCTTCCTGGTGCTGGACGCCGCCATGAACGACCTGGTCCGCCCCGCCATGTACGAGGCCTGGCACGGCATCCTGCCGGTCTCGCCGCTGGCGCATGTGGCGCCGCTCTCGCCCGCCGACGTCGTGGGCCCCGTCTGCGAGAGCGGGGACACATTTGCGAAAGGCCGGGTGTTGCCCGCGATGGCGCCCGGGGATTTGGTCGCATTCCTCGATGCGGGTGCCTATGGTGCGGTGATGAGCAGTACCTACAACGCCCGCCCGCTGGCGGCCGAGGTCCTGGTGGACGGCGCGCGCGCCGCCCTGGTGCGTGTCCGCCAGACCCATGAGGACCTGCTGGCCCACCAGCGCCTGCCGGAGTGGTTCACCCCATGATGCGGCTGGTGCCGTGATGGACGCGCGCGACCCGCTTTCCCGACGCCTCGCGCGCGGGCGGCGGCTCGCGCGGCTGGCCTTGGCGTGGGAGGCCCTTTGGCCCCGCCTCTGGCCGGTGTTGGGCGTCAGCGGCCTGTTCGTGGCCGTGGCGCTGCTCGGTGTCTTCCTGGTCCTGCCGGGCTGGTTGCACCTGCTGGTGCTGGCCGGCTTCGCCTTCGCCCTCGGCGCCATGCTGTGGCACGGGGCGCATGGCTTTGTGGCCCCGGGGCGCGAGGCCGCCGACCGGCGGCTGGAACGCGTATCGGGCCTCGCCCACCGCCCCCTTTCCACCCTGAGCGACCGCCCGGCGACCCAGG
Organism: Roseomonas sp.; assembly: GCA_028288745.1. Taxonomy (GTDB): domain Bacteria; phylum Pseudomonadota; class Alphaproteobacteria; order Acetobacterales; family Acetobacteraceae; genus Pseudoroseomonas. The sequence goes on along the minus strand of JAQGHX010000199.1, from coordinate 80 downwards.
ACCCGATGGGCCTGGCGCTGTGGCAGGCGCACCGCGCCCGCGCGGCGGCGGCGGTGTCCCGCCTGCGGGTCGGCGGCCCG
>JAQGHX010000160.1 GCA_028288745.1 Roseomonas sp. | reverse complement strand
GGTCATCTGCTGGCTGGAAGGAGCCCAAGCTATGGAAGCTCTCGTCCAACTGGGGATGGTCTCGGATTTCCCGAGCGACGCCCAGATTGATGAGAACCGCTCGGTGGAGGCGAAGGATTACTTCGTCCATCGTAACGGTGTGCGCTATGCGGGAACGCATCTGATCATCGATCTGTGGGGGGCGACCAATCTCGACAGTCCCGAACACATCGACAGCGTGCTGCGGGAGGCCGCCCTGGCCACCGGCGCCACGATCCTGCACGGGCATTTCCACCACTTCTCGCCGAATGGCGGCGTGAGTGGCGTGCTGGTGCTGGCCGAAAGCCATGTGTCGATCCACACCTGGCCGGAACGCGACTACGCCGCGCTCGACATCTTCGTCTGCGGCGAATGCGATCCCTACAAGGCGCTGCCGGCGCTGAAGAAGGGCTTCCTCGCCGAGCGCGTGCAGCTCGCCGAGCACAAGCGCGGCCTGATCGGCTGACACAAGCCTGTCACGTGCCAGTCTGTCACGTGACTGATAAGGGGGCGGGGTCTTAAGACCTCGCCCCCTTTTCGTGCATCGCCAGAGGACATTCCATCATGCCGACCGATTCCTGGGTCAACGAGACACTCTACCCCGAATGGGGCCAGCGCTTCCTGGTGAAGCGTGAACTCGCCCGTGTGCAGAGCGACTTCCAGGACATCATGGTGTTCGAGAGCTACACGCATGGCCGCGTGCTGATGCTCGATGGCGTGGTGCAGATCACCGAGGGCGACGAGTTCGTCTACCAGGAGATGCTGACCCACGTGCCGCTGCTGGCGCATGGCGATGCGAAGCGCGTGCTGATCATCGGTGCCGGCGACGGCGGCGTCCTGCGCCGCGTGCTGGAGCACAGGAATGTCGAGCGCGCCGTGATGGTCGAGATCGACGGCGAGGTCATCCGCCTCGCGAAGGAATTCATGCCCGGCATCGCCGGCGATGCCTGGAACGACCCGCGCGCCGAAGTGCTGGTGGCGGACGGCATCGACTATGTCCGCAAAGCCGCTGACGGCAGCTTCGATGTCGTGATCGTCGACAGTACCGACCCGATCGGCGTGGGCGAGGTGCTGTTCACCGACGAGTTCTACGCCAATGTCGCGCGCCTGCTCTCGGACAAGGGCGTGATCGTCAACCAGTGTGGCGTGCCGGCCATGCAGGCGGACGAGCTGCACGACACTTCGCTGCGCCGTGCCAAGTCCTTCAGCGACATCTTCGCTTATGTCGCGGCGGTGCCGACCTATGTGGGCGGCTTCATGACGCTGGGCTGGTCGGCCAAGGATGCCTCGCTGCGGCAGGTGGATACCGCCACCATCCGCGCGCGCGCCGAGGCCGCCGGCATCCTGGGCAAGACGCAGTACTGGACGCCCGAGATCCATACCGGTGCCTTCCACCTGCCGCCCTATATCGCGAAGCATCTGCCGCAGGGCTGAGGCGTCAGCGCAGCAGCGCGGCGGAGAGACCCTCCAGCCGCGCCAGCAGCCCCGCCACGGCGGGGCGCAGCGCCTGCCCGTCCCCGGCGGGCAGCATCAGCAGGGCGCCGCACAGGCGCGTCATATCCACTTCCAGCCCGTCCAGATCCAGCGACCGGCCGGAATCGGCCAGCGCCGTGGCCACGGCCAGGGTGGTATCCATCTGTTCGATTCTGGCGAGGATGGCCTGTTGCGGCGGCTGGGTCATGGCCGGCGCAGGATAGCCGGCCTCCCTTAACGAAATCCTGCCAACGTGCCCGCGTTCATTTTGACGCTTCCTTCATCCGGCCGCGCCACACTGCCCTGGCTGGAATGGAGGAACGGCGCATGAGGATGGACCACGCCTTGCAACTCGCCGCCCGTCTGGCGCCGCGGCCAGATGATATCCTGTCAGCAGCCGAAAGGCTGGCACAGGACAGCCCCGGTGTCCCAGGCGGTGAAGCGCCTGTCCCTGACCGTGAAGGCCCGTCCCGTGGCGCCTCCCGTACCGGCCGGGACAATCACGTGACGCTGCGCGCCTGCCAGGGGCTGCTGTCTCGCACGCTGCATCTGCTCGGGGGATAACCGCTGTTCATCACGCGGCCGTGATGTAAGCTGCGGCGCATGAGGTGGTTCCGATTTTGGCCGAAGGGCAGGGCAGAGGCGCTGGCGGTGCTGCAAGGCCTGCCGGACCCTGCGGCGCTGCTCGATTCGGCGGGCCGGCTGCGCGCGGTGAACGCGGCGTTGCGCGCCGCCCTGGGGCCCGCGCAACTCCTGCGCCCGGGCCAGCCCGCCGAACGGCTTTTCACCCCGGCCGATCGTGCCGGGGTCGTGGTCTGGCTGCGGAACGGCGTCGCGCCCTGGGATGCGCGGCTGGCCGCGCCGCAAGGCATGCCGGAACGCGCCATGACCGCCCACCGCATTGCTCTGCCGGATGGGGCCATGCTGGTGCTGCGCGACCCGTCCACGCGCCGGGCGGCGGCGGAAGAAGCCGACCGGCTGCAGACCCTCGGTGCCCTGGCAGGCGGCATCGCGCATGATTTCAATAACCTGCTGACGGTGGTCCTGGGCGCCAGCGAGGATGCGCTGCGGCTGGCGGGGCCGGTGCCGGACCCGGCCCTGGCGGCGGAACTGGCGCAGGTCCGGCAGGCCGCCCAGCGGGGCACCCTGCTGGTCCGGCAGCTTCTGGCCTATGCCCGGCAGCAGGTGCTGGCGCCCCGGCTGGTGCCGCTGAACGACGCGGTGGAGGGAATCGCGTCCATGCTGCGCCGTACTGGGCTGCGCCAGGGCATGAGCCTGGAGGTGGAACTGGACGAGCACGGACGGATGGTGCGGATCGACCCGTCGCAGCTCGACCGCATCGTGATGAACCTGGCGATGAACGCGCGGCAGGCCATGCCGGGGGGAGGCCGCCTGCGGCTGGGCACCGGGCGGGCAGTGCTGCTCTCGCCCTTGCCGGGCCTGCCGGACACGGTGCCGGCCGGCCGCTGGACCGTGCTGGAAGTAGCCGATACCGGCCAGGGCATCCCGCCCGAGATGCTGCCCCGCATCTTTGAGCCCTTCTTCACCACCCGTATCGACCAGGGCGGTACCGGGCTGGGGCTGGCCACCGTGCATGGCATTGTACGGCAGTCGGGCGGCTATATGGTGGTGGACAGCAGGCCCGGCGAAGGCACCTGCTTCCGCATCCTGCTGCCCCGGGTGGAGGAGCCGGAGGGCGTCGCCGCCGCCGCCCCGCCCGCCGCGCGTGCCGTGCCCACCGGCGGCGTGGTCCTGCTGGTGGAGGATGAGGCCCCGCTGCGCCGCTTGGCCGAGCGTGCGCTCTCCCGCGCCGGGCACCGGGTCGCGGTGGCGGAAGACGCCGAATCGGCCCTCGCGCTGATCGAGGAGGGGCTTATCCCGGGGCTGCTGGTCTCCGATGTGGCGATGCCAGGCATGGACGGGGTGGAACTGGCGCGGGCGCTGCGCCGGCGCATTCCGGCGCTGCCCGTCCTGCTGGTCAGCGGCTATGCCAATGCGGTGGTGGAGGCGGAACTCGGCAGCGAGGATATCCGTTACCTCGCGAAACCATATACCCCGGCCGAACTGGTCGCGGCGGCCGCGCAATTCGCCCATGCATGATACGAAATCTCTTGCAGCGGCTGGCAAATACGAACATATAGTGAACACAACGGAGCGCGAAACAACAGGGGCTTGGTACCGATTGGAAACCGCGCCATCGTTTTATCGCGAAGCCGTGATCGCCGGGGGCGGCTCTTGTTGCCGTTATCCGCAGGGGTCATACCAACACCATCATCACGGCTAAGATTGCCAGAAGGGCTCTTCAAGCATGGACAAGAACAAGGCGCTGGACGCTGCGCTCAGCCAGATCGAAAGGGCCTTTGGCAAGGGCTCGGTCATGCGCCTGGGTGCCAAGCAGGGCGTCGATGAGGTCGAGGTGATCTCGACCGGCTCGCTCGGGCTGGACCTGGCGCTGGGCATCGGCGGGTTGCCGAAGGGCCGTATCGTCGAGATTTATGGACCTGAATCCTCAGGCAAGACCACGCTGGCGCTGCACGCGATCGCTGAGGCGCAGAAGCGCGGCGGCACCTGCGCCTTCATCGATGCCGAGCATGCGCTGGACCCCGGCTATGCCCGCAAGCTGGGCGTGGACGTGGACAACCTGCTGATCAGCCAGCCCGATGCCGGCGAGCAGGCGCTGGAGATCGCCGACACGCTGGTGCGCTCGGGCGCGGTGGACGTGCTGGTGGTGGACAGCGTGGCCGCCCTGGTGCCGCGCGCGGAACTGGAGGGCGAGATGGGCGACACCCATGTCGGCCTGCATGCCCGCCTGATGTCGCAGGCGCTGCGCAAGCTGACCGGCACCGTGTCGCGCTCGAACTGCCTGTTGATCTTCCTGAACCAGATCCGCCTGAAGATCGGCGTGATGTTCGGCAATCCGGAGACGACGACGGGCGGCAACGCGCTGAAGTTCTACGCATCCTGCCGTCTTGAGATCCGCCGCATCGGGCAGATCAAGGACCGCGAGAACGTCGTGGGCAACCAGACGCGCGTGAAGGTGGTGAAGAACAAAATGGCCCCGCCGTTCCGGCAGGTCGAGTTCGACATCATGTATGGCGAGGGTATCTCGAAGGTGGGCGAACTGGTCGACCTTGGCGTCAAGGCCGGCGTGGTCGAGAAGGCGGGTGCCTGGTTCAGCTGCGACAACCAGCGCATCGGCCAGGGGCGCGAGAACGCCAAGCAGTTCCTGCGCGACAACCCGGCCATGGCCGACAGCATCGAGAAGCGCATCCGCGCCCAGTCCGGCGTGGTGGCCGAGGCGCTGATGGTGGGCGGCCCGGATGCCGAGGAAGCCGCGACGGCGGAGTAAGCCCAAGCGCGGACCAGACGAAAAAGGGGGCAGCGATGCCCCCTTTTTTTATGCCTTACCGCCCGAGCAGCCCGCGCAGCAGGTCGGCCGGGCTGTTGCGGCGCTGCTCCGGCGCTGGCCGTGCTTCGGCGGGCGGCACCGGGCCGGGCCGGCTGCCACGGGCCACCGCCAGTTGCTGGGCGCAGTCGGGCAGGCTGCCGGCGGGGCGGCCGGACAGCGCCTCGGCCAGTTGCCCCAGCGCCGAGACGGTGGATTCGCGCTGCCGTGCCGCCAGTTCGCCCAATATGCTGGCGGCGGCCTGGGCCGCGCCGCCCTGGTCCAGCCGGTAGCCGGGCCGGAGGAAACTGCCGGTCACGCGCACCGGCGCGCTGATCCCGACGCCGCCGATCCGCACCTGCGGCAGCAGCCGCAGGTTCAGCCGTTCCTGCCCGATATCGATCTCGCCGCTGCCGGCCACATTGGCGACGCCGCTCTCCAGCAGCATCGCCTCCGGCCGCGCCACGCCGTCGCGGAGCGCGAGGCGCACAGCCAGGCACCGCAGGGGCGTGCTGCCCTCGCCAGGCGCGCCGGGCACCAGCAGGCGACGCAGGTCACCCGCGAACCTGTCCAGCAGCGCGTTGTCGATCTGCCCGTTCGCCATGGCCAGCCCGGCCTGCCCCCCCAGCGACCCCGCCACCGCCCGCAGGTCGGTGCCCTGGCCGCTCAGGTCGGCTTCCACTTCCAGACGGCCGCTGCTCTGGGCCGGCAGGCCGTAGGTCTGCAGCAGCGGGCGCAGGTCGATGCCATCGCCTTCATGCCGCGCCGTCATCGCGAAGCGCGGCGGGGTGGCGGTAGCATCGGCGTGGAAGGTCATCGATATCCGCCCGCCGGGAATGCCCAGCGAGACCGGGTCCATCGCCAGCTTGCCGCCGGCCAGCGTCATCGTCAGGCGCTGGTCGCGGTAGGTGATGCCGTCCGCGATGACGTCCCCCACCGTCAGGTGGATGTCGGCATCCATCTGGTTCAGCAACCCGGTGGGCAGCGGCAGGGCCGGGATCGCGCGGCGCGGCGGTGCCTCGGGCGCGGGCGCGGGC
>JAQGHX010000157.1 GCA_028288745.1 Roseomonas sp. | reverse complement strand
CCGTGCAGGAGGTCAATGCCGCGGGGGTTATCAGTGACCACCAGGCCCAGCTCCTGATCGCTGATTGCCAAATCAATGCGACGATCGGCGAGGTACGGCGGCTGATCTTCCAGGAAATGTCCAACTGGTGGTTTGTCCAACCTATAGCCCAGTGACGCTTGCCGTCATGCCGCTGGACACCTCTAAAAGCCTCCCGGATGCGAATGAGTGACGAAGTAAATTCAGCGGCCTACGGCACGAGTGGAGCCGTATCGGAGGGGTTTTTAGAGGTGCCCCGCTGCTGGCCGCGGCGCAGATCTGTGAGCGGGGCCGAGAAGCTGGCGCCCCAGATCTCGCCCTGCGGTTTAAGTACGCTGATGAACGCCGAAGTGCAGGCGACGAAAATGGTGGAATATGCGCCACCATTCCCGCATGCGGACAGGCCAGGCGGCCGGTCCTCTGCCGCAGGATTTGGTGCGGCGCGTGCGGCCGGGCTTCGCATCCGCGCCAGTTCTTAAATTTTGTCCAAGAGTAGAATATTGTCCAAGAGTGGCGCGATCCAGCGCCTCAGCCTCCGCTCTCAAGGCAGGGCCACACGCCACATGCTGCCGTCCCTGGTGGCAATGACGTTGCGTAGCATCGCGGCATACCGCGCGGCGGCGGTTTGCAAGCGCGCCGCCTCGTCTGGCAGATGGGCGTTGCTCGCCGCGGCCATGGCATGGGCGCCGAGTTGGAAAGCAAGGTAGCAGGGCATGTAGAAGCCCAGCAGCGCCGGATCTATGGCCTGGCCGGTTTCAGCTTCCAGTCCGGTGGCCAGAGCTTCCGGCGCCAGCCCGAGTTCCACGGCCGCGCCCACCACGTCCCAGGCAATATCCTGGCAGCCGATAAGGTCATGTCCCGCATGGTGGTCCAGGGCATCGGTCTTCCACAGGCCCTGGCCGGGCAGGCTCAGCCATTCCCAGGGCTGCATCCGGCCATCCGTGGCGCAGCGCCTGATCCGCCGCGCCAGACGTAGGTCCGGCGGGTGGCGGCGCAGGGCGCGGGCATGATCCTCGCCCAGGCCTTCCGCGGTGTTATGGCAAGCCATCTCCCACAGCATGTCGACCGAGGCCCCGGAACCTGCCTCCGTCGGAAAGCGGCGGCAGCGGAAGCCGAGATAGCGGGCGACCCAGGCGGCCAGGGCGGCTGGGTCATGCGCCGCCTGGTCCAGGCCCCGTGCCGCCTCCTGCCAGGATTCCACCAGGAAGCCGTAGCGCAGGCCGGCGAGCGGGGGGGTCAAGCCGGTTTCCGATAGTTCCCGTGCCAGGGCCGCCTTGCGGCTGCCTTCCTTGCCCAGGCCGGTGAATTTCAGCAGCCACCGACGGCCGCCGGCGGTCAGCAGGAACTTGCGGCGCTCCTGCCAGGGGTTGGCGGGGGGCCAGGCCTCGCCCGCACCATAGCGAAGCCTACGCCATGCGCCGCCGGAAATATCCAGCAGTGGTGCCTGGGGGGGGCCTGTGAGATCGGCGACCCAGTTGGCCAGCCGATGCACCGGGTTCGTGCCGCGCAGTACCAGGGTATCGAAATCCACGACATGCCGGGGCAGGTGGGGCCAGCGGGCCAGATGGCGCGGGCTGGCCTGCGCGCCGGGCGAGCCCTGGTGGCTGGGGAACAGGTGCATCCTGTCCGGCACAACGCCGTGATCCTCCAGATGGTCAGCGACGGCGCCCAGAGAACTGCCGGACAGGCCAGGCCCTTCATCGACGATGGCATAGGCCGGCGCCGACCGGGACAAGGCCTCGGCCATGGCCGGCGACAGGGCCAGGCCGCGCCGGAAGGGATGGCCCACCGGCCGCAGCGTCAGCGGTGGTTGCGCCCCCAGCCGGGTTGCCACCAGTGCCGCCAGCGGCAGGCCGATGCTGCGCAGGCCAATCACCCGCGTGCCGGCACCCAGCGGCGTGGCGGCGGCTGCCTGGAGATAAGCTTCAGGATAGAGGGCGTAGAAGGCGAAGCCTTCCGCCCGCTTCGGCGCGATGCTGCCCGGCAGCACTCCCGGCAGGGGTGGGCATTCGCCCAGTGGCGGCAACCGGAGAAAGCCGCTGTCCCAGGACACGCGCAAAGCCGTTGCCAGTCGCATGACCAGTGCCATGGCGGCATCGCGCTGCGGCGATGGCGCATCTTGGCCCAGATCAGCGAATTCGGTATCGGCCAAGCCCTGGGCCAGTTCCCCCGCCGCGATAAAGGCAGTGGCCAGGGCAGCGTGTCGTTCCAGGCCCGGTGGCTGCGCTGCCAGCGCGCGCAGCATCCCATTGAGCGCCGAGAGGCTGAGCACCGGGTCCTCCCGGCGCGGCGCATCGCCATGAACCAGCATGGGCGTGGTGCCTTAGGCGGTAAAAAGCTCCGGGTGCCGCAGCCGCAGGGTTTGCAGCAGCAGCAGCAATTTCAACTCCGTCAGCTCGCCGGCATCGGCCATCGTCGCCAGCTCGGCCAGCGGCATTTCCAGCACTGTGATTTCCTCGTGCTCCTCCGCCAGCCCGCCGCCATCGGTCACGCGGTCCGCCGCCGTGTAAGGCGCGAGATAAAGCCAAGCCCTTTCGGTGGACAGGGCAGGCAGGGTCCAGACCCTTGCCACCGGCTCCAGCCGGTTCAGGCGCAGGCCGATTTCCTCCAGTGCCTCGCGTCGCGCGCAGGCTTCCGGGTCGGTTTCGTCCAGCCGGCCGGCAGGGGCTTCGAGGATCATGCCATCGCCGGCGACCAGCTTGGGCGGCGTGCGGAACTGCCGGATCAGCATCGCCATGCGGCGCTCGGGATCGTAGGGCAGCACCACAGCCGCCTCGCCGTGATCCTCGATGTCGCGCAGGGTGGTCTGGCCATCCGGCAGCCGGATGGTGGCGACCAGCAGTCTGGACCAGCGCGAATGCCGCACTTCGGTCGTGACGATTTCAGCCAAGTTGCGATTTCCCTATTGGACTGGGGGGCAGATCGGCAGGCTTAGCGCCCATAGATCTGGTCGAGCAGTGCGGCGACCTCGGTCACTCGCTCCGCCGCCGGATCGTAGCCCTGCCCGGCGGCGAGGCGGGTTGCCCATTCGGCGGCAGCGCGCCCGCCCCAGGCGTCTGGCGGCAGGGTCAAGGTCTCGCAGGCGGTGCCGCGATAGCGTTCCGCCGTGAAGTCGTAGAAGGAACCAGCAACGTTGCGGAGAGCGGCGCCGCCCTCCGTGCCGTGGAAGGCAGCGGAGATCATGGCGTCGCGGCCCAGCGGCAGGCGCCAGGAACAGGCGATCTGCACCACCGCGCCGGTTTCCAGGGTCAGCATGGCGACGGCATAATCCTCCACCTGGGCCGCCCCCGCCGCCAGCGGCTGGCCCTTGGCGAAGAGGCGGCTGGACACCACCGTGGCGCCCGGAAAATCCAGAGTCCAGAGCGCCAGATCCACCAAATGCACGCCAAGGTCCATGACGCAGCCGCCGCCAGATTGCGCGGCATCGTAGAACCACGCCTTGTCCGGCCCATAGGCATTATGGAATACCAGATCGGCGGCATAGACGCGGCCCAGCGCGCCGGCACGGACCAGGTCGCGGATCTGCCGCATGCCGGTGGTGGCGCGATAGGAGAGGTCGACCTCCAGCAGCCGGCCGGCGGCCCGGGCCGCCTGCACCACCTGCCGCACTTCCGGCGCGCTGCGGCCCAGCGGCTTCTGGCAGAATACCGCGGCCCCGGCTTGTAGCGCCTGGATGGATTGCCCGGCATGCATCGCGCTGGGGGTGGCGATCACCACCCCGTCCAGTCCCAGTGCGAGCAGGTCCTCCAGCGTGGCGGCCTGCCGTGCTTCCGGGACCAGCCGCATGGCTTCCGCCGCCATCTTGGGGGAGGGATCGGCGATGGCGGCCACCTCGGCGACACCCGCTTCCAGGATGGCCTGCATGCGGTGCCGGCCGATCCAGCCGACGCCCAGGAAGCCCAGGCGGGGGCGCCACGTCATGGGAAGGTCACCAGCGCCTTGAGGAAGCCATCCGGCCGGTCGCGCGTGGCATCCAGGGCTTCGTCCAGGCGCGCCAGCGGGAAGCGGTGAGTATAGAGGGCGGAGGGGTCCAGCCGGCCAGATTCGATGGCCGCCACGGCTTCGCGGATGCCTTGCATGTAGATGGCGGGGTCACGCTCATGGGCGTTGATCACGTCGATGCCACGCCAGTTCCACAGCCACATATTCACCTGCCGCGGCCCGTCCTGGTGATAGCCCGCCACTACCAGCCGGCCGCGCACCCGCGTCAGTTCCCCGGCCAGATCCAACGGCCATTGCTTGCCGACAGCCTCGATCACCCGCTCACAGAATTCCCCGCCGGTGAGATCTTTGACGCGGTCGATGATGGCCTGGTGGTCGTCCATGGCGATGGTCTCGGCCGCGCCCATCCGGCGGGCCAGGCCCAGCGAGAAGGGCCGACGGGAAATGGCGATCACCCTGGCCCCGGCTTGGCTGGCCAGGCGGGTCAGGATAGCGCCAAGAAAGCCGATGCCGATGATGGCGACGGTTTGCCCGGCCTCGATGCCGCTGCGGCGGAAGATGTTCATGGCGCAGCCCAGCGGCTCACCCGGGAAGGGCTGCCCCGCCAGGGCATCGGGCAGGCGCAGCACGGAAGCGGCTTCCGCCACATCGTATTCCGCGTAGCTTCGGTAGGTCAGCGCCGCGACCCGGTCGCCGGGGGACAGGCCCTCGACACCTTCGCCCAGCGCGTCCACCACGCCCCAGCCTTCATGCCCCAGGTCGCCTGGCGGGGTCGGGAACGTCATCCATTCCGGTCCCCCCCAGGGCGTCAGGTTGGAGGCGCAGACGCCGCAGCCTTCCAGCCGCAGCCGCACCTGGCCCGGCCCCGGTACCGGCTTCGGGATGGTTTCCACCTGTATTCTTCCCGGTCCGGTCAGGACCGCCGCCTGCATCTTGTCCGCGCTCATCGTTGGTTTCCGCGACCGGGGTTGCAGCGAGGCACCGGGATCAACAGCAATACCGCCGCACCATGGCGGCACAGAACTCGGCGAATTCCTCCTTCACCTGCGGTGGGCTGGTGTGATGCGGAGCAATGCCGCGATGCTCAGGAGTGAAGCAGAAGGTCACGGTAACATCGAAATCCTGCAACGCTGTCATCTGCCGGTCGAACCATTCCAGCGCATCCGGGCGGAAGCTGTCGGCCCATGACAGGCCGGTACGCAAGTGCCGTACGCCCAGGCGCTTCATCCAGGTCACGGCATCGTCCAGCCGGTGGTCCTGATAGTTGAACCACTGGCACAGGCCCATGTCCGGCGTGTATTTCGCGAATTCCTCCAGCGCCGCCTTGGGTGAGCCATCCTCCCGCAGTAGTCCCATGTGAAAATGCCGGTAGTAGGATGACCCCTCCGCCTCGCGGTGGCGGGTCGTCGCCTCCCAGTCCCTCGGCAGGTCATAGAGGCTGTACCAGTGGATGCGCGGTGCCCGGCCGACCAGGAGCTCCGCACTGCGTTGCAGGCCCCAGAGCTGCACTTCCTCCGCCCCGAAGGTTGAGACACCAACTTCGGAAACCCATATGGGGAGATTGGTGACGGCGCGAATCTCGGCCAGCTTGGCGGGCCATTCGTGGATTTGCCAGAGGTTCCAGTCGAGAGGGAAGCCGTGCACGGCGACCGCCTCCAGCTCCGCCAACAGGCCACGTTCGCCCATCTTCATGATGAAAACCGGGTCTATCGGAGAAATGCCGCCCAGCACCCGTGGCAGCCCGCTGCTCTCCGCCCGGATCGCCTGTGCCGCCAGTTTCGCCGTCTCCGCGAACATCACCCAATCCGGGTCGATCTCCGGGTCCCAATGAGACTTGTTATTCGGTTCGTTCCAGATCATCGCAGCTTCGATCATCAGCACGTGGCCTTTGCGGGATAGATGGCGGCGGCGCCATAGGCGGGTGCGGCGCGGCGGCAGAGATAGACTTCGCGGTCCGGCTGCTGCAGGATCTCGAAGCCGGCATTGCGCAGCATGGCCTCGGCGCAGGCGCGATTCGGCACCCACCAGTTGGTGGGATCGCCGGAATAGCGGTGCTCAATAAAATGCAATTTCGGATAGCCGGGCGCAGCGAAATGCGCCTCGTCGGCGAAGTCGTAATCGACGGAGACGGGAACGATATCTCGTGCACCACGCTGCATGGTCTGGAATAGCATCAGGTCCCGAGCGGCATGTTCGTGGATCAGGTCGAGAGCCAGCAGCGGATGCCGCAGGTGGTAGAGCACGCCCATGAACAGCACTAGGTCGAAGCGCTCGCCCAACGACGCGACGTCGTAGACCGAGAGCCGGCGGTATTCGATATCCAATCCCAGCGTCCGTGTCGCGAAGCGCGCCTGGGCTAGGTAGCGTTCGTCGGAATCGATACCGAGCACGCGGGCGGCGCCACGCCGCTTCATTTCCATCGAGAAAAAGCCGCCATTGCAGCCGATATCGAGCACGCTGAGCCCGGTCAGGTCTCGCGGCACCGCATGGGCAAAGTGTCGCCAGGCCTGCGCTGGGTAGTCCCCGAGGAAATGGTCCGGCGCGGTGCGAACGCCATGCAGGTCGATGTTATGGAACCAGTCGCCCAGCGCTGCGGCCGCGGCGCGGATTTCCTCTGGGGACGGTGTCGCACTCATATCGTATCTCCGCTCTGTCGGCCGCCCGTCGCCGCATGGGTGACCTCGTTCATCTGCAGGATCTTGCCGCCGCCCTCCCATAATACGGCGATGCTGAGCGAGGCAGGGGCGATGTCGAAGCGCGCAGATGCCTGTAGCGGCAGGCCAAGGTAATGCCCCATCGCCGCCTTGATGACGTCCCCATGGCTGACGAGAGCGATGCGCTGGCCCGGATGGCGCAGCCGCAGCGCCTGCAACAACGCCACGATGCGGCTGCGCACCGCTGCCATGGCCTCCCCACCCGGGGCCGTGGCCTGGTCACGCTGCGCGTTCCACAACATCCAGGCGGGCTGGCCGGCCAAGGCCGTGAAATCCTGCCCGGTCCAGGCGCCGAAGTCGATCTCGGTGGCGTCTTCCATACACATGTAGGGCAGAGAAACATGCCGGCCGATCACGCTGGCCGTTTCGACGCAGCGTTCAAGCGGACTTGTATAGAGCGCATCAAGATTTTCATGCCGCAGCCGCAATCCCAACGCATCCGCCTGGGCGAGCCCGGTGGCGCCGAGCGTCACGCCTGGCATGCGGCCGCACAACACGGTTTGCACGCGGTCATGCGCTGCGTGCCGCAGCAGAAACACGGTAGTGGCCATGGCTGCGATGCCTAGTCCAGCCCCGCGATAAATCGTTCCGTAGCTACCTGCGCCTCGTGATCGGTGACCTGCTGCGGCGGCGATTTCATGAAGAAGCTGGACGGCGCGGTGAGCGCGCCGCCCATGCGGCGGTCCAGCGCGAGCTTTGCGCAGCGCACGGCGTCGATGACGATGCCGGCAGAATTTGGCGAGTCCCAGACTTCAAGCTTCAGCTCAAGGTTTAATGGCACGCCGCCGAAGCCGGTACCTTCCAGCCGGATATGCGCCCATTTACGGTCGCCAAGCCAGGGCACGTAGTCGCTGGGCCCGACATGCACGTCCCGCGCGGGCAGGGGCACCTCGAACTGGCTGGTCACCGCCTGCGTTTTGGAAATCTTTTTTGATTCCAGGCGCTCCCGCTCCAGCATGTTCTGGAAGTCAGAGTTACCGCCGAAATTGAGCTGATAGGTCCGGTCCAGTCTTAGGCCACGGTCACGGAACAGATTGGCCAGGACGCGATGCACGATGGTGGCGCCCACCTGACTTTTGATGTCGTCGCCGATGACAGGTAGGCCCCGCGCCTCGAAACGCCGGCGCCATACGGGATCGGAGGCGATGAAGACTGGAATGCAGTTAACGAAAGCGCAGCCGGCCTCCAGCGCCTGCTCCGCATAGAATTCAGTGGCCTGCTGTGAACCGACCGGCAGGTAGGAGACCAGTACCTCAGTACCAGTGCTGCGCAGGATGCCCGCGACATCGGCGGTCGGCGCCGACGATTCCTGGACCTCATCGCGCAGGTACTTGCCGATGCCGTCCAGCGTAGGGCCACGCGATACCTGCACGCCGGTGGGCGGCACCTCGGCGAAGATATGCGTGTTGTTCGGTGGCGCCAGCAACGCCTCAGCCGCATCGCGGCCAACCTTGGCGGCATTGACGTCAAAGGCGGAAACCAATTGGATATCCCGCACGTGGTAGCCGCCAAGATTAGCGTGCATCAGTCCAGGTACAGGTTCATTGGCCATCGCGTCGCGGTAATAGGTCAGGCCCTGAATCAAGGAAGAAGCACAATTCCCGAGCCCGACAATACCCAGGCGCAGCGATCTTGATTCCAACACGAAGCCTCCAGTTCAACCGGGGCGATCCGCCCTCGCCCGCAGGTCCAGGCGCCCGCTTCTCGGCATGCCGTAACTTCAACATGGCAGCGGCATCTTTGTTCCTTAAAGGCGTAGAAAAAACCCTGAACTGATCCAACGCCGATCACAGAACGGTGTGTGGAGATAAAGCTCCGTCACGTCCAAGGTCCAGCTATGGCAGAGGAGTTACATTATGGTTGCCGTAGTC
>JAQGHX010000151.1 GCA_028288745.1 Roseomonas sp. | reverse complement strand
GGGCGGCGGCGGCAACCGCAACGCGCCTCTGGCCGGGCGCGGCCCGGCGCGCGCACCAACGCGCCGCCACTGATCCGGGCGGGCGGCACGGGCCCCGTTCCGCGCTGGTGAACCACGGAGCAAATAGTGCGCCTCTCTCCCTCCAGGACACTCTTGCGTATGGCCAGGGCCGTGACACGGCGGGGCGCGCGGCCGCAAGGCGCGCGCCGGCTGGCGCTCGGGGGTGCCGCCGTGGTGGCGGCCGTGGTGCTGGCGGCGGCGCTCCTGCTGGTCCACCTGCACCGGCAGGCCAGGGAGGACGCGCAGCGTGAACTCGCCAATCTCGCCCTCGTGCTGGCGCGCTATACCGAGAACAACCTGCAATCGGTGGACCTGCTGCAGGACAGTCTCATCGACATGGTGCTGGCACTCGATATCCGCAGCGTCGAGCAGTTCAACGAGTTGCTGGCGACCAACGCCGTCGACCAGAACCTGCGGGCCCGCATCGCGGCACTGCCGCAGATCAACGTGCTCTCCTTCACCAATGCCGATGGTGTCACGGTCGCCTCGACGCAGGAATGGCCGCCATCCCTATTCTCCATCGCGGACCAGCCGCAATTCCAGGTGCTGCGCGACAACCCGGAACAGGCGAGCTACCTCGGGCCGCCGGTGCTGGACACCAGGTCCGGCGTCCGGGACATTTCCATCACGCGCCGCATCGGGTCGGCGGACGGGCGCTTTCTCGGTGTGGTCAGCGTCGGCTTTGGTCTGGCGGGGCTCGAGACCTTCCTGAGCCGCATCGCCCTCGGCCCCGGCAGCGCCATCGCCATCTGGCGGCGGGACGGCCTCATGCTGGCCCGGTACCCGCAGCCCGCGGCCACCGGCCGCGAGCCCACCTGGTACGATAACGGGCCCTGCATCCGGGGCCTGACATGGGCGGATCATGGCCTGTGCCGGAGCATCAGCCGGATCGACGGTCAGG
Organism: Roseomonas sp.; assembly: GCA_028288745.1. GTDB lineage: Bacteria > Pseudomonadota > Alphaproteobacteria > Acetobacterales > Acetobacteraceae > Pseudoroseomonas. The sequence continues at coordinate 21,240 of JAQGHX010000151.1, read as the reverse complement.
ACCGCTTCATCGCCATACGGGCGCTGACGGACTATCCGATGACGGTCACGGTATCGCGCCTCGCCTCCGGGGTGCTTGCTCCGTGGTGGCGGCAGGCCGGCTATATCGCGGGCGCCGTCCTGCTCATCACGGCTGTCGTGCTGGGCGGCATCCTGCTGGGCATCCGGCAGTTGCGCAGCCGCGAACTGCTCGAAAGTGCCCGCACCGCCATGCGGGTTCTCCATGAACAGCGGCGGGGCGAAGCCAGGATCGCCCATCTGGCGCAACATGACCCGCTGACCGGGCTGGCCAACCGCACCCTGATGCGCATGAAGCTGGAGGAGGCGGTCGCCCTGGCGCGGGCCGGCGGCGGCTGCACGGTGATGTGCGTCGATCTCGACCAGTTCAAGGACGTCAATGACACCCTGGGCCACCCGGTCGGCGACCTGCTGTTGCAGGCGGTGGCCCAGCGGCTGCGCTCGGCGGTGCGGGAGACGGATACGATCGCGCGCCTGGGGGGCGACGAGTTCGCCATCGTGCAGGCGGGCCCGAGGCAGGCCCATGATGCCGAGACACTGGCCCGGCGCCTCGTGGCCGCCCTTGGCGCGCCCTTCCACCTGGATGGGCATTATGTCGTGACCGGCGCCAGCATCGGCATCGCCATTGCCCCCGATGACGGGACCGACCCCGACCAGTTGCTGAAAAGCGCCGACCTGGCGCTGTACCGCGCCAAGGCCGCCGGGCGCGGCTGCTTCCGCTTCTTCGAGCCCGGGATGAGCGAGCAGGCGCAGATGCGGCGCGGGCTGCAGATCGATCTGGGCCGGGCGCTCCAGGCCGGGGAGTTCCTGTTATTCTACCAGCCGAAGGTCGATATCCCCACATTGCGGATCACAGGCTTCGAGGCGCTCCTGCGGTGGCAGCACCCCGAGCGCGGGCTGGTCATGCCCGACCAGTTCATTCCGCTGGCCGAGGAAACGGGGCTGATCGTGCCGCTCGGCGAGTGGGTGCTGCGCCAGGCCTGCGCCGAGGCGGCTGCCTGGCCGGGCGGGCAGAAGGTGGCGGTCAATCTCTCCGCCGCCCAGTTCGGGAGCAGCGCGCTGGTGGGGGCCGTGACCTCGGCGCTGGATCAGGCAGGGCTCGACCCGGCGCGGCTGGAACTCGAAGTGACCGAGACGGTGCTGATACGCGATACCGAGGCCACGCTGGCGACCCTGCACCGGCTCAAGGCGCTCGGCCTGACCATCGCGCTGGACGATTTCGGCGCGGGGTACTCGTCGCTCGGCTACCTGCAGAAATTCCCGTTCGACCGGGTGAAGATCGACCGGAGCTTCATCAAGACCCTCGGCCACGCGCAGGTCAGCGGCGCCATCGTGCAATCAGTGCTCGATCTCTGCGCCGCGCTCAGGATGGCCACGACCGCGGAAGGGGTGGAGACGATGGAGCAATGCCGGATCCTGGCGGCGGGCGGGTGCGACGAGGCGCAGGGCTACCTTTTCGGCCGGCCCTGCCCCGCCACGGAGATCCCGCCCCTGCTGGCCGCCTGAACCAAGCCAGCGGTGGCAGGAAGGGCGCCGCCCCTTGCCAGGGCCGCCCGCGTGACAGGCCAGGGGCCGTGCGCCACTGGGGCCAAGGGTTACCCCGGAGGTTCCCCGGCCCCGGCGGTATCGGCGGTGCCGAAATCGACGCCCTCGTAAAGCTCGGCCAGTGGCAGCTCGATGCCGATCTCGGGCATCGCGAGCAGCGCGTCCTGCAGCAGGACATGGCCCACCCAGTCCCCGCCGATCCTGGCGAAGACCGTGGCCGCCACCCGGTCCTGCTCCAGCATGACATAGCGCTGGACCGAGGGCGTGGAGGCGTATTCATGGTTCTTGATGATGCGGTCCACCCCCGAAGTGCCGTTGCTCAGGACCTCGAAAATCACCACCGGGTCATGCGCCACGGTGCTGCTGTTCGGGCCCGGGGCGCAGAGCACGAAGCCATCTGGATAGCGGCTCCGGCCCACCACCTCGATCTTGAGGTCGCTGCCGAAGAACTCGCAGGGCTTGCCGCGCAGGCGGCCGCCCACCGAGATGGCCAGGTTGCGCTGAATGGCCGCGTGCGCCCGGCTGCCGCCCGCCATGGCGACGGGTTGAAAGCCGTCGAACTCGTATTTCCGCTCCTGTCGGCTCTCCCAGGCGTGGAACTCCTCCAGGCTCATGGGCTTCGTGAGGGCGAGGTTCATGCCGCGCAGTTTAACACAGGTGGACCGGGCGTTTTCCAGTCTTTATGCGGTGCCATGGTAACGGCGGCAGGCGCCGGCGGCTCGCGCGCCAGCGTGGGGTTTTGCGACGAAAGGGGCGCTGGATTCCGCGCGGCCGCGGCCACACCGCCGCGTTACCTGCCCGCCCCTGGCGCCCATGTCGCCGGTCCCGCGGGGCGCTGCGTCTCCGCGCCTGGGATCCGGCTGGCCTTCCGACCACGCGTCCACTATGCTGAGACTTAATGCCCCCAAAATGGGCGGAATCGAATAGCCGTAACCTTGCTTCGGCTTGTTACGGCGGCCGTGCACCGGCGTTAAGCGGGCTTTCCGCGCCAGGCCGCGATAGCCGCCAAGCGGCGCTGGCACGCCCCCGATAGACGAGGATTATCATGAACAAAAATAATGACAGGGCGTCAGGAATCCCCAGCTCGTTCACGGCGTGGTTGCGGGATATGGGCCGTCGCGGGCCGGCGGGCGCATGGTCACGGCGCGATGCATTCAAGGCCCAGCGCGAGGCCGAGCAGCGTGCCGAGATGGCCCGGTTGCTGGACCATTCGGCCGCACGCATCGCGGGAGAGCTGACCCGGACCATCGCGGAGGAAACCCACCGCAACATGGCGCATGCGCACGCGCATCTGGTGGAACATCTCAGCCAGGAGACCGGGCGCCAGATGGCGCATCTCGACCAGCACATGAGCCAGGAGATTGGCCGGCAAATGGCGCATCTCGGCCAGCACGCGAGCCAGGAGACCGGGCGCCAGATGGCGCATCTTGACCAGCACATGAGCCAGGAGATCGGCCGGCAAATGGCGCATCTCGAGGAGCGTTACACCCAGGCCCTCATCCGCCAGGCGGCCGCCCTGGAGACACGCCTGACCCTCGAACTCGGCCGCCAGATAGCTTCCGTGGATGAGCACCTCTCCGGCCAGATGCCGCGGGACACGGACAGCGCCATGGACGCGCTGCGGGCCAGCCTGACCGAAACCCTGGTGGAGCACCAAACGACCTTCCGGCGCGATCTGCACGGGCACATGAGCCATGTCGATGCCCACCTCTCGGAGCATCTGTCGAAGCAACTGACCCTGCATCTGGGCCGCGGCTGCGCCAGCGCGCATCGCAGCGAGCCGGCGGTGCTGCAACAGCGCCTGCTGGCCCTGGGGCGCCTGCTGCGGCCGGTGAAGGCTGAGGGTTTCGCCAAGGTGCGCGTCGGCCACGCTGCCGATGGCGGCTACGTTCTTTTGGACGACTTCGCCAAGGTGGGTTTCGCCCTGTCCTTCGGTGTCGGCGAGGAAATCACCTGGGACCTGGCCATGGCCGGGCGGGGGATCGACATCCACCAGTTCGACCACACCGTGGAAAAGCCGCCCTCCACGCATCCGCGGGTCCATTTCCACCGCAAGAAGATCGTCGCGGTGCAGCAGGGCGAGGACGAAAGCCTGCAATCCGCGCAACGCCTCGGGGGCGATGCCCTCTGCATCGTCAAGATGGATATCGAGGGCGATGAATGGAACGTGCTGGAAGCCGCGACGGCGGAGGATTTCACAAAAGTCACGCAGTTCGTCTGTGAGTTCCATGATTTCGACAAGGTCGATGACGCGGGCTGGTACGAGCGCGCCGAGGCGGTGCTGACCGCCCTGGCGGGGCATTTCCGCGTCGTTCATGTGCACGCCAACAACCATGGCGCCTTGCACCGCCTGGGAAACGTCGCCTTCCCCGAGATCCTGGAAGTGACCTTCGCGAACACCGCCTTCTATTCCTTCCACGACACCGACGAAGTGTTCCCCGGCCCGCTGGATGCGCCGAACCGGCCGGACCTGCCGGATATCGTCCTGGGCGCCTTCCGGTTCTGACAAAGGGCCAGGGTGCCGCTATGCTCCGCGTGCCGGGGCCTTGACCCCGGCGGCGGCTTCTGCACCGATCCACGGCATGACCGACCACAATCCGCTGCTCGAGCCCTGGACCACCCCGTTCGGCGTGCCGCCCTTCGGCAGCATCCTGCCCGGGCACTTCCCGGCGGCCTTCGCGGCGGCGATGGAAGAGCATCTGGGCGAGATCGCGGCCATCGGCACCGACCCCGAACCGCCCGGCTTCGCCAATACGATCGAGGCCCTGCAACGCAGCGGCCGGGCGCTGGCGCGGGTGGGCGGCGTGTTCTCCAATCTCGCCGTCAGCCTGGGTGGCGAGGCGCTGGAGGCGCTGGACCGGGACCTCTCCCCCGTGCTCGCGCAGCACGGCATGCGGGTCTCGCTGGACCCCGGCGTGTTCAAGCGGGTGGATGCGCTGCACCGCAGGCGGGACAGCCTGGGGCTGGCGGAAGACCAGATGCGGCTGCTCGACCGCACGCATCTCGGCTTCATCCGCAGTGGCGCGGCGCTGGCCGCGAAGGCGAAGGCGCGCATGACCGCGATCTCCGGGCGCCTGGCCGTGCTGCACACCGCCTTCGGCCAGAACGTGCTGCATGACGAGAAGACCTGGCACCTGCCGCTGGAGGAACACGAACTCGATGGCCTGCCGGATTTCGTGCGCGCGGGCGCGTCCCAGGCGGCGGCCGAGCGGGGCATCGCCGGATATGCCATCACCCTCTCCCGCTCGCTGATCGAGCCGTTCCTGGCCTTCTCCGCCCGCCGCGACCTGCGGCAGGTGGCGTATGAGGCCTGGGCCGCCCGTGGCACGCATCCCGGCCCGCATGACAACCGGCCGCTGATCCCCGAGATCCTGGCGCTGCGGGCGGAGCGGGCCGGGCTGCTCGGCTACCCCAGTTTCGCCGCCTTCCGCCTGGCCGATACCATGGCCGGCACTCCGGAGGCCGCCGAGGCGCTGCTGGCGGAGGTCTGGGAACCCGCGAAGCGCAAGGCGGCGGCCGAGCGCGAGCGCCTGCTGGCGGCAGCGCGCGCCGATGGCTTCAGCGGTACGCTGGCCGCCTGGGACTGGCGCTACTATGCCGAAAAGGTGCGCCGCGCCGACTACGCCCTGGATGAGACGGAATTGAAGCCGTATTTCGCCCTGGAGAATATCCAGCGCGCCGCCTTCGACACGGCCACCCGGCTCTTCGGCCTGACCTTCGTGCCGCGTGACGACCTGCCGGTCTACCACCCGGACGTGCGGGCCTATGAGGTGCGCGATGCCGAGGGGCATGTCGGGATCTTCCTGGCCGATCACGCGGCCCGTGCCGACAAGCGCTCCGGCGCCTGGATGAGCAGCTACCGCGACCAGGAGGACATGGACGCTCCGGTTTCACCCATCATCGTGAACAACAACAACTTCGCGAAGTCGGAGCCGACGCTGCTGAGCTTCGACGATGCCGAGACCCTGTTCCACGAATTCGGCCATGCACTGCACGGGCTGCTCAGCCGGGTGCGCTATCCGGCGCAGTCCGGCACCTCGGTCCGCCGCGACTTCGTCGAGCTGCCCTCGCAGATCTACGAGCACTGGATCGCCCTGCCCGAGACGCTGCGCCGCTACGCGCTGCATCACGAGACCGGCGCGCCGGTGCCCGATGCTCTGGTCGCGCGGCTGCTGGCGGCGCGCGGCTTCAACGAGGGCTTCGGCACGGTGGAATACACCTCGGCCGCGCTGATCGACATGGCGCTGCACAGCCACCCCGCCCCCGAAACCATCGATATCGACACATTCGAGCGGGATTTCCTGGCGGGGATCGGCATGCCGGCGGATATCGGCATCCGCCACCGGCCGGCGCATTTCCAGCACCTCTTTGCCGGTGGCGGCTACGCGGCGGGCTATTATTCCTACCTCTGGTCGGAAGTGCTGGATGCCGATGGCTTCGGGGCCTTCCAGGAAGCCGGCGATCCTTTCGACCCCGCCACGGCCGCAAGGCTGCGCCACCTGCTGAGCGCGGGCGACACACGGGACCCGATGCGGCTCTATGTCGATTTCCGCGGCCGCGCGCCGAGCACGGCGGCCCTGCTGCGCAGCCGCGGGCTGGCGGCGGCGTAGCGGAAGGACCGCCTCGCCCCGGGGTTTCTCAGCCGGTCAGCGTCTGGAGCCAGCGGGCCTTGCCGGAGAGGACATGCGCCTCCCCCGCCTGGCGCGCGGCCTCCACATCGCCGGCCGCGATGGCATCCACCATGCGCCGGTGCTCCTCCTGGCTGGCCTGCCGGTTCGCGGGCGTCTCCAGCATCAGGCGGCGCAGCGGGTGGCTCTCCTTCAGCAGGGCCCGGTACATCGCGGCACCGCGCCGGTGCGCCGCCGCCGCGAGCATCGCCTCGTGGAATTCCAGGTTGAGGCGGAAATACAGCGGCGCATCGTCCGCACGGCCCGCTGCCTCCAGCATCCCAAGCTGCACGCGGAAGCCGGCGACCTGCTCCGGCCGGGCGCGGCGCGCGACCAGGCCACAGATGAAGCCCTGCAGCAGGGCGCGGGCGTCGTAGAGCTCCGCCAGCTCGGTGGCATCCAGGCGGCGCACGCTCATGCCGCGCTGCCCGGCCCCGCCCGAGACCAGCCCTTCCTGCTCCAGCGCCCGCAGCGCCTCGCGCAGCGGGCCACGGGACACGCCCAGCCGCGCCGCCAAGGCCAGTTCGTTCAGCCGCTCCCCCGGCGGCAATTCGCCGGACAGAATCAAACGTTCCAATGTATCCCGGACGATGCCGGACAGGGATTCGCCGCGTCGCAGCTCGATGCGGGCGGCGGCTTCGGCTTCCGGTGATTCAGACATGCGGCCAGCGGGCCATGCCGTGCTGGCGGTGTCAACCGAAGACACGTTGTTGACAATCAGTTGACAGAGCGGCGGCGGCCGATAATCTTGCCTCTCGAAGCGCAAGGACGCGGCCAGCCAGAATGGCCAAGGCGCGCCCGCTGGAGGAGACTTCCCATGGTACAACGGCGCGCCCTACTGGGTGGCGGACTCACCCTGGCCCTTGCCCGCCCGGTGCTGGCCCAGGGCGATACGGCCAAGTATCCCGACCGCCCGGTCCGCATCACCGTGGGCTTCGCGCCCGGGGGCTCGACGGATACCGTCACGCGCATGTTGGCGCCCCGGCTGCAGGCCCTGCTGGGCCAGCCCGTGGTGGTCGATAACCGCCCCGGCGGCAGCGGCAATGTAGCGACCGGCGTGACGGTGCGGGCGGCGCCGGATGGCTATAACCTGCTGATGGGCACCATCTCCGCCCTCGCCATCAACCCGAGCCTGTTCGACGACCTCGGCTTCGATCCGGCCAACGATCTGACGCCGATCACCCTGTCCGTGGACATCCAGAATGTCCTGGTGGTGCCCGTCGGCCGGCCGTGGAAGAGTGTCGCCGACCTCATCGCCGCCGCCAAGGCGCAGCCCGATACGCTGAGCTACAGCTCCTCCGGTATCGGCGGCGCCGGGCATCTCGCCGGCGCGCTGCTGGACCATATGGCCGGCATCCGCACCGTGCATGTCGCCTACCGTGGCGGCGGGCCCGCCATGACCGACCTGATGGGCGGCAAGATCGACTTCTCCTTCGCCAGCGGGCCAAACGCCCTGGCGCTGATCGAGAGCGGCCGGCTGCGCGCCCTGGCGGTGCCGATGGACAAGCGCATGGACCAACTGCCGGGCGTGCCGACGGTGGCCGAGACCCTGCCCGGCTTCAGCGTCGCCAACTGGTACGCGCTGGTCGGCCCGAAGGGGATGCCGGCGCCCATCGTCAAGACGCTGAACGAGGCGATGCGGAAGGCGCTGGAAGACCCGGAGATGCGCGCGCTGCTGGTCGCCCACGGCGCCGTGCCGACCCCCTGCCCCCCCGAGCAGCTCGGCCGCTTCATCCGCGAGGAAACGCTGAAGTGGCGCCCGATCCTGCAGGCCACCGGCACCAAGCCCGAGTGACCAGGCCGTCCTGAGCGCCACTGGTAAAGGACCGACATGCCGACACTCTTCGACAAGATCTGGGACAGCCACGTCGTCGGTGAGCGGGAGGACGGGCGCGTGCTGGTCTATGTGGACCGCAACGTCATCCACGACCTGCACGCGCCGCATGCCTTCGCCAAGCTGCGCCAGGGCGGCCACGGGATGCGCCGCCCCGACCTGACCGTGGCGGTGACCGATCATATGGTCGACACCCGCCCGGACCGCACCGCTGCCAGCAACCCCGATGGCGCGCCCTTCCTGGCCGCCACCCGGGAAGGCGCGGGGGAATTCGGGCTGCACATGATCGGGCTGGACAGCCCTGTGCAGGGCATCGTCCATGTCGTCTCGCCGGAACTGGGCATCGCCCTGCCCGGCAGCGTGGTCGCCTGCCCCGACAGCCATGCCTGCACGGTGGGCGGCATCGGCGCGCTGGGGCTCGCCACCGGCACGACGGAGCTGGTGCATGTGCTGGCGACGCAGACCCTGGCGCTGAAGCGGCCGAAGCAGATGCGCATCACGCTGGATGGCGTGCTGCCGCCGGGCGTGACGGCCAAAGACCTGATCCTGTTCCTCATCGGCCATTACGGCAGCGCCATGGCGCGCGGCCACGCGGTGGAATTCGCGGGGCCGGTGGCCCGCGCCTTGCCCGTGGAAGGCCGCCTGACGCTCTGCAACATGATCACGGAACTGGGCGGCCGCACCGGGCTGGTGGCACCGGACGAGACGGTCTTCGCCTGGCTGGAAGGCCGCCCCTGCGCGCCCAGCGGCCCCGCCCTGGTGGCGGCCCGTGCCGCGTGGCGCGACCTGGCGACCGATGCCGACGCGGTGTTCGACCACGACCTCCGCGTCGATTGCAGCGCGCTGGAGCCGCAGATCACCTGGGGCATCGACCCCACCCATGTCATCGGCGTCTCCGGCCATGTGCCGGACCCGGCCGACTACCCGGTGGCGGAACGCGAGGCGGTGTCACGCGCGCTTGAATACATGAAGCTCGCGGCGGGAAGCCCGATCGCCGGCCTGCCGGTGGACCGCGTCTTCATCGGCTCCTGCACCAATGCGCGGCTGAGCGACCTGGAGGCGGCGGCGGCCATGCTGGACGGGCGCCGTGTCGCGCCCGGCGTCACCGCCGCTATCGTGCCCGGCTCCAGCGCCGTGAAGCAGGAGGCCGAGCGGCGCGGGCTGGACCGTCTGTTCATCGATGCCGGCTTCGAATGGCGTGCCTCCGGCTGCTCGCTCTGCGCCGGGGTCAATGGCGACGAGGGGCGGCCCGGCCAGCGTATCGTCTCCACCACCAACCGGAATTTCGCGGGCCGCCAGGGCGCGGGCGTCATGACCCATCTGGCCAGCCCCGCCATGGCGGCGGCAGCGGCGCTGGCGGGCCATATCGTGGACCCGCGCACCGGCGGAGGAGCAGGCTGATGCGGCGTTTCGAACCGGTCACCGGCGTCGCGGCACTGCTCGACCGCGACGACATCGACACCGACCAGATCCTGCCCGCCGCGAACATGCGCGGCGCCAAGATCGATTACGGCGCCGGGCTTTTCGCCAACTGGCGGCGCGAGCCGGAATTCGTGCTGAGCCAGCCGCGCTACGCGCGGACGCGCATCCTGGTGGCCGGCAGCAATTTCGGCTGCGGCAGCACGCGGGAGCACGCGGCCTGGGCGCTGGATGGTTTCGGTATCCGCGTCATTCTGGCCCGCGGCTTCGGCGAGGTCTTCCGCGAGAACTGCCTGCGCAACGCGCTGCTGCCCGTGACCCTGGCCGCGGAGCCGCATGCGCGGCTGGTGGCGGCGGTCGCGGCGGCCGATGGGCAGCAGGCCTTCCATGTCGATCTCGCCGCCCAGCGCATGACCGGGCCTGGCGATTTCAGCCTGGATTTCGATGTCGCCCCGGTCGAGCGGGTGGCGCTGCTGGAGGGGCTGGACGATATCGGCCTGACCCTGCGCTTCCGCGAGGCCATCGCCGCGCATGAGGCGGCGCAGCGCCAGTCCCGCCCCTGGCTGCAGCGGATGGACCCGCCCGGCTGGAACCCCCGCGTGGCCGGCTGACACCACCGAAAGGACCTTCCCATGCATCCAGGCCATCGCCTGCGCGCCTTGCTCGACCAACCCGAGATCCTGGTGCTGCCGGGCGTGCACGACGCGCTCTCGGCACGGCTGGCGCAGGCGCATGGCTTCCAGGCCCTTGTCGCCGGCGGCAACGCGGCCACCGGGACGCTGCTGGGCGCGCCCGATCTCGGCCAGCTCGGCATGCGCGACTTCGCCGGCCACTATGCCCGCATCGCGGCGGCGACCGGCCTGCCCCTGCTGGTGGATGCCGATACCGGCTTCGGCGGCCCGCATAACGTGGCGCGCACCGTGCGCTCCTTCGAGCAGGCCGGCATCGCCGGGCTGTTCATGGAGGACCAGGTCTCCCCCAAGCGCTGCGGCTATCTGGCGGGCAAGGCGGTGGTGCCGGTGCGCGAGCAACTGGCGAAGCTCTCGGCGGCGCTGGATGCCCGGCGCGACCCGGCCTTCGTGATCTGCGCCCGCACCGACGCGCTGGGGGTCGAGGGGCTGGACGCCGCGCTGGAGCGTGCCGCGATGTACCGCGCGGCCGGGGCCGACATGGTGTTCATCCAGGGCGCGGACAGCCTGCCCACCCTGCGCGCCGCCTGCGCGGCCGTGCCCGGCCCGCACCTGGCGAATGTATCGCAGGCGAGCGGCAAGGACGGGCTTTCGGTCGATGCCTGCCAGGCGGCCGGCGCGGCGGCGGTGATGTTCTCCATCGCGGCGCTGCTGGCGGCGACCCAGGCGATGGACCGCCTTTTCGCCGCGCTGAAGCGGGATGGCGGCTTGCAGGCGGTGACGGGCGAGCTGATGCCGATCGAGGCCTATAACGCCCTGGTCGGCCTCGATGCCGCGCAGGAAGCGGAAGCGCGGCACGCGGCACGGGCCGAGGCCATCATTGCCGCGGCCACGGTGCCGGCCGGCGCGTAAACGGCTGGCTGGCGGCCGGGCTTTTTGTGCCCGGCCGCCGGCTGGCTTCAGGCCGCCTGGGTGGCGAGGGCGGGGTAGTCCGTATAGCCATGCGCCCCGCCGCCATACATCGTGCCACGGTCCAGCTCGTTCAGCGGGGCACCGTTCGCGAGGCGTTGCGGCAGGTCCGGGTTGGCGATGAACTTGACACCAAAGGCCACCGCATCCGCGTCGCCACGGCCGAGATCCTGCTGCGCCTGCTCCATCGTGAAGCCCTCGTTCGCGATGTACACGCCGCCGAAGGCGCGCTTCAGCGCAGGGCCGATCCGGTCCGCACCCACATGCTCGCGCGCGCAGAGGAAGGCGAGCTTACGCCGGCCGAGTTCCCGCGCCACATAGCCGAAGGTGCCGGCGAGGTCGCTGTCCCCCATCGTGTGGCTGTCCGCGCGGGGGGCCAGATGCATGCCTACCCGGTCGGCGCCCCAGACGGACGTCACGGCATCGGTGATCTCCAGCATCAGCCGGGCGCGGTTCTCGACCGGGCCGCCATAGGCGTCGTCGCGGTGGTTGGTGCTGTCCTGCAGGAACTGGTCCAGCAGGTAGCCGTTGGCGCCATGGATCTCCACGCCGTCGAAGCCCGCGCGCTGCGCGTTTTCGGCGCCCAGGCGGTAGGCCTCGATGACGCCCGGGATTTCCTCCGTCGCCAGGGCGCGGGGCACGGGGTAGGGCCGCTCGGGCCGCAGCAGGCTGACATGGCCCTGGGCCGCGATGGCGCTGGGCGCCACGGGCGGCTGGCCGCCGAGGAAGCTGGGGTCCGAGATGCGGCCCACATGCCAGAGCTGGAGCATCATGCGCCCGCCGGCCGCGTGCACCGCGTCCGTGACCATGCGCCAGCCCTCGACCTGCGCCTCGGACCAGATGCCGGGCGTGCGGGCATAACCCACGCCCATCGGCGTGACGGAGGTGGCTTCCGACAGGATCAGGCCGGCCGAGGCGCGCTGAACGTAATAATCGCGCATCAGCGGGGTAGGCACCCGATCTTCCGTGGCGCGGGAGCGGGTCAGTGGTGCCATGATCACGCGGTTCGGTAGGTCGAGGGCACCGACCCGGAGCGGGTCGAACAGGGTGGACATTGCAAATCCTTCATGACCGCAGACAAGACGACGCTTGTCATTATTCGATATTCGACGAAGATGGGCCATATAGGGAGGTTCCGGCGTGGCACAAGACATCTACCCGCATCCATCCATTGCCGAGGTGACATTGCCCGAGGTGCTGCACGCCCTGAGCGACCCGCTGCGGCTGTGCATCGTCAGCCGGTTGGGGGATGGCGCCGAGCGCGGCTGGGGCGAGTTCGAGACCCAGGTCTCTCCTTCCACGCTCAGTCATCACATGAAGGTGCTGCGCATGGCGGGCCTGATCCGCAGCCGGCGGGACGGAACCCGCTGCCAGGTATCGTTGCGCCCGGAATTTGAGGCGCGGTTCCCCGGCCTGCTCGCCACCATCACCGGCCTGGCCGGGAACGAGCCCGGCTGAGCGGGCTTCCGGCGGCGTGAGCCGTGCCGGAGGGCGCAAGGCCCGCCGATGGGCGGCACGCCGTCACGGGCGGGGTATTCCGCCCGGCCGGCGCCGCAAGACCGCATGACAGGGCTCCGGTGTTGGCGGGATCGGGCGCTGCCGCCGGCTCGACCGCGCCTGGTTCCGCGTGCACGATGGCGCCCCGCGCTGTGGCGCCGAAGGGCGCGGCGAGACGGCAAATACGGAGGCGTTCCATGGAATACCGCAAACTCGGCCGCAGCGGCCTCAAGGTCTCGCCGCTCTGCCTCGGCACCATGATGTTCGGCGACGCGACGGATGAGCCGACATCGGCGCGCATCATCGACCGCGCGCGCGAGCAGGGCATCAACTTCATCGACACCGCCAATGTCTATAATGGCGGGCGGTCGGAGGAGGTAACCGGCCGCGCGCTGCGTGCCCGGCGCGACCACTGGGTGCTGGCCACCAAGCTGGCCAACCCGGCCGGCCCCGGCCCGAACGACCGGGGCCTCTCCCGCCGGCATTGCCAGATGGCGGTGGAGGCAAGCCTGCGGCGCCTGGGTGTCGAGACGATCGACATTCTGTACTTGCACAAGGAAGATCACGCGACCCCGCTGCGGGAGACGGTCACCGCCATGGCCGACCTCGTGCGGGCGGGCAAGATCCGGTATTTCGGCGTCTCCAACCACCGCTCCTGGCGCGTGGCCGAGATCTGCCGCCTCTGCGACGAGGCAGGCATCGACCGGCCGGTGGTCAGCCAGCCCTATTACAACGCGCTCAACCGGATGCCGGAGATCGAGCACCTGCCCGCCTGCGGCTATTTCGGCCTGGGCGTGGTGCCCTACAGCCCGCTGGCGCGCGGCGTGCTGACCGGAAAATACGCGACCCAGGCGCCGCCGCCCGCCGATACCCGGGCCGGGCGCGCCGACCGGCGCATCATGGAAACCGAATGGCGGCCGGAAAGCCTGGAGATCGCCCGGACGCTGCGCGAGCATGCCGAGGCGCAAGGCATCACCGCCGGCCAGTTCGCGGTGGCCTGGGTGCTGAACAACAACCTGATCACCGCCCCGATCGCCGGCCCGCGGACCGAGGCGCAGTGGGAGGAATATGTCGGCGCCCTGGCCTATGACTTCACGGCGGAGGACGAGGCGCTGGTGGATTCGCTGGTGCCGGCCGGCCACCCCTCCACCCCCGGCTACAACGACCCCGCCTATCCGCTGGAAGGCCGCGCCGCCCGCACCGGCTGAACCGGCCGCCGCCCCGCCATGGCTGGTGGCCATGGGGTGGCGGCAACAGCCCAGCCGGGGGTCCAGCCAGGGGAATGGCATGGGCTGCCAGGGCGTGGACTCGGCCTCCGCCATATCGAGGCTGATTCCGACGCCCGGCCCGGACGGGACCACGGCGGCGCCATCCTGGAAGGCCAGGTGCCCGCCACCGCGCACCAGCCCGAAGAAACGCGGCGTCTCGCCGAACTGCACCTCCAGCCGCAGGAAGTTCGGCAGGACGGCGCAGAGATGCAGGGAATGCGCGTGGCACACCGGGCCCGTCGGGTTGTGCGGCGCGATCTCGACCCCTGCCGTCAGCGCCAGCGCGGCGATGCGGCGGATCTCGTCATAGCCGCCCGCGTGCTTCATGTCCGGCATCAGCACGTCGTAGCAGCCGGCCTCGATCAGCGGGCGGTAGGCCTGCAGGCCGGTCAGGCTTTCCGCGCCCGCCAGCCGCATGCCGCGATCATTCGCCATGCCCCGCAGGCGGCGGATCTCCGGCAGGTTCGCCTCCGAGACCGGGCATTCCAGCCAGTACAGGCCGAAGGGTGCCACGTCCCGCAGCAGGGCGGCGGCACCGCCGGGCGAGAAGCGCCAGTGCGCGTCCACCATCACGTCCACATCGCGGCCGACCGCCTCGCGCACCGCCGCGATCCGGTCGAGCCCCTGCGCGTAGGCCGCGCGCTGCGCCGCCGTGTCGCCGCCCGCATCCTGCCAGACCACCGGCTCGAACGGCGCGAGCTTGACGGCGGTGAAACCCTCGGCCGTGGCGCGGCGGGCGGCGGCGGCGAAGCCTTCCGGGCTGCGCGGGTTGGCGCCCCGGTTGATATTGGCATAGAGCGTGACGCGCGGCCGCAGCGCGCCGCCCAGCAGGCGATGGACCGGTTCCCGCCAGTGCTGCCCGGCGATGTCCCACAAGGCGGCCTCGAAGGCGCTCAGCACCGTCTGCGCCACCAGCCCGCCCGGCGCATGGGGCAGCACGCGGCAGAGCCGGTTGCGCTCCATCGGGTCCTGCCCCGCGACCAGCGCCGCCAGCCGGCCCACCTCCGCCACCAGCCCGGTCTCCTGGTTGGCCAGCGTGCATTCGCCGAGGCCGGTCAGCCCGGCATCGGTGCGCACCAGCAGGAAGCACCAGTTGGTCTTGGGCGTGACCTGGATTCCGATGAAATCCAGGGAGGCGATTCGCATGGCCATTCCTATTCCGCCTGGATGCCGGCGCGTTCCGCCAGCGCCTTCCACTGGGCGATGTCGGCGCGGATCCGCTCCGCGAAAGCCTCTGGCGTGGAGGCGACCAGCTCGCCCCCCTGGAGGCGGATACGCTCGTTCATCACCGGCGAATCCTTCAACCCGACCAGGGCCGCGTACAGGCGGGCGCGCACCGCCGGCGGCGTGCCGCGCGGCGCCAGCACGCCGTTCCAGGCCATGGTCTCGAAGCCCGGCAGGGTCTCCGCCAGCGGCGGCACATCCGGCAGGTCCGGCACCCGCCCGCGCGATGTCACGGCCAGCGCCGTGATCTCGCCCCGGCGGATATAGGGCATGACATTGACCAGGTTGGCGATCATCAGCGGCGTGTCGCCCGCGATGATCGACTGGGCCATGGCCGAGGTGCCGCGATAGGGGATGTGCACGAGGTCCAGCCCTGCCTCGTACTTGAACAGCTCCATCGACATATGCGCCGAGGAGCCGACGCCGCCGGAGGCGTAGTTCAGCACGCCCGGCCGGGCGCGGAGGGCCGCGATCAATTCCGGCACGCTGCCGACCGGCAGGATGCGGTTGTTGACCACGAGCACGTTGGGCCCCTGCACCAGCAGCGAGACCGGCTCGAACGCCGTCGCGAGGTCATAGGGCAGGTCGCGGTAGATGGCGGCGTTGATGCCGTTCGAGCCGGCATTGCCGAACAGGAAGCTGTAGCCATCCGCCGGGGCGTTGAAGGCGGCCTCCACCCCGATGCGGCCGCCGGCGCCGCCCCGGTTCTCGATGACGAAGGGCTGGCCGAGCGCCGCTTCCAGCGCCGGGGCGATGAGGCGCGCGACCGTGTCGTTGCCGCTGCCCGGCGCGTCGGGCAGGATGAGGCGCACCGGGCGCGTGGGCCAGGACAGGGCCGTTTGCGCCCGTGCCATGGGTGGCGCGAGCCCCAGGGCCGACAAGGCGGCAAGGCCAAGCAAGGGCCGGCGTGCTGGCATGATATCCTCCCGCTTTTTCGCCAGATGGTGCGGCCGGCGGCGGGGCGGCGCAAGACCGGGGCGGCGGCGCGGTCTGGTGACACCCGCCCGGCCTTCCGCTAGACATGGCATCCGCCATGACAGACCGGGGTAAAAGCCTGCTGCGCTTCCTGGCCGTGCTGCTGCTGGTGCAGTGGACGGCGGCGCTGGAGCCTTGCCTGCGGTCGCTGGCCAGCATCGCCTCGGCCCAGGCCGTCACGCTGTGCAGCCCGGCCGGCACCATGCGCACCATCCTGCTGGACGAGAACGGCAGGCCGGTCGAGCCGGTGATGCCGCATGCCGGCTGCCCGCTCTGCCAGGCGGCGGCGCCCGCGATCCTGCCGGAGCCGCCATTCGTGCAGGCCGGTCCCGTAGCCTATCTCATCCCCCTGCGGGCGGCGACGCGCATCGGCCTGCCGCCGATACCGCCGCGCGGCCCGCCGCAACAACCACGCGCGCCACCGATCGCCTGATCCACTGACATCGCCGCCACCGGGGCCGTGCCCGGTGGCCTGTTGTCGTCCGCCGCGGGCCATGCCGCAGCGCCCGTCCACGCCCCGCAAGGGGGCCGGGCGGGTGGCGGCCGCTGCCCCGGCGCTGCTGGATCGGCTCCGCATCATGGCCTTCCAAGCCATCCGCTTTCTTCGCACCCTATCTTCCTTCCTCCGCCTCCCCGGGCCCAATGGCGGGCCGCGCGCGCCCGGCCGCCTTCCCCCCGGGGAGCCGGCAGGCACCGACAGGACCCTTGCCATGACCCTCGCGCCACGCCGGCTGTTGCTGGCCGCCATCCCGCTCGCGCTCGCCACGCTGGCGGCGCCGTACCCCGCCCTGGCCCAAGCCCCCGCGCCCACTGGCGGCATCGCCATCGAGGCGCCCTGGGCGCGCGCCGCCATCCGGGGCGGCACGGGTGGCGCCTTCCTGACCATCCGCAATACCGGCGGGGTGGCGGACCGGCTGGTCTCGGTCAGCAGCCCGCTGCCCCGCGCCACCGAACTGCACACCACGCTGCGCGACGGCGACGTGATGCGTATGCAGCCGGTCCAGGCGGTCGAGGTCCCGGCCGGCGGCAGCGTCACCCTGCGGCCCGGCGGGCTGCACATCATGCTGATCGGCCTGTCGCAGGCGATGCAGCCGGGCGAGACGGTGCCGCTGACGCTGACCTTCGAGCGCGCGGGCGCCGTTCCCGTGCAGGTGCCGGTCCAGTCGGCCGGCAGTTCCGGCCCCGCCCAGCCGCCGCATTCCCACCGCTGACCCGGCCCTCAGTGGATATCCTCTCGATGAACCTCCGTACCAAGCGCCTCGCGCTCGCCCTGGGCGCGAGCCTGCTTGCCGCGCCCGCCTTCGCGCATGTCACGCTCGACCAGGCGGAACTGCCGGCCGACAGCTTCCTGCGCATCGCCATCCGCGTGCCGCATGGCTGCGACGGTGCCGCGACCACCGGCATCCGCGTGCAGATCCCGCCCGAACTGCGCGGCGTGAAGCCCATGCCGCTGGCCGGCTGGACCCTGACCACCGTGGCCGCGGCGGGTGCCGCCGCCCCCGCCGGCCACGACGCCACGGCCCCGGTGAAGGAAGTCTCCTGGCAGGGCGGCAACCTGCCCGATGCCTATTACCAGGAATTCATCCTGCGCATTCAGACGCCGAAAGAGCCGGGTGCCACGCTGTATTTCGGCATCGTCCAGGATTGCGAGGGCGGCAAGGTCACGCGCTGGATCGAGCGTCCCTCGCAGCCGGGCGAGCGGCTGCGCGCGCCCGCCTACCCCGTTCGCATCGTGCCCAAGCCCTGACGCAGGCCGGCTGACCTGCCATGGCGCGCATCCTCCGCCTAGTGTTGCTGCTCGTCCTCGCCGCCCTGCCGGCGTCGGGCGCCCGGGCCCATGCCGCGCTGGTCGCCAGCGACCCGGCGGATGGCGCCAGCCTGGCACGGCCGCCCGACGCGGTGATGCTGCGCTTCGACGAAGCGGTGACGCTGCTGGACCTGCGCGTCACCGGCCCGGCCGGGAAGGTCGCGCTGCCCGCCGCGCCAAAAGCGGCGGACGGCACGATCCAGGCCCAGCTTCCCGCCGGCCTCGGCGACGGCACCTACCTGGCCAGCTTCCGCGTCATCTCGGCGGATGGGCACCCGGTCGCCGGCACGCTGGCCTTCGGCGTCGGGGTGGCGCCGGAGGCAGCGGCCCCGCCCGAAACCGGCGCGGTGGCTGACTGGGTGCGGGCGGCGGAAGTGCTGCGCTTCCTGCTCTATCTCGGCTTCACGCTGGGCGCCGGCGGCGCGCTGTTCCGGGCCCTGGTCGCCGCGCCGCCGGGCTGGGTCCGGCATGTCATGGCCGTGGCCACCGGTTGCGGCATCGTCGCGGCGCTGCTGGGCATCGGCGCCCAGGGCGGCGGGATGCTGGCGGCATTCTCCTTCACCGCCCTGCTGCAACCCGCCACCTGGGGGGCCGCCATGGCCGCTGGCCTTTCCGCACGCGGGTTTGCCGTCGCCATCGGGCTGGGGGCGGTCGCGATATCGGCCGGCCTGCCGGGCCGGGCCGGGTGCTGGACGGGCGCGCTCGGGGCCGTCACCGCCGCCATCGGGCTCAGCCTGTCGGGGCACGCGGCAGCGGGTGGCTGGCTGGCCCATGCGCTGCTGGCAGGTCATGCGCTGGTGGCGGCCTATTGGCTTGGCGCCTTCCTGCCGCTGCTAGGGCTGCTGCGGGCTGGCGGGGTCGCGGCCGCGCCGGCCATGCGCCGCTTCGCCGGCATCGCCCTGCCAGCGGTTGCCGTGCTGCTGCTGACGGGCGTGGCGCAGGCGGCGCTGCGCCTGCCGGGCCCGATGGCGCTGGTGCGCACGCCTTACGGCCAACTGGTGCTGGCCAAGGCGGCCTGCGCCCTGTCGCTGCTGCTGCTCGCCGCCTGGAACCACCGGCGGCTGACGCCCGCCCTCGCCACGGGAAAGCCTGGCGCCGCCCGCCTCCTGGCCCGCAGCATCGGCGCCGAGGCGATGGTGGGCGCCCTGGCGTTGGGCATCACCGCCGTGCTGACCATGACCCCGCCGCGCGCCGCCCCCACCGACCAGCAGGCCCATGACCACCGGCCCGCGCCGGGTGCGGTGGTTGTGGCGCAGGCCGCCGGGCTCGGCCTGGCGCTGGAGGCCGAACCGGCGCGGGCCGGCCGGAACCGCCTCCTGCTGCATGTGGCGCGCGAGGACGGCACGCCGCTGGCCGCGCCGGAAGTCTGGATCGAATTGTCGCAGGCCGAGGCCGGCGTGGCGGCCCTGCGCCGCCGGATGGTGGCCGAGGCCCCCGGCCGCTACCAGTGGGATGGGCCGGAACTGGCCCTGCCGGGGCGCTGGGCGATCCGGGCCGAGATTCTGGTGGATGATTTCGAGCTGGTCACGGCCATCCTGCACCTGGACGTGGCGCCCGGCCGCTGAGGCGCCAGCGGGCTACCCCGCCGCCAACCCGCCATCCACCAGCAACTCGGCGCCGCTGATATAGGATGCGGCGGCCGAGCACAGAAAGACGGCCGCCGTCGCCACTTCCTCCGCCCGCCCCAGCCGGCCGGCGGGAATGCGCTCCTCCACCCGGCGGCGGTAGGCGGGGTCGGCCAGGGCCGCCGCATTGCCTTCCGTCTCGATGGCGCCGGGGCAGAGGATATTCACGCGGATACCCTCTGGCGCCAATTGCCGGGCGAGGTTGCGGCCCAGATTGCCGATGGCCGCCTTGCTGGCGGCATAGGCGATCTGGTGGGGGTTGGGCCGCCATTGCTGCACGCTGCCCAGCAGCAGCACCCGGCCATCGCCCGCCGCGCGCAGCCCGGGCAGCGCGGCGCGCACCAGTTCCAGGCTGCCCCGCACGTTCACCGCCCAGTGCCGGTCGATCTCGTCGGCCACCATCGCGTCCAGTAGCACCCGCTGCTCGAAGGCTGCGTCGCAGACCAGGATGCCGACCGGCCCGCCCAGGCGCTGCGTGGCCGCGGCGACCAGCGCCCGCGTGGCGGCGGTATCCGCCAGATCGGCGGGCAGGACGGCGTCGGAACCGATGGCGGCCGCCGTCACGGCGGCCTCGCCCGCGTCGTCCGGCCCTTCATGGAAGATCGCGACCCGCGCCCCCGCCCGCACCAGCGCCGCCGCGATGACCCGGCCGAGCCCGCGCCGCCCGCCCGTCACCAGGGCGCGGCGGCCGCCGAGGTCAAGCATCATGCCGGCAGCAGCGGCTTCACGCGGGTCATGGTGTCCTGTGTCCTCCACCTCCTTGCGGCCGAGCACGGCGGATTGCACTTCCTCGACGAAGATGGCCTCCGCCCGGCTGGCCTCGGCGAAGGCAGGAAATGGCACGCGGGCACGGGCCAGCGCATCGGCCTCGATCGCCGCGACCGGGTTGTCGCGCGAGAACCCCGCATCGGCATAGGTCGAGAGCCGCACGGGGCCGTTGCCGTTCAGCGCCGAACCCAGCGTGACCTCGGGCGAGGACATGGCCTGGATGAAGCTCCAGGCCAGAAGCTTGTCGCGGGCATTGGCGGGAATGGCCATGGACCAGAACTCGACCGCCGCCGCCATCTTCTGGCCGGGGGGCGCGGAGGAGGACATCGGCATTTCCATCGCGCGGATCCGCCCGGCGAAGCGCGACTGCTCCGGCCGGTTCAGTTGCGCATGGCGGCTGAAGGGCAGGATGGCGAAGGCGGCGCGGCCCTGCTGGAGGGATGTCACCTGGTCCTCGTTGGTGGTTGTGGCGTAGCCCCTGGGCAGCGCCCCGGCCTCGAACAGGCCCCGGATGGCGGCGATGGCGCGGATCATGGCCGAGGGGTCCGGCATCAGCCTGTAGTCCGGCGTGATGAAGTCGCCGCCGAAGGCGTGGGCGAACATGACGGGATAGGCCGCCAGCGCCGCCGTCATCACCAGCCCCGTCACCGGCGGCGCGCCGGAGGGGCGGAAGGTGAGTTGCCGTGCCTGCTCCAGGAATTCCTCCAGCGAGCGGGGCGGCGCCGCGATGCCGCGCTGCTCCAGCAGCACCGCATTATAGAACAGGCCGTTGGTCGCGTGGCGGACCGGATGGCGATGGTGCGGCCGGAGACCACCATGGCCTGCCGCAGGCCGGGCGCGATGTCGTCGAAGGCCGCGATGGGCTGCGCCTGCATCATGGGGTCCAGCGGCGCCAGCAGGCCGGCCACCTGCTGCGTCGCCCGGCTGTTCAGCAGGTAGCCCACGCCGAAATCGCTGGCGGGCAGGCTGGCCTCGCGCAGCAACCGGTCTTGCAAC
>JAQGHX010000141.1 GCA_028288745.1 Roseomonas sp. | reverse complement strand
GGCGGGGCGCTCTCCCCTTGGGCAGGCTGCGTGCCGAAGCGGCGGCCGTCAGCCGGGGGCGGGCTGGACCATCAGCGGCACCAGGGCGGCGCGCAGGGCATCCGGCACCGGCCGGGTCCGGCTCATCTCCCGCCGGTCGACATGGACGTGGATGAAATGGCCCTCGGCGCAGGCGGTGTCCTCGCCCTCGCGGAAGATGCCGATCTCATAGCGGATGGAGGACGTGCCGATGGATGCCACGCGCAGCCCGACGGCCAGCACATCCGGGAAGAAGGCGGGGGCGTGGTGGCGGCAGAGCGTCTCCACCACGACGGCGGTGACCTCCGAATGATGGCCGTCGAGTATGCCGGTGCCGTGCAGGAAGCCGGCCACGGCGGTGTCGAAATACATGTAGTAGACGGCGTTGTTGACGTGCCGCAGGGCGTCCTGGTCGGCCCAGCGGGTCGGCACCGTGGTGAAGTGGCGGTAGTCCGCGCGGCGGGGGATGTATTTGGGCATGGTGGCCTCGTGCGATGCGGGGCCCAGGGTAGGGACGAGGCATCGATTCGGCCACATCACCGCGGAAAAACCACGGAAACGGCCGGGTTTGCGCGTGTCGGGCTTCGCCACGGCGCGCCGGGCCTGTATAGGTGAAGGAATGGTGGCAAAGGCGCGCCCGGCGCGCGGCGCTGGCCATTCGCCCGCCGTCACACCCTTCATCAGGACATGCCCCGCAGCCGATGTCAGCACCAGCCGCCCAGCCCCGATTCGAACCCTTCCGGTTGCGGGGCGCCAACTTCAACCTGCTGGTGCTGCGGCTGCTCGACGCACGGCCCGAGGTGATCGTTCCCGCCCTCGGCGACCAGTTCCGCCGGGCCCCCGGCTTCCTGCGCTTCGCCCCGATCGTGATCGGGCTGGACGACCTGCCGATGGCTCCCCAGGACGTGGATTTCGCCCGGCTGGTGGCCGAGCTGCGCGCCATCGAAATCATGCCCATCGGCACCACCGGCGGCTCGCCGGAGATGAAGGCGGTGGCTCAGGCGGCCGGCCTGCCGCCGCTCCGCACAGCCGGCAAGGAGCAGGACCTGCCGCAGGGCAACCCGGCCCCGGTTCCCGCCGCTCCGGCGCCCGTCGTGCCGGAACCCGCCGCCAGCGAGCCACCGCCGCCCGGCGGCACGCGGCCGACCATGGTGGTGGATACCTCGGTGCGTGCCGGCCAGCGCATCTGGGCCCAGGGCGCTGACCTGATCGTGACCGGCACGGTCAATGCTGGCGCCGAGGTGATCGCCGATGGCAATCTTCATGTCTATGGCGCCCTGCGCGGACGGGCTATCGCAGGTGGGGCGGACAATACCGACGCACGCGTCTTCGCGTTGAACTTCGATCCGGAACTCGTCTCCATCGCGGGGTACTACGCGGTGCGGGAAGGGCTGGCGGATGCGCCGATCGGCAAGCCCGTGCAGGTGCGGCTGATCGGCGAGAGTATGCGTTTCGACAAGCTGGGCTGATTCGGGGCCACGGCCCGGCAGAGAGGAGACTAACTCTATGGCGCAAGTGATCGTGGTGACATCCGGCAAGGGGGGCGTGGGCAAGACGACCAGCTCGGCCGCCTTCGCCACCGGTCTTGCCCAGAGCGGCAAGAAGACCGTCGTCATCGATTTCGACGTCGGCCTGCGCAATCTGGATCTTATCATGGGTGTGGAGCGCCGCGTGGTGTTCGACATCGTGAACGTGGTGAATGGCGAGGCGCGGCTGAACCAGGCGCTGATCCGCGACAAGCGCGTGGACACGCTGTCCATCCTTCCCGCCAGCCAGACGCGGGACAAGGATGCGCTGACCAAGGAAGGCGTCGGCACGATTATCGACGAACTGAGCCAGGACTTCGACTATATCCTGTGCGACAGCCCCGCCGGAATCGAGAAGGGCGCGCTACTGGCGCTGTACTTCGCGGATCAGGCCATCATCGTGACCAACCCCGAGGTTTCCTCGGTCCGTGATTCGGACCGTATCCTTGGCGTGCTGCAATCCAAGTCGAAGCGCGCGGAGGAGAAGCGGGACCCGGTGCGCGAGCACCTGCTGGTCACCCGCTACGACCCCAACCGCGTCGAGCGCGGCGAGATGCTGAAGCTGGAGGATATCCAGGAAATCCTGGCCATCCCGCTGCTCGGCGTCATTCCCGAGAGCGAGAGCGTGCTGAAGGCTTCCAACACGGGCAACCCGGTCATCCTCGATGCCGTGTCGAACGCGGGCGGCGCCTATCAGGACGCGGTCGCCCGCTTCCTGGGCGAGGACCGGCCGCACCGCTTCATCGAGGCCGAGAAGAAGGGCTTCCTGTCGCGCCTGTTCGGCGGGAGGGCGGCATGAGCTGGATCGATGTCTTCCGTGGTAATCGCAAGGCGCAGCCGCCCACCGCCGGGGCCGCCAAGGAGCGCCTGCAGATCGTCCTGGCGCATGAGCGCATCAGCCGCACCGGCGAGGACTTCCTGCCCAAGCTGCAGAAGGACCTGCTGGAAGTGATCGCGAAATACGTCGCGATCGATGCCAAGGCGGTGAACGTCTCGCTCGACCGGGGGGGCGATATGTCCACCCTGGCGATCGAGGTGGAACTGCCGGGGCCAAAGGTGACGCCGCGCCGCGCGACGTCCTGAGCGGCGCCGGCTTCCGTTTCAGAACGTCGGCGGCGGCTCAGCCGCCACGGCGCAGCAGATAGAGCGTGGCACCGAACATCACCACGGTGCCGGCCAGCAATCCCCGTCCCGGCTGCTCGGCGAAAAGGGCCCAGCCGATCAGTGCGCTGGCCGGGATCTGGGAATATTCGATCGGCGCCAGCAGCCCAACCTCGCACCGTTTCGCGGCCGCCGAAGCCGCAAGGTCGCTGGCCAGGGCGAAAACCGTGCCCGTCACCACCATGGCCATGGCGAAGAGTGTCGGCGCCTGCCAGGTCCAGAGCGTGACCGGCGCCCAGAACAGCACAGACAGGATGGCGTACCACGCCACCACGCGCGTTGCCGGCTCGGTCGATGACAGCGTCTTGAACAGGATCAGCACCAGCCCGGCGCCCAGCCCCGCCGCCAGGGCAGCGGGCGTGCCGAGCGAGAACTCGCCCGTCGGCTGGGCGATCAGCATGACGCCGACGAAGCCGATGACCGTGGCCACCACCCGGTTGCGCCGCACGCGCTCGTGCAGCAGCAAGGCCGCCAGCGGCAGCACCCAGAGCGGCCGGGCGCTGATCAGCGCCACGGCGTCGGCCAGGGGCAGCCAGGCCACGGCCAGCAACTGCATCATGAAGGCGAAGATGCCGGCGCTGCCCCGTGCCAGGTGCACCAGGGGCCGCCGGGTCGCGAGGGCCGATGGCCCGGCACGCACCAGCCAGGGCACCAGGAAGACCAGCGTCACCAGCCCCCGGGTGCAGGCCACCATGGCGACCGGCATCCCGTCCTGCATCGCCATGCGGTAGCAGGTGCTGATGCCGGCGCCGCACAGCGCCGCGAAAAGCATGATGGCCATCCCGTGCAGCGACGCCCTGGACAGGGGCGCGGCAGCGGCGCGCGTCACGGGGGCAGGCTACCTTGTGGCTCAGCGACGCGGGGCGAGTTCCGCTTCCAGCGCCTTGACCTTGGCGGACAGGGACTCGCGCAGGCTCGCGGCCGCGTGCGGCTTCAGCGCGGCCAGCGCCTCTTTCAGGTCGCGAAGCTGGCGCTTCTTCTCCTCGGTCGAACGCTGGATGGGGCGATTGCCGGAGATCTGGCCGTCGAAGGCACGCATGGTACTGGAATCCTCATTGGTTAAAGGCCCCATCCTGAAGCCCACGAGGGGCGCCGCGGCGGGAGGGGCGCGGGCGCGCCTGGCCTGTGCCCTGGGCCAGTGCTCGCACCCGGGCGTTGCCCGCTTCTCTGGGTATCAGGCAGATGCCCAAGGAAGTCGAGCGCAATGCAGCATGGGTTCAGTACTCGAATTCATAGGACAGGCCGACCCGCTCGCCGCCGGCACCGCCGGTGCTGCTCTCCAGCTTCAGCCGGGGCGTCAGTTCGACCTCGACGCCGACACGCGGGCCACCCTCCAGTCCCTGCTCGACGCCGACATAGACGCCCTGGCCAATATAGCCGCCGGCCTGCAGCGAGGATTCATTGGCTCTTCCATTGCCGTTCTCGGCGGTATTGCCGACCCCGAGCCGGTCCAGCCCCAGCCGTTCCGTGAGCCGGCCAAAGAAGCCCCGGCCGCCGCCGCCGGGCAGCACGCCCGCTGTCCCGGCGACGCTGGCCGCGAGTTGCGCGACCTCGAAGGCCGAGAGCTTATCCACCGAGCGGCCGAACAGCAGCCGGGCCAGCACTTCGTCCGGCGGCAGTTCGGGCGAGGAGGTGAACTCGATCTTCGGCGCGTTGGGCGGCCCGCTGATGGTGACAGTAATGGTAACGCCCTGCGCCGTGGTGGTGGCCACGAAATCCAGGCTGGGCAGCAGACCGGCGCCGTCGAACACCAGGGCGCCACGGCTGAAGTTCAGCCGCCGCTCCAGCAACTGGAAGGTGCCGCGCCGCAGGTTGAAGGTGCCGTTCGTGGTTGGCGCCGCCGCCGTGCCGCCGATGGTGATGTTGCCGCCCAACTCGGCATCCAGTCCGCGGCCGCGCACCAGGATGGACTGGGGCGCTTCCACCCGCAGGTTCAGCGCGACCGGCGCGGCGGGGGTGGCCGCGACATTCGGTGCCGGCGGCGCGGCGTTGCGG
>JAQGHX010000119.1 GCA_028288745.1 Roseomonas sp. | reverse complement strand
AGGCGGCGGCGGGCGGCGCGCGACGCCGGCGGGCGCGCCGATCTGCGCCATGGCCGGCAGGGCCAGGCTGGCCGCCAGCGGCAGCGCCAGCAATGCATGGCGAAGGTGGAAGGTCATGGGAAAGGTGCGGCGGAGACGCATATGCGCGGCACCCTAACCCACATCCGGCCGCAGGGTAAATGCGCGGGTCCCGAAAGGGCCCGCGCCGGGTCAGCCTTCGCCGCGCCCCTCGGCCCGGGCCCGGCTGATGGCCGCGATGCCCTCGACCACCGCCTCGCGCAGCTTCGGCTGCAGGATGGGGTTGCCGGCCACCACGTTGCCGCCGGGGTAGGCGTCGCCGCCCTCGGGGTCGGAGACGTAGCCGCCGGCCTCCTTCACCATGATGATGCCAGCCGCCATGTCCCAGGGCTTGATGCCCATTTCCCAGTAGCCGTCATACCGGCCGGCGGCGGTCCAGGCGAGGTCGAGCGCCGCGGCGCCCATGCGGCGCACGCCCGCCACCTGCGGCATCAGCCGCGCCAGGATGGAGCTGAATTCCGCCTTGCGCGGCACCATGGCGAAGGGAATGCCGGTGGCGAAGACCGCCGACAGCATGTCCCGCCGGCCGGAGACGCGCAGGCGCCGGTCGTTCAGGAAGGCACCCGCGCCCTTCTCGGCCCAGAACAGCTCGCCCGAGGCGGGGTTGTAGATGACGCCCGCCATGATCTCGCTGGTCGTCTCGCTGACGCGGCGCTCGATGCCGACGGAGATGCACCAGTGCGGGATGCCGTGCAGGAAGTTGGTTGTGCCGTCCAGCGGGTCGATCACCCAGCGCCATTCCCAGTCATCGGCGCCGGTGACGCCGCCTTCCTCGCCCAGAAAGGCGAAGCCCGGGCGGGCGCGGCCGAGTTCGGCGCGCAACGTCTCCTCCGAGCGGATATCGGCCTGGGTGACGAAATCGCCGGGGCCCTTCACGCTGACCTGAAGCTGCTCGACCTCGCCGAAGTCGCGCAGCAGGCGCTTGCCGGCCTTCTGCACGGCGCCGACGACGACATTGAGGGCGGGGGAGAGGCGAGCGGAAGAAGCCACGGGACGGTAACTCCGGTGAAGTCGGGAATAAAGGCGCCGCGGCGCCCGGTGGGCGCGCCGTAGTGGCGGGCCGGAAGCTGGCCCGCCAGTCGTCGTGGTCCGGGTGTCAGCCCTTGGCGCGCTCGACGTAGGAACCGTCCTCGGTCTTCACCACGATCTTCTCGCCGGCGGTGACGAAGGGGGGCACCAGGGTCTTTACGCCATTGGAGAGCAGCGCGGGCTTGTAGGAGGAGGAAGCGGTCTGCCCCTTCACCACCGGGTCGGCCTCGGCCACTTCCAGCGTGACCTGGGCGGGCAGGTCCATGCCGACCGGGTCGCCCTCGATCAGCTTGCAGGAGACGGTCATGTTTTCCTGCAGGAAGGGCAGGCGGTCACCCAGGATGGCGGCGGGGACGATGGTCTGCTCGAAGGTCTCGGGGTCCATCAGCACCAGGTTCTCGCCATCGGCGTAGGAGTAGGTGAATTCCTTGTCCTCGGTCATCAGGCGCTCGACCGTGTCGGCGGTGCGCCAGCGGTCGTCCTTCTTGGTGCCGCCCTTGATGTCGCGCATCTCGACCTGGATGAAGGCGCCGCCCTTGCCCGGCGTGATGATGGCGATCTTCAGCACGGTCCAGCGACGGCCCTCGTGCTCGATGACCTGGCCGGGGCGCATCTGATTGGCCTGCTGCTTCATGGGCGGGGCACCTGTCTTCCGAAGAACTTGAACGAACGAGCATGGCCGCACCCCGGGCAGGGCCTGGGGGCGGGCGGGCGGGTTTAACGCCGGTCGGGGGGCGGGGGCAATGGGGAAGGCCGGACGCGGCCGGGCCAGAAGCTGAAATGGGCCGGCGTGGGCGCCGCATGGCTGGCTTGCGGCGCCCTGGCTCGCGGGCGCCCTGGGCCTGCCGCGCCAAATGGCCGATGGCGGTTACCTGAGGCCCGCCGCGGCGCCCCGGTGGCGGACTGCCGGGCCCGCGCCTGGCTACCAGTACTTCCTGAGGGCGTCGTAGATCACGCTCGTGCCCAGGTTGATCGAGATGGAAGCGAGCGTCCCCGGCAGCAGCCCGGTAGCGCCATAAGCCTCCGCCGCGACATCCACCGAGATGATCGTGACACCTTTCACGACATCCTTGACGGCCACCGCCAGGGCGCGATCCGGCTTTCCCCCGGCGGCCGCCATGTGCCCGGCGCAGGACAGGCCGGCGCAATGGCGGATGCGCTCGTCCAGCCTGTAGAATCCCTGCTCCGGGTCCCCAAGGCCCTGGGCGATCGCGTCCAGCCCCTCCAGCAGATGTTCGGCGGCCGCCATGTCGCAGCCCGATTGCAGCAGCGCCTGCTTTTCCGCCCGCATGAATTCGCCAATGAAGCTTTCGAAGTCGCCGCTGGCATTCCTGATCGCCGCCTGGGGTTCCCGCGACATCCCGTAGGCCGTGCGCAGGTCCGCCTCCAGTTCCGGGTCGTTGCTCAGGTCGGTCAGGGCCCGGCAGGCGATGTGAAGCAGCCTC
The DNA here is from genome assembly GCA_028288745.1 of Roseomonas sp. Classification (GTDB taxonomy): domain Bacteria; phylum Pseudomonadota; class Alphaproteobacteria; order Acetobacterales; family Acetobacteraceae; genus Pseudoroseomonas. Next base: position 421 of record JAQGHX010000119.1, on the reverse strand, counting down.
GCCACGTCCTGGCCCGACATGGGCTCTCCTGGGAGGGGCCTTGTCTTCCAGATCTCCGTCGAGACCGTGGCCCAATATCGTGCGTCGAAGAGCAATCCCATCGGTATCACCTTCGCCGGCGAGGCGCTGGCAGCGGTGCCGCGCCAGACGATGAGATCGCGTTTCGTATCAAAATGACAACATGATTTATGATTTCGTGTGGGTGAGAGCGGGACCGCTTCGCGGCGCGCATTCCCGGGCCGCCAGGCGGTCAGATCCAAATGGCATTGCCGTCCTGACGCTACCGTGTGGGATCCGCCGGTCGAGACGTTTTGATGCGGCTCGCAGCGATCCTTGCTAACGCGGCGCGCAACAGGGCGTATTGTTTCGATATAGAAAAGAAAATCCTGTTTCGGGAGGATCTCGTATGGCTGATAAAACC
>JAQGHX010000095.1 GCA_028288745.1 Roseomonas sp. | reverse complement strand
GCGGGGCCCGGTGCCCGCGCCGGACCCCGATGGCGGCGGCGGGCGCGACGCCATCCGCCGCTGGATCGGCACCGTGACGGACGTGACCGACATGGTCGAGGCGCGGGAGGCCCTGGCGCGGCAGGTGGCGGCCCACGCGGCCTCGCGCGAGGCCGCGGTGCAGGCCGCCGCGGCGCTGGCGGTATCCGAGAGCCGCTTTCGCCGCTTCGCCGAGGCGAGCCCGGACGTCATGTGGATGAGCGATACCGACGGCGTCACGCCCGAATTCGTCAGCCCCGCCTTCGAGCGTATCTGGGGCGTGTCGAAGGAGGCGATCCTGCTATCCCCCAACCTCTGGATGGAGGCCATTCACCCGGCCGACAAGGAACGCGTGCGGGCCATCTGGGAAGCGTCCCGCCAGGGCGGCACCTTCGACGCCGAATACCGGGTGCTGCGCCCCGATGGCGGCATGCGCTGGATTCGCGATGTCGGCTTTCCCATCCTGGACGCCCAGGGCGGCGCCACCCGCCAAGGCGGGCTGGCGCGCGACATCACCGCCGCCAAGGCGGCCGAGGCGCGGCAGATGCTGCTGCTGGGCGAGTTGAACCACCGGGTGAAGAACACGCTCGCCACCGTGCATTCCCTGGCCTTGCAGACCGCCCGCACCGCCGGCGGCGACAGCGAGGCCCTGCACCGCTTCCTGGCGGATTTCCAGGCGCGGCTGCTGGCGCTCTCGCGCGGGCACGACCTGCTGACGGCGCGCACCTGGCGCGGCGCCACGCTGGAGGAAGCTGCGCGGGCCGCCCTGGCCCCCTGGCAGGTGCTGCCGGGCCAGGCGGGGGACGAGACGCGGCTGCGGGTCAGCGGCCCGCCGGCCTGGCTGGCGCCGAAGCAGGCGCTGGGCCTGGCGCTCGCGCTGCATGAACTCGCGACCAATGCCGCCAAGCACGGGGCGCTGAGCGAGCCGGAAGGCCACATCAGCGTGTCCTGGCGCCATGGCGAGGACGGGATGGTGGAACTGCGCTGGCAGGAACAGGGCGGCCCCGTGGTGCGGGCGCCGAGCCGCCGCGGCTTCGGCAGCCGCATGCTGGAGCGTGGCCTGCCGGTGGAACTGGGCCTCGGCTCCTCCGTGGTGCTGGACTATGCAGAGAGTGGTTTTGCGGCAACCATCCGCTTCCGTCCTGTGAACGGACCACAGGCGGAGGAAGAAAATATTTGATCGGAGATGGCATTGGCGGTGGCAGCGAAAGGACTGACCGGGCGGCGGATCCTGATTGTCGAGGATGAGGCGCTGATCGCGATGCTGGTGGAGGACGCGTTGCTGGATGCCGGCGCGGTGGTGCTGGGCCCCGCCGCGACGGTCGAGGAAGCTCTGGAGTTGTTCAGGAGCGGCATGCCCGAGGCGGCGGTGCTGGACATCAACCTGGCCGGCCAGGCCTCGACCCCCGTGGCGGACGCGCTGGCCGACAGCGGTGTGCCCTTCGTGGTCGCCACCGGCTATGGCGCGGCCGGCCTGCCGGAACGCCACCGGGGCGTGCCGGTGCTGGCCAAGCCCTACGACCCGCGCGAACTGGTGGAAACGCTGGTCGCGCTTTGCGCGTGACCGGCAGCCGCGCGGCCGTGGGGGTGGCCTCCGGCACGCCCTTGCGGCTGCTGCGGCCCCTCCCGGACCGGCTGTCGATCATTTGAATACAGGTTTCCGCCACGGTCGGGCGCCCCGCAGCGCGGGGCGGGGCCTGCGGCCGCCATGGTGCCGGTTGCTGGTCAGCCCTCGCCCGGGCGGGCCTGAAGGGCATTCAGCACCCGCTCCGGCGTCGCCGGCAGGTCCAGGCGGGCCGCGCCCGTGGCATCGCGCAGCGCGTTCCAGACGGCGGTGGCGAGCATCAGCGGCGGCTCTCCCACCGCCTTGCTGCGGAAGATGGTCTCAGCCCGGGCGGGCGCATTCTCCAGCAGCTTCACGTTGAAGACGGGCGGCACGTCGCGCGAGCCGGGGATCTTGTAGGTGGAGGGGCCGAGGGTGCGCAGCCGCCCGGCCGCGTCCCACCAGAGTTCCTCGCAGGTCAGCCAGCCCATGCCCTGGACAAAGGCGCCCTCAATCTGGCCGAGGTCGATGGCCGGGTTCAGGCTGCGGCCGCAATCCTGCACCATGTCGGCGCGCAGCACGCGGTGCTCGCCGGTCAGCCGGTCCACCAGCACTTCCGCCACCGAGGCCCCATAGGAGAAGTAGAAGAAGGGGTGGCCCTTCATGGCCACCGGGTCCCAGCTCAGGTCGGGGGTCTTGTAGAAGCCGGTGGCGGAGAGGCTGATCCGCTGGTTCCAGCAATGCTGTGCCAGTTCGCCGAAGGTCATGGCGTGGTTGCCGGCGGTGGCGCGGCCATCGGCGAAGGCGATCTCCTCCTCCGGCACGCCCCAGAGCACGGCGGCGGCGGCGGCCATGCGGGCGCGGATGGCCCTGGCGGCAGCATGCGCCGCCCAGCCATTCAGGTCGCTGCCGGTGCTGGCGGCCGTGGGCGAGGTATTGGGCACCTCGTCGGTGGAGGTGGCGGTGATGCGGATCCGCTCCACCTCCACACCGAAGACCTCCGCGACGACCTGGGCGACTTTAATGAAAAGGCCCTGGCCCATCTCGGTGCCGCCATGGTTCAGGCGGATGGAGCCATCCGTATAGACGTTCACCAGCGCCCCCGCCTGGTTCATGGCGACGACGCCGAAGGAAATGCCGAAGGCGAGCACGAAGCTGCCCAGGCCCCGCCGCAGGGTGGGATGGCTGGCGTTGAAGGCGTCGATATCAGCCCGGCGCGCGTCCCAGCCGGCGAGTGTCCTGGTCTCGGCCCAGACGCGGCGGATCAGGTCGCCTTCCAGCACCTGGCCATAGGGGGTCACGGCGCCATTGGGGCCACCGGCGAAGTTGTGCTCCCGCAGCGCTTCCACGCTGCGGCCGGTGGCGCGGCTGGCGGCGTGCAGCACGTCCTCCATCAGCAGCACGCCCTGCGGCCCGCCAAAGCCGCGGAAGGCGGTGTTGCTGACGGTGTTGGTCTTGCAGGCGAGGCCGGTGACGCGCACCGCCGGCACGTCGCAGGCATTCAGCGCATGGGTCACGGCGCGCATCAGCACGCCGCCCGAAAGATCCAGGCTGTGCCCGCCATCGGCGGCGAGCGTCGCATCCAGCGCCAGCAGGCGGCCGGCGGCATCGCAGCCGGCGCGCCAGCGGAACAGGAAGGGGTGGCGCTTGCCGGTGGCGGCCATGTCGGCGCGGCGTGCCAGCCGCAGTTTTACTGGAAGGCCAGTGGCGCGGGCAGCGAGGGCGGTGGCGGCGCCAATCCAACTGGCGTTGCTCTCCTTGCCTCCGAACCCCCCGCCCATGCGGCGGCAACTGACAGAAACGCGGTTATAGTCACAGCCCAGCACGCGGGAGGCGATGTGCTGCACCTCGGTCGGGTGCTGGGTGGAGGAATGCAGCAGCATCTCGCCATCCTCGCCGGGAATGGCGATGGCGATCTGACCCTCCAGATAAAAATGTTCCTGCCCGCCGCAGCGGAATTCGCCCTCCAGTGCCACCGGCGCGGCAGCCAGTGCCGCCTGCCAGTCGCCGCGCGTCATTACCATGGGCGGCATCAGCAGGCTTTCGGCCGCCAGCGCCTGCCCGACATCCAGCACGGGCGGCAGCGGGTCGATGGCCGGGCGCAGGGCGGCGGCGGCGGCCAGCGCGGCGTCCCGCGTACGCGCCACCACCAGGGCCAGCGGCTGGCCCCAGTGTTCCACCAATCCCTCGGCGAAGAGTTTTTCGGCCGCCTTGCCGCTGGGCGAGATGTCGTTGCGGCCTGGCACGTCACCTGGCCCCAGCACCGCTACCACGCCGGGCATGGCGCGGGCGGGCGAAAGGTCCAGCGGGGCGAGCACGCCATGCGCCATCGGCGAGAGCACCAGGGCCGCGTGCAGCAGCCCGGCGGGCTCGGGCATGTCGTCAGCGAAGCGCGCCTCGCCGGTACAGTGCTTCAGCGCGCTGTCCTGGCGCAGGGCGGCGCCCATGCCGCTGCGGGTCGGTGCCATCCTGGCAGGGGTAGGGACAAAGACAGGGGCGGCCGTCATGGCGCATGCACCTCCATGGCGAGATCCGGCCTGGCCACGCGCCAGTACAGGCGGCGCAGCAACCCGGCGGCGCCCGCCGCGCGGTATTCCGCGCTGCCGCGCCAGTCGGAGAGCGGGGTGAAGTCCCGCGCCAGGGCCTGGGCGGCGGTGGCGAAGCTCGCGTCAGCCAGGGGCGCGCCGGTCAGCGCGGCCTCGGCCAGGGGCGCATGGGCGGGGGTGGCGGCCATGCCGCCGAAGGCGAGGCGGGCACCGGCGATGGTGCCGCCCTCGATCCGCAGCAGGAAGGCGGCGGACAGGGTGGAAATATCCTGGTCGTGCCGCTTGGAGAGCTTTTCACACGCGAAAACGGCCCCCGGCGGCGGGCGCGGCAGGTCGATGCGGGTGATCACCTCATCCGGCGCCAGCAGGGTGCGGCGGTAGCCGGTGAAGAAGGCATCCGCCGCCAGCACCCGCTCGCCCGCCCGCGCTGAGGCCACCGTGATGCGCGCGCCCAGGGCCAGCAGCGGCGGCAGCGCGTCCCCGATCGGCGACGCGGTGCCGAGGTTGCCGCCCAGCGTGCCCATGCCGCGGATCTGCCGCGACCCCAGCCGCCGCAGCAGCGTGGCGAGTGGGGCGAAGCCCGCATCCTGGCCGACCAGGCGCAGCAGCCGCCCATAGGTGACGCCGGCGCCGATGCGCAGCCCCGTGGCATCGGCCTCCAGCCGTTGCAGTTCCGGCACGGCGGAGAGGCAGAGGATCGCGGGGGGCCGCTCCCGGTGCTCGGACACGCGCAGGCCGAGATCGGTGCCGCCCGCCAGAAGCCAGGCCTCGGGCAGCGCCGCGCGCAGCGTCAGCAGGCTGGCGAGGTTCTCCGGCAGGTGGAAATCCTGGCCGCCGGCGGTGAACCGCCCGCCCCCGGGTAATGCCACCGGGGCAGGGGCCGGCGGTGCTGCGGGGGACGGCGCTGAGGGGGACGGCGCTGGGGCCACGTCCTCCGGGATTCGCGAAAACGCCTCCAGGATGGGGCGGTAGCCGGTGCAGCGGCAGAGATTGCCGGCCAGCGCCTCATGCGCGCCGCCGCCATCCTCCTCGGTGGGGCGGGCATGGGCCCAGGCGGACATGACGATGCCGGGGGTGCAGAAGCCGCATTGGGTGGCATCGGCCTCGGCCATGGCGCGCTGCACCGGGTGGGGGGCACCATCCGCGCCGCGCAGCCCTTCCACGGTGCGCAGGCTGCGGCCATGCATCTGGCCCAGCAGGGCCAGGCAGGCATTCAGCGGGGTGCGGCGGCCATCGGGTTCTTCCGCCACGATGGTGCAGGCGCCGCAATCGCCCTCGGCGCAGCCTTCCTTGGTGCCGGTCAGGCCGGCTTCCGGCCCCCGCAGCCAGTCCAGCAGGGTTTGCCCCGGCCGGGTTTCAGGAGGCAGGCGGCGGGGTGCGCCGTTCAATACGAATTCGATGCATCCGCTCATGGCACCGAACGAAGCAAATCCCGGGCCGCGGCGCCAGGGGCGCGCCCCGCCGTATCGCGCGGCGGCGGGGCGCGGCGTCTCAGCGCCAGCCGCCCCTGCCGCCACCGCCGCCGTAATAGCCGTGACCGCCGCCATGGCCACCACCATGGCCGGGGCCGGCCCGGCCATAGCCGTCACCCGGGCCGGGGCCGCACGAGCCCCACAAATGGGGGTTGCAGCAGCCCGAGAGCGCACCCGCCATCAGGACCAGGGCCGGGACGGCCGTCACACGGCGCAGGCTGGGAACATGCAGGCTGGGAACACGCATCGGGTCTCCATCAGGAAGCAGTGGTCATGCGCTTCCATGGGCCATGACGCGCGCCGGATGCGGCCGTACCATGGCGGTGCCGTAGCGGGACGGCGTCAGGGCACCAGCCCCTCCGGCAAGGTTATCACATGGTCGAAAATGCCGCCGGCCGTGGTGATCCAGACCTCTGGGCGCGATTGCGCGATGGCGGCCAGCGCCCGGCGTAGCGCCCGCAACCGGTAGGGTTGGCCGATCAGGTAAGGGTGCAGGGCGATGCCCATGACCTGCGGCTTGCCGTCCCGCACCTGCCGCAGCCGCTCCTCGAAATCCTCGACGATCATCGCCGCGAACTGGGCCGCGTCGTCCTTACGCGTCACGATGGCCGGGATGTCGTTCACCTCCTGCGGGTAGGGGATGGCCAGCAGCCGGCCCGCCCGCGTGGCCATCCAAATGGGCTGGTCGTCGGCGCACCAGTTCAGGGTGTAGCGGTAGCCGGCCTCGGCCAGCAGGTCGGGCGTGACGGCGCTTTCCGCGATCCAGGGCGAGAGCCAGCCGCGCGGCGCGGCGCCCTCCGCCAGGGCGATGGCGGCGGTGGCCTCGGCGATCAGCGCGCGCTCGGCATCCTCGGGCAGGCTGCTCTGGCGCTCGCTGTTGGTGCGGCCGTGGCCCGCGATCTCGTCGCCCCGCGCGCGGTGGGCGGCGACCAGCTCCGGCGCGTAGCCGTACATCGCGCTGTTCAGCAGCAGCGTGGCGGGCAGCGAAAGCTCGTCCAGCATCTCCAGCACCCGCCAGGCGCCGACGCGGTTGCCATAGTCCCGCCAGGCGAAGTTCAGCACATCAGGCTGCGGCCCGCCGCCGCCATTGGCGCCGGGGGCCAGTTCCGCGCCCAGCCCCTCGCCGAAGGCGAAATGCTCCAGGTTCAGGCCCAGATAGACCGCCAGCTTCGCGCCGCCCGGCCAGCCGTAATCCGGCCGCGCCGGCCAGGGGTGATAGGCGTAGCGGCCATGGCTGGGCAGCATCGGGCGGTCTCCGGGATGACGGGGCGGCAGGGCGGATGCCAGCGCCAGTGCCAGGCCGGCCCGCCGGTGACGATCCTGGCCGCCGCCGCCGGAGAGGCCAAGCCGGCCTGGCGCGATTTTGGACACGGGCGCGCCCGTATTGCCCGCCGGCTGGTCATCCCGCGCGCCCGGGCGCCACCGGTATGAGCATACGGGCGCGGGCATCCTGGCGCGGCCTGGCAAATTCCCGCACGCGGGCAATACCCCCCGGCGCCGATCTGCTCTAGAACGCCGCCCCATGTCCATGCCCCCGAAGGCCGAAGCGGCCCGGGCGCGCGCCCTGCTGTCGGCCGCGGCACGTGAAGGCCGCGGGCGGCTCGCGCGTCCCATCCTGCTCGGCGCCGCTTCCATCGCCTGTGGTATCGCCCAGGTCTGGCTCATCGCCCGTGTGCTGACGGCCCTGCTGGGCCACGGCGAGGCGGAATGGGGCGAGGCCGGCTGGCCGGAGCTTGCCGCCGCCGCTGGGCTGGCGCTGCTGGCCACCGGCCTGACCGTGGCGCAGGAGCGCGCCCAGGCCGCCGCCGGCGCCGCCGCGCGGGCCAGCCTGCGCGACCGCGCCTTCGCCATCCTGCTGGCTGCCGGCCCAGCGGACGAGCGCCCGGTGGGCGAGCGTGCCGCCCTGGTGGTGGACCGGATCGAGGCGCTGGACGGGTATTTCTCGCGCTGGCTGCCCGCCGCCGCGCTGGCCATGATCGGGCCGCTGATGATCGCCCTCGCCGTGGCGGTGGTCGACCCGCTGAGCGGCATCATCATGCTGGCCGCCGGCGCCATGGTGCCGGTGGCGATGGCGCTGACCGGCATCGGCGCGGCGCTGGCCTCCCGCCGGCAGTTCGATGCGCTGCAGGCGCTGTCGGGCCGCTTTCTGGACCGCATGCGTGGCCTGCCGCAACTGGTGCTGTTCCGCCGGCAGGAGGCGGAGGCCGAGTCGCTCGCCCTCGCCGCCACCGACCTGCGCCGGCGCACCATGCGGGTGCTGCGCGTGGCCTTCCTGTCCGGCCTCTCGCTGGAAGCCATCGCCGCCGCCGTGCTGGGCTGCCTCGCCTGGCGCCACGGCAACCTGCTGGTAGGCGGGCACCCCGCGCCGGTCGCGGCGCTGTTCTCCATCCTGCTGGTGCCGGCCTTCTTCGCGCCGCTGCGGGCCTTCTCGGCCGCCTATCATGAGCGGATGTCGGCCAATGGCGCCGCCGCGGCCCTCGCGCCCCTGCTGCTGGACACGGTGCCCGAGCCCGGGCTGCTGCTGGAGGAAGTCCCCCCCAGCCTGGTCGTGACCTTCGAGGGCGTCGGCCTGACCTACGATGCAGCGCGCGGTGCCGCCCTGTCCGACCTCTCCTTCCGCGTCATGCCGGGGGAGGCGCTGGTGCTGGCTGGCCCCTCCGGCTCCGGCAAGTCCTCCGTCCTGCGCCTGCTGATGGGGTTCCGCCGGGCTGATATCGGGCGGATCTCGTTCAACGGGCGCGACGCCACCACCCTGGCGCCCGCCGAGCTGCGCAAGCTCTCGGCCTATGTCGGCCAGAAGGCGCACCTGTTCCGCGCCACCATCCGCGAGAACATCGCGCTGGCCCGCCCCGCTGCCACCGCCACGCAGATCGAGGCCGCCGCCCGCGCCGCGCGTGTGACCGACTTCACCGACGCCATGCCGGAGGGCCTGGATACGCTGGTGGGTGAGGGCGGGTTCGGCCTGTCCGGCGGGCAGGCGCAGCGGGTGGCCATCGCCCGCGCCTTCCTGCGCGACGCGCCGCTGGTGCTGCTGGACGAGCCCACCGCCCATCTCGACCCCGGCACCGAGGCTGATGTGCTGGACAGCCTGCGCCGCCTCTGCGCCGGGCGCACCGCCGTCATCGCCACCCATTCGGCCGCGCTGCGCGCCCGCTTCGCCCGGGTGATGGAACTGGAGGACGGCCGCGCCGTGCCCGTCAACCGCCTGGCGGGGGAGTGAGGCGCCATGCTGCATGACCTGATCCGCATCCTCGGCCTCTGGCGCACCCGCTGGTCCTGGCTGGCGGCGGGCGCCCTGGTGGCGATGGTGGCGGCCCTGGCCGGCGTCGCGCTGCTGGCCTTCGCCGGGCGCGGCGTCTCCGAGGGGCTGCGTACCGGTATGCTGGCAGGTGCCGCCGCCGGCTCCCTGCTGCTGCTGCGGCCGCTGATCTTCCTGCGTCCCGCCGCGCGCTACCTGGAGCGGCTGGTCACCCACGCCGCCACCTTCCGCGCTCTGGCCGATACCCGCGTCTGGTTCTTCCGCCGCCTGGCGGAACGGCTGCCCGGTGGGCTGGGCCTGCGCCGCGCCGGCGACCTGCTGGGCCGCCTGGTATCGGATGTGGAGGCGCTGGACGGGCTCTACCTGCGCGCCCTGGTGCCGGCGGTGGCGGCGCTGGCGGTGGTGCTGGCCACCACCCTGCTGCTGGGCGCCATTTCCCCGCCGCTCGCCGCCATCGTGGCCGTGCCGCTGGCCTGCGCCCTGTTGCTGCCGCCCTTGCTGGCCCCCGGCGCCGCCCGCGCCGCCGAGGCCGTGGCCGAGGCCCAGGGCGGCGTGCGCGCCGCCGCGATCGACCCGCTGCTGGGCATCGAGGATATCCTGGCCGCCAATGCCGAGCCCCGCGCCAGCGCGCGCCTCTCCGCCGCCGCCGAGACGCTGACCGCCGCCCAGGAGCGCCTGTCCCGCCGCTCCGCCTGGGGCGGCGCCAGCGGCACGGTGCTGGCGCAGGCGGCGCTGCTCGGCGCGCTGGGTTATGGGCTGGCCGGTGGCCCGGGCGTGGCCGGCGCCACCGTGGTTGGCCTGTTCCTGGCGCTCGCCGCCGCCGAGTCGCTCTCCGCCCTGCCACGCGCCGGCATCGCGCTCGCCGCGGCCGGGGCCGGGGCACGCCGGCTGTTCGAGGCCGCCGACACCCCGGCGCCCGTAGCCGAGCCCGTGACCCCTGCCGCCCCGCCCGCCGGCCACGCCCTGCGCGTGGAAGGCGTGCGCTTCGCCTGGGCACCGGACCGCGAACCCGTCTTTACCGACCTGAGTTTCGATTTGCCGGAAGGCGGGCGCCTGGCGCTGCTCGGGCCGTCCGGCGCCGGCAAGTCCACGCTGGGCTCGCTGCTGCTGAAGCTGGCCGCGCCGGGCGAGGGGCGCATCCTGCTGGGCGGCGCCGATATCGCCACGCTGTCGCATGACGCCGTGCGCGCCCGCATCGCCTGTCTGACGCAGGATGCCCGGCTGTTCGACGACAGCATCGCCGCCAATCTTCGCCTCGCGGCGCCCGACGCGCCGGATGAGGCGCTGTGGCAGGCGCTGGACCGCGCCGGCATCGGCGAGACGGTGCGCGCCCTGCCGGAAGGGCTCGCCACCGGCTGCGGCGAAGGTGGCGCGCGCTTCTCGGGCGGGCAGGGGCGCCGGCTGGCCCTGGCCCGCGTGCTGCTGGCCCCGGCGAAGATCGTGATCCTGGACGAGCCCGCGGCGGGGCTGGACCCTTCCGCCGAACGCGCCTTCCTGGAGACGCTGGAAAGCGCCACCGAGGGACGCAGCGTGATCCTGATCACCCACCGGCTGCTTGGCGTGGAACGGCCGACGCGCATCCTGCGGCTGATCGCGGGGCGGGCCATTCCGGCGATGGGGTGACGGGCCGGGGAGGGCGCTGCCCTTCCCGGGCACACCGCCGGGGCGGCGCCACCCCGGCCCCGCCATTTCTTGATGAAGCCTTGGGTGCGCCGCCCCCTTGGCAACCGGCGCTCCAGCCTGCGCGGCCAGTGCCGTGATCAGCCGCGCCAGCGCTGAGAAGCCCATGCCTGGACTGAGGCGAGCCTAGGGGCAGCGCCCCTGGGCCAGCCGCTGGCTTCAGTGCCGCTCGTAGATCAGGCGCGAGCGGATGGTCCCCGGCACCAGCCGCATCGCCGCCAGGACGCCCTCCGGGTCGGCCACGTTCTCGGCATCCACCACGACGTAGCCGATTTCCGGGTCCGTCTGCAGGTACTGCGCGGTGATGTTCAGGCCGAAGCGGATGAAGGCCTCGTTCAGCGCCGCCAGCACGCCGGGCACGTTGCGGTGCACATGCAGGAAGCGCGTGCCGCGCGTGGTGGCGGGCAGCGTGACCTCCGGGAAGTTCACCGCCCCCAGCGTCGCGCCCGTGTCCGAATAGTCGGAGAGCTTGCGGGCGGTTTCCTCGCCGATACGCTCCTGCGCCTCTTCCGTGCTGCCGCCGATATGCGGGGTCAGGATGACGTTGGGCAGGCCCTGAAGGGGGCTGGAGAAGCGCTCGCCGTTGCGGGCCGGCTCCTCGGGAAAGACGTCGGCGGCGGCGCCGAGCAGGTGGCCGGACCGGATGCCCTCCGCCAAGGCGTCGAGATCCACCACGCGGCCGCGGCTGTTGTTGATGACGATGGCGCCGGGGCGCATGGCCGCGATCTCGGCCGGGCCGATCAGCCCGGTGGTCTGCGGCGTTTCCGGCACGTGCAGGCTGATGACGTCCGCGGCGGCCAGCAGGTCGTGCAGCGAGGCCGCGGCGACCGCGTTGCCATGGCCGAGCTTGGGGATGGTGTCGTAATAGATCACCCGCATGCCGAAGGCCTCGGCGAGCACCGAGATCTGGCTGCCGATATTGCCGTAGCCGATGATACCCAGCGTCTTGCCGCGCACCTCGCGGCTGTTGACGGCCGATTTGTCCCAGCCGCCGTCATGGGCCGAGCGCGAGCGGTCGGGGATGCGGCGCAGCAGCATCACGATCTCGCCTATCACCAGTTCCGCCACACTGCGGGTATTGCTGAAGGGCGCGTTAAAGACCGGGATGCCGAGCTGCTTGGCCGCCGCCAGGTCCACCTGGTTGGTGCCGATGCAGAAGCACCCCACCGCGATCAGCCGGTCCGCCGCCCGCAGCGCCTCGGCCGTCAGCTGGGTGCGGGAGCGGATGCCGAGCAGATGAACGCCGGCCAGCGCCTGCTTGAGCGCCTCGCCCTCCAGCGCCTTGGCCTCGCGCTGGATGTTGGTGTAGCCGGCCGCGCCCAGCAGGGCGACGGCGGTATCGGACACGCCTTCCAGCAACAGGATGCGGATGCGGTCCTTCGGCAGGGAAATGCGCTGGTTCGAGAGGTGCACCGGCGCGGCGGCGGGGGGGGAGGTGCGATTCGACATGGGCGCTTCCATGCCCCCGAACGCGCCGCGCGAGAAGTGCGAAACGGGCGGGCGTGTCGTGCCGGCTGGGTAAGGGTCACCGCCCGGGCCGAAAGCGGCGTGCCAGAGGCCGCCAGTGCCGGGGCATGGCGCCCATGCGGGCTCAGGTGTTGCGGGCCGCCGCCGCTATCGCCATGTGCCGGGCTGATGCCCCGCCACGCAAGAAGCGGGGATCCCCGACCTTGGAGAATGCACACATGGCTCTTGAAACCATCACCCTGCCGCCCGCGGCCCGCCGCCGCATGACCTTCGATATCCTGAACGGCCTGGCCCAGGGTGGCCTGGCCGAGCGGCTGCGGCTGGATGGCGCCGCCCGCATTCTGGGCACGATCCGCCGCGTGGCGGAAATGACGGCCAGTGGCGAATTGCAGCGCGGCGCGATCGTGCCCGGCCCCGCGCTGGCCTGGGACCCCGCCGCCATCACCGCCCGCGAATATGCCGAGGCGATGACACCCGCCGAGCTCGACCGCCTGCTGGCCGAGGCGCCCGCCTGGGCCGCCGCCGTGCTGGCCGCGCCGGAACAGCGCCGCGCCGCCTGAACGGCGCCGCCCGCCGGGCTTGACCCTGGCCAGACAAGCGAAAGGCCACCGCTGGCGGGACATCCCGCCGGCCGGTGGCCTTTTTTCTGCCCGGTGCTTATGCCCGGCGCGTCAGAAGTTGTTGAACACCGCCGCCGAGACCGCCGTCTGGTAGATCAGCGAGAGCAGGTCGCGCGTGATCTGGAAGCTCTTGGCGCCCAGCTGCGGCAGGGCGATCAGCTCGTCGCCCGGGCGCGGGCCCTCGCGCGGGTCCAGCAGCACCTGGCCGCTGGCGCGGCGGATCATCACCGCGCTGTCGTCGCCGCGCTGGGTCACGCCGCCCGCCCCGTTGAGGTAGTCCCGGATGGTCATGTTGGGGCGCCAGATGATGGCCTGCGGGTTCAGCACCTCGCCGCCCACCAGCACCGTGTCGGACCGTTCGGGGATGACGATGGTGTCACCATCCTCCAGCCGGATGCTGGCGCAGCGCCCCTGGTTGTCCACCGCCACCAGCCGGCCCTCGGGCTGGATGCGGCGGCCGCGCTGGATATAGGTGGAGACGAGCTGCGCCTCGGCCGTGCGGATCTCGGCCACGCCGGTGGTGGAGGAGGAGGCGGTGAAAAGCTGCCGCTCCAGCCGGTCCAGCGCTTCGTTGATCGAGCGCAACTGCTGTGCCGCCAGCCGCTTGCGCAACACGTAGACCGAGCTGGTATCGGCCAGCCCCGGGTTGACCTCGACATAGTCGAGCACCTGGCAGAGGTTGGCGTCACGGTCGGCCACCAGCACCGACGGGCCGATGCGGCTGCCCTCGACGAAGACGCGCACGGTGGGCGCGGGGGAATCGGTGATGAAGGTGACGGTGTCCTGGTCCAGCAGCGGCAGGCGCCGCAGCTCGGCCAGGGTGGTGTAGCGCGACCACGGCCTGCTGTTGCGGGTGCCGCGGACCACCGCGTTGGTGGCGGCGGGCAGCGGGCCAGCCAGGTCCACCAGTTCCTGGCCCGTCATGCTGCGGCCATCGACCTCGAAGAGGTAGTTGTTGCGCACCGCGCCATCGGCCGAGATGGTGGCGCCCTGCTTGCCCACCACGATGGTGTCGCCATCCTGCAGGCTGATGCCGGGCAGCGCGCCGCGCAGCAGGAAGGGGTAGAGGTCGATGCGCTGCACCGCCCTGCCGCCGCGGTTAACCACGATGTCGCGGTAGGAGCCACGTGCGGCGTCCACTCCGCCGGCGCGCAGCAGGAAGTCCAGCACGGTATCCGAGGCGGCGCCCATGTGGCGGCCGGGGATGCGCACGTAGCCGGTGACGAAGACGCCCACATTGCCGGCGGAGAGCAGGACGGCATAGACCTGCACCTGCTGGGTATAGATCCGCCGCACCTCGGCCTCGACCGTGCGCTGCAGGTCGCCGGCGCGGGTGCCGGCCAGGCGCAGCGGGCCGATCGAGGGCAGGAACAGGTTGCCCTGGGCATCCAGCGCCCCGATCACCTCGGATTCGACCGGGCCCCAGACGCGCACGCTGACACGGTCGCCGGCGCTGAGGCGGTAATTCGGGTTGCCGGTATCGGAGGGCGAGGGCGCGTTGCGGGCGAAGAGCGCGGCGCCGAACACGGCGCGGCTGGGCCCGGGGGCGCGCAGCGGCTCGGCCAGCGGGCCTTGCGCGGTGGCGCCCGCCTCGGCTTCCGTGGTGCTGCCGGAGCGGTTGAGGATGGTGTCCGACGGCAGCAGCGATGGCGCCTGCAACTGCGCCTGCATGCCGGAAGGCTGCGTCAGCAGCCCCGGTGTGGGCGCGTTCAGCGGCTGCTGGTTGCTGGTCTGCGCCTGCTGGGTGGGCTGGTACTGGTTCTGCGCGAATGCGGTCCCGACCGCCAGGCACCCCGCCAAGCCACCCCGGGCCAGGGCCGCGAGAAGCGGAAGAAAGCGTTGTTTAAAGCGCATGTTCGCGAACCCCGGCGAGAAGGAGCCAGCCGACCCCATAGGTCATGGACAGCACGGCGAAGAGACTAAGCAGAAAGATGGCGGCGCGGGGGTAGAGCGGATACTCGGCCAGGTTGGGCTGCACCACACGGGCCAGGAAGAGCTGCTGCCGCTGCGCTTCCATCCGCGCGGCTTCCAGCGATGCCGTGGCGGAAGCCAGTTGTTTGGTGGCGAATTCGCGTTCCTGCATGAGCCGCTCATAGGTCCCGATGCGCTCCGGCAGTGCCTCGTTGCCGATGGTCATGCGGTTGCGCTCGGTCTGCACGCGGGCCTGCAGCGCTACGATGCGATTGCGCAGGTTCACGATCGTGGGGTTGTCCGCGCGCATGTAGTTCGATTTTTCCTGCAACTCGGTCCGCGCGGCATTCAGCGCGGCTTCCAGCGCCACCATGCCCTGCTGGCCGATCTGGGCGATATTGGCCGGGTCCACCGCCTGTTCGCGTTCCCGCCATTCCGCCACGCCCGCCTGGGCCGCGACGATGCGATGCTCGGCGCGGTCCAGTTCCTCCTGCGCCGTGCGCAGCGATTCTTCCCGCGTACGCGCCGAGAGCTGGTTCACGAACTCCTCGGAGAGGCGAAGCTGCTCCTCGGCCACCCGCTGGGCGTCCTCGGGGCGGAAGGCGAGGGCGCGGATGGTGGTGATGCCGCCGGTGGTGTCCACCTCCACCGTGTTCATGTGCTTGTAGTACATGAGCAGGAACTCGGCCGGCATCTCCGGGTCCCAGAGGCGGGCCAGCCTGTCGGCTTCCGGCCGGCGGTAGATGTCGAGCAGCCCGATGCGCTGCTTCAACGCCTCGGCCGCATCATGCGACTGGAGGTAGTCGCGCACGGTGAGAGCTTCCTCGGGGGCCTGCTTGAAACCCGTCGCGGCACCCAGGGCGCTGCCGAGCGAAGCGCTGGCGGTGCGCGTATCCTGCCGCCCGCGCACCACGAAGCGGGCCTCGGACACGTACTGGCCGGCGGCGAAGCCATAGAGATAGATGCCGGCGATGATTGTCGGAAGGACCACCAGCAGCATGAAGTGCCGCCGTTTCCAGAACATGCGCATCAGCCCGGAACGCGGCGCCGGGCCGGCCTTGCCGGCCGACATGCGGATGTCAGAGACCCGAGTAGGCGGCGATAGCTTCATCGACATCCTCATAGAATTCCAGCATGCCATTCCGCAGGATGGCCGCCGTATCGCAGTATTGGCGCACATGCATGGCGTTGTGCGACACCAGAATCATCGCCGCCGTCTCCCGCCTCACTTCCAGCATGTGCTGGCATTTGGCGGCGAAACGCGCATCGCCGGTGGAGAGGGCTTCGTCGACCAGATAGCAATCGAAATCCACCGCGAAGGACAGCCCCATGAGCAGGCGGCTGACCATGCCGGAGGAATAGGTATGGACCGGCTCGTAGTAGTAGCGCCCGAGTTCAGAGAATTCCTCGACGAAATCCTGGGTCTGCTGCAGCGGCGTGCCATAGAGGCGGGCGATGAAGCGCGCGTTCGAGGCGCCGCTGACCTGGTACTGCAAGCCGTAGCCGCCGCCGATCGGCCAGGAGATCGACATCTCCCGCCGGATGCTGCCCCGCGTCGGATTCTCCACGCCGCTCAGCAGGCGCATCAGCGTAGACTTGCCGGAGCCGTTCCGCCCCAGGATGCCGACATGGTCGCCCTTGCGGAAACGGCCGTGCACACCGCGAAGGATGACATTCTGCCGGCCGCTCTTTTGGCTCTCGAACGACTTCCAGACGTCGATCATTTCGATCATGGCGTCATTC
Organism: Roseomonas sp.; assembly: GCA_028288745.1. Classification (GTDB taxonomy): domain Bacteria; phylum Pseudomonadota; class Alphaproteobacteria; order Acetobacterales; family Acetobacteraceae; genus Pseudoroseomonas. Next base: position 1,221 of record JAQGHX010000095.1, on the reverse strand, counting down.
TCAGCGGCCCGGCATCGCCAGGGGCTGTCGCGGCACGCGCCGCCCTGGCGGGTACATCCAGGATCAGGGCGCCCCGCACCGGGCGGGACGTATCGTCATGGGCCACCGGCGGGCAACCCCGTGGTGGATGGCAGGCTGTGGCGCGCGGCTGTGCCGGGGAGGGGCGCTGCCCTTGCGCCGCCATGGCACGTGGCTGGTCACGGCTGGCCGCCCGGCCCGTTATTCAGCAGGGCGCGCACCGCCGCCCACTGGCCCGGGCTCTCTTCGCAATACAGCGCCTGACGGCCGGCATTCATGCCGCCGAGCAGAAGCTCCCGGCATGGCCGGCCCGCGCCGGAGTTATAGGAGCGCATCAGCCGCGCGGTGACGGGCGGGTTGCCCACCAGTTCCTGCTGCCCCAGTGAGGCCCGGGCGGCGAAGGCGGCCAGCGGGTCCATCGGGCGCGCGACAGCCGGCAGGGCGGACGATTGCGCCGCGCCGCCGCCCTGGAGGCCGGACAAGCTCGCGCAGCCCGCCAGCCCGAGCAAAGCCAGCCCCGGAAGAAGCACCCGGAGGTTGAAGATGGGCGCGGACCGGAATGGCCGGGTGCCCGCGCCAGGGGGTAGTTGGGTAGCCAAGGGAGATCCGTTCACGCCCACTCACATGCTATCCTGACGGGCAACAGGGTACTGCACTGCAACCCACTGGCAAAGCCCCCGCGGAATGGCGATGGTGAAGGCAGGGCCATCGTCACTTTTGTACAACGGATTCATCTCCTTGGCTTTTCCGCCCGCCCGCCGCCTGGCCTTCCTGCCCGATGCCCTGCGGCGCATACCGCATCTGCCGGCCTTCTGGCCGGAGCATGTGCCCGACCAGCGGGAGGCCGGGCTGCTGGCCCTGCCGGAAGGGGCGCGGCCGCCGCGCGGCACGGCGCAGGCGCTGCTTCGCTATGCCGCCGGGCCGTTGCGGGCGCCCGCCTTTGGCCGCCGGACCACCGCCGTCGCGCTGCTGCTGGCCGACGACATGGCGCCCTGCCTGGGGCTGGCCCCGCTGGCGCCACCGCCCCCGGTTGAAGCGAAGGCCACCCACCGTGCCGCCGCCGCCGCCGCCTTTCTGGCCGAGGCCCGCATCGGCGGCGAGCCCGGCCTGCCCGACCCCGGCGCCGCCTTCCTGCGCCTGCCACGCCGTGGCGCGGTCGTGGTGCTGGACCCCTGCTGCCCGGGGCGGGCCAGCGCCGGCCAT
>JAQGHX010000043.1 GCA_028288745.1 Roseomonas sp. | reverse complement strand
AAAGCTGGTGCGGATATTCGCGCACGCGGCGCCCCGGCTCGGGGATGCCGACCAGCTTGAGCATTTCGACGGCGCGGTCCTCCGCCTGCTGGCGGGACAGGCCCTGGTGCAGGCGCAGCGTCTCGCCGATCTGGCGGCCGTTGGTCAGCACCGGATTAAGCGAAGTCATCGGCTCCTGGAAGATCATGCTGATCTCGTTGCCGCGGATGCTGCGCATCTCGCGTTCCGTGAGCTTCAGCAGGTCCTTGCCCTGGAACCGGATAGAGCCGGCGATCTTGCCCGGCGGCTCCGGGATCAGCCGCAGGATGGACATGGAGGTGACGGATTTGCCGCAGCCGGATTCACCGACGATGGCCACCGTCTCCCCTGCCTCGACCGAAAAGGACAGGCCGTCCACCGCACGGTTGATGCCGTCGGCGGTCGCGAAATGCGTCTGCAGGTTTTCAACTTCAAGCAATGCCATACGCGTCAGATCCGCTTTGCCAGGCGTGGGTCGAGCGAATCCCGCAGGCCGTCACCCAACAGATTCACCGCCAGCACGGTGATGGACAGGAACAGCGCCGGGAAGAACACGATGTAGGGCTTGACCTGCCACAGCGCCCGGCCCTCGGCCATGATGTTACCCCAGGACGGGATGATCGGCGGCGTGCCGGCCCCGATGAAGCTCAGGATGGCTTCGGCGATCATGGCGCTGGCGCAGATATAGGTGGCCTGCACCGTCATGGGCGCCAGCGTGTTCGGCAGGATGTGCCGCCAGATGATCACCGGCGTGCGGGTGCCGGAGGCGATCGCGGCCTCGACATAAGGCTGTTCACGCAGCGACAGCACCACGCCGCGCACCAGACGGGAGACGCGCGGGATCTCGGCCACCGTAATGGCCAGGATGACGTTGCCGACCGAGCCGCGCGTCAGGGCCATCAGCGCGATGGCGAGCAGGATGGACGGAATGGACATCAGCCCGTCCATGATCCGCATGATGATGCTGTCCGCCCAGCGCACGAAGCCGGAGACCAGCCCGATGAACAGGCCGATGATCGATGAGAAGAAGGCGACGCCGAAGCCCACCATCAGCGACACGCGGGTGCCGTAGAGCACGCGGGAATAGACGTCGCGCCCCAGCATGTCGGTGCCGAACCACCAGCGCTCGGACGGCGCGCGGGTGCGCATGGCGGGCGCCAGCGCGGTCGGGTCCGTTGTGAAGAGAAGCGGCGCGAAAACAGCCACGCACAGCATCAGCAGCAGCAGGAAGCCGCCGATGGCGATGGTCGGGTAGCGCAGCAGGTAGCCGATAACACCCTTTCGCGCGCGGCGGTCAGGGAGGATATCCGGCATGGTGGGCGCGGCGGCAGGCATGCCGCCGGGCAGAAGGGCGCTGGTGCTCAATACCGGATCCTCGGGTCAAAGAGGGTGTAGCTCAAGTCGATCAGCAGATTGACCAGGACATAAACGAAGCTGAACATCAGGATGACGCCCTGAATGACCGGGTAGTCCCGGCGCAGGATGGCATCGACGGTCAGGCGGCCAAGGCCGGGGATGGCGAAGACGCTTTCCGTGACCACCGCGCCGCCGATCAGGCCGGCGAGCCCGATGCCGATGATGGTGACGATCGGCACCGCCGCGTTCTTCAGGGCATGCAGGAACAGGATGCTTCTCTGCCCGGCGCCCTTGGCGCGGGCGGTGCGGATATAATCCTGTTGCAGGATCTCCAGCATCGTAGCCCGGGTGATGCGGGCGATCAGCGCGATATACACGCCGCCCAGCGCGACCGCCGGCAGGATCAGGTTCCTGATCCAGGGGATGAAGCCGTTGGAGATGGGCGTGTAGCCCTGCACCGGCAGCCAGTCCAGTTCCAGCGCGAAGACGTAGGCCAGCAGGTAGCCGACGACAAAGACCGGCACTGAGAAGCCCAGCACGGCGAAGCCCATCACCGCGCGGTCGATCCAGGAGCCGGACTTCCAGGCGGCGATGACACCCATGGGCACGGCGATGCCGATCGCCAGGATCAGCGTGACGACCATCAGCGAGAGCGTAGGCTCGATCCGCTGTTCGATCATACGGGTGACCGGCAGGTTGGTGAAGATGGACAGACCCAGATCGCCCCGCAGGATACGGAAGGACCATTCGCCGAATCGCACCAGGAAGGGACGATCCAAGCCAAGGCCGATACGGATGCGCTCGACATCCGCAGGCGTGGCCTGGTCGCCGGCGATCACGGCCGCGGGGTCGCCAGGAGCAAGGTAGAGCAGGCTAAAGACGAACAAGGCGACGATCGCCATAACCGGGATCGTCGCTAGGATACGTCGGATGATGTAGGCGAACATATGAATCCGATCAGATTTTGGAAACGCCCCAGAAAAATGGCGCAGGCGCTTTCACCACGCCTGATATGTTCTTACGCCATGCCTGATAGGACAAGAAGAATCCTGTCGGCGCAAAAAGGCCGAAATCGACCGCCGCCGTGTTCATCTTGTCCACGGCGGCCTTTTCGGCCGCCGCATCCGGGGCCGCGAACCATTCGTCGCGCGCGCCCTCGACGGCTGGGCTGTCTGGCCAGCCGAACCAGGCATTCTCCCCATTGGCGCGCATCGCGGTATAGGAGGCGGGGTTCACGCAATCCGCCCCCGCGTGCCAGGTGTGGAAGATATGCCATCCGCCTTGGCTGGGCGGGGTTTTCACGGCGCGCCGGGCCCCGACCGTGCCCCAGTCCGTGGCCACGAAGTCGACATTCATGCCCAGGCGCTTCAGCAGGTCGGCGCTCACGTCGCCGAAGGATTTCGTGATGGGCTGGTCCTGGGCCACCACCAGGGTGATCGGCCGCCCGTCATAGCCGGCCTCGGCCAGCAGCTTTTTGGCACCGTCCAGGTTGCGCGGCCCCTTCAGGATGTCGCCGCCCGCCTCGGTATAGAGAGAGGTATTGGGCGTGAAGAAGCCACCCATTTCCTTCCACAGCTTCTCGTCGTCGCCGACGAGCGCCCGCATGTAGTCCTCCTGCTTCAGGGCCATCAGGATGGCGCGGCGGGCCCGCGGGTCATTGAACGGCGCATGCAGGTGGTTCATGCGGAAGCTGCCGACATTGCCCAGCGGGTCGGCGATATCGACCTCGATATTGCGGTTGCGGCGCAGGATCGGCACCAGGTCGGTGATGGGGTTCTCCCACCAGTCGACCTCGCCATTCTGCAGCGCGGCGGAAGCCGTGGCAGGGTCGGGCATCACCACCCATTCCACCCGGTCCACCAGCACGTGCTTGCCGCCCGCCAGCCAGCTCGCCTTTTCCTCGCGCGGCACGTAGCCGTCGAACTTGGCGAAGACGGCCTTGGCACCCGGCACCCATTCCTCCCGCAGGAAGCGGAAGGGGCCGGAGCCGACATACTCAGTGATCTGCTGGAACGGGTCGGTCTTGGCGATGCGCTCCGGCATGACGAAGCTGCAAGGCGCGTTGTTCTTGCCCAGGGCCAGCAGCATCTTCGGGTAGGGCGCCTTGAGCGACCAGCGGAAGGTGGCGTCGTCGACCGCCACCAGTTCGTTTTGCAAGACGAGGATCATCTGCCCCATCGGGTCGCGCACGGCCCAGCGCTTCAGGCTGGCCACCGCATCGCGTGCCCGCACCGGCTCGCCATCATGGAACTTGAGACCAGGGCGCAGCTTGAAGGTCCAGGTCAGGCCGTCGGCGGAGACTGCCTCCGATTCCACCATCTGGCGCTGCGGCACGATGTTCTCGTCGACGCCATAAAGCGTGTCCCACACCAGCAGCGCCGCGTTGCGGACGACGTACTGGGAGCCCCAGATGGGGTCAAAATTGGCCAGGTTGGCCTGCGGGACAAAGCGCAGGGTGCGGGCCGCCGCACCCTGGGACAGGGCCGGCGCCGCGATGCCGCCTGCGGATATGAGGGCGCCTGTCCCCATGGCAGCCTTCAGGAAGGTCCGTCGTTCCATCGTCGTCACCCTGTCCGTTGCCGGCCTGCTGCCACGGGCGCCCGGCTCCAAGCGAAATGCGTGGCCACAGGGTAAGCTAAGCACATAACGTGCCAAGCAGCACGAAAGGCCTGTTATTTAACGGAAAGGGCGGCCTCAGCCGAAGCCACCCGCGAAATTGCCCGAGAAAAAGGCAAAGATTCCGCTTAGCTGCGCTTAACGTTCCAGAACAGCGGCAGCCCCTTCAGAACCCCGGTGAGGTCGCGGCGATAAGCGGTAGCCTGGAAATACTGCCCGATCGGCAGGTAGGGCACATCCTGGAAAGCCTGTAGCTGGATATCGCGCCCGATTGCCTTCTGGGCGGCGGCGTCCGGCGCTTCGAACCACGCATTGCGAAGCTCTTCCAGCCTGGGGGCCGTCGGCCAGCCGAACCAGGCCGCCTGCCCATGTCCGCGCAACGCCTGCTGGACCCCGGGATTAACCATGTCGAGGCCGGCCCAGAAGGTGAAGAACATGCTCCAGCCGCCCTTCTCCACCGGCTCCTTGCTCGCACGGCGCTGGACCACCGAGCCCCAGTCCGTTGAAACATATTCAACGTTCATGCCCGACTTCACCAGCATGTCACGCCCGACTTGCGCCAGCGCATTGAGCGACGGGAAGTCGGAAGCCGCGATGAGCACCACCTTCTCGCCCTTGTAGCCGGCGGCGGCGAGGTCCCGCTTGACCTTGTCGTAATCGCGGGGCGCCGTCAGCACTTCCATGCCGGCATCGCTTGCAAGCGGAGTGCCGGGCGGGAAAATCCCCACGCCCTCGCGCCAAAGGTCGCGGTCGGTGCCGATCACCGACGTCATATAGTCTTCCTGGCTGACCGCCCCCAGCAGGGCCCGGCGGATGGCCGGGTTGTTGAAGGGCGGCTGCAGGTGGTTGAAGCGGGCCATGCCGCACAGCCCGGTCGGGTCCGGAATTTCCAGAACGATGTCGCGGCTGCGGCGCAGCAGGGGCTGAAGGTCGCCGGTGGGCTGTTCCCACCAATCCATCTCACCGTTCTGCAAGGCGGCGGCGGCGGTCGCGCTGTCAGGCATCACATGCCATTCGACACGGTCGAAATGCACATGCTTGGGGCCGGCCGTCCAACTTGGCGTCCCATTGGGGCGCGGCACGTAATCGACGAATTTTTCATAGACCACCAGACTGCCGGCAACCCGCTCGCCCGCCACGAAGCGGAACGGGCCGGAGCCGATGACCTCGCGCACCGCGACAGCGGGGTCGGTCTGGGCCAGCCGTTCCGGCATCACGAAGCAGACGGGGGTCGCGGGCTTGGCCAGGGCCTCGAACAACAGCGGGAAAGGTCGTTTCAGCCGGAAGACGATGGTCGCGTCATCCGGGGCGGAGAGATCATCCATGACCGAGAACAGCACCTGGCCCAGCGCATCCCGCGCGCCCCAGCGGCGGATGGATGCCACGGCATCGCGCGCCCGCACTGGCTCGCCATCATGGAACTTCATGCCGGAGCGAAGCGTCATGGTGACGCGCTTGCCGTCCTCCTCGACCGTGTGGCCCTCGACCATCTGCGGCTGCGGCCGGAAGTTCTCGTCCATGCCGTAGAGCGTGTCCCACACCAGATAGGCATGGTTGCGGCTGACATAGGCCGTGGTCACGATCGGGTCGACGACGGCCAGATCAGACTGCGCCACGAATTTCAGGGTGCGGGGATTGCTCCGCTGGGCCATGGCGAAACGCGGCAGCGAGGATGCCAGGGCCACCCCGGCGGTGCCAGTGAACAACTGCCGTCTCAACATCACTCTCGGATCTCCGCTCAAGCTGATCTCCCGCCCGAGGGAAGCCGACGCCCGGAGGGGACGCAAGCGGTATTTGGCCACCCTGCCCTTGGCAGAGCGCGCCGGGGTGCCTATGCGACGGGAATGCCCATCGCCCTCCTTGCCTCCCGCCTGGGCCCCGAGCGCACCGCGCTGCTGGGGCAATTATTCCGCTTTGGCGTGGTCGGCACGATGGGGTTCGTGATCGATACGGCAACGCTCTACGCCGCCATCTCCCTGGGCGCCGGCCTCTATCTGGGGCGCGTGCTGTCCTACGTGACCGCCGCATCGGCCAACTGGGCGGTGAACCGGACCTGGACCTTCAGCGAGGCCGACCGGAGCGCGAAGGGGCGCCAGTGGATGATGTTCCTGCTGGTCAACCTGGTGGGTTTCGCCGTCAACTACGGCACCTACACGGCGCTGGTCAGCAGTTGGCCGCTGGCCGCGGCCTATCCGGTCATCGGGGTCGCCGCCGGGTCGCTGGCGGGCCTCGGCGGTAATTTCTTCCTCAGCCGCCGCTTCGTATTCAAGGCCGCTGCCTGAGAAGGCGGCCAGACGCATCGCCCCGCGAAGCATCCCGCACACTGGTATAATTCGTTCTTTTTTAGAATCGTTTTATGTTTCGACGCGCTCCGGACCAAATTTCAAACGTGATTAAATGAACACGTTCACTCGTATTTGAGGGTCGTTCGGCTATAGTCCCCCCGCTCAACCTGAACAGGGCGGCAGATTGGATGTTTTATTGTCAAGCTCCTGTTCCGTTCCGCGAGGTCCGCGGCACGTCCAGACAGTAACGAGGCCCATGCTTCTAGCTCCACGCGCACCGGGTGCCGAAAAGGCACCTGACACTTCTCTTGCCGTCGCCATTTCGGCGTGTCGGCGGGAATTCGTCTCGGTCGGCTTGTTCAGCGGCGTCGTGAACCTGCTGCAACTGACCGTCTCCATCTATATGATGCAGGTATTCGACCGGGTCCTCGCGACCCGCAGCCTGGATACCCTCGCCTTCCTGACCGTCATCGCCCTGGGCGCCATCCTGCTGCTGGCGGTGCTGGAAGCGGTGCGCGGGCAGATCATGCAGCGTGTGGGGGCATGGATCGAATCGCGCGTGGCGCCAGAGGGCTTCGAGCGCGCTCTCGAAGCACAGCTTCGTGGTCGCCCCTACCGTATGGAAGCCCTGCGGGACCTGGCGGTCTGCCGTTCCTGGCTCGGCTCGCCGGGGGCACTCGCGGTCTATGACGTGCCGTGGGTGCCGATCTACCTCGGCGCCATCTTCGTGCTGCATCCCCTGCTGGGATGCATCGCCCTGGGTGGGGCCGTGCTGCTGTTCTGCATGACCCTGCTGAACGAATTCACCACCTCGTCCCTGCTGCGGCAGGCCAACACCGCCGCCATGATCAGCCAGAAGCGCGCCGATGCCGTGGCCCGTAATGCCGAGGTCATCGACAGCATGGGCATGGGCCCCGCAGTGATGCGCAACTGGCAGGTCGGGCTGGGCACCGTCATCGCGCCTCAGCAGAAGGCAGCGGATCGCGCCGCGGTGCTGCTGTCCGTCACCAAGTTCCTCCGGCTGGCAGTCCAGCTCGCGGTCCTGGGCGCCGGCGCCTACCTCGTCCTGCAGCAGGAAATCACCTCCGGCGCTTCCATCGCCGGTTCAATCATCATGGGCCGCGCGCTGGCACCGGTGGAGCAGCTGATCGGCGGCTGGAAGGGGCTGGTGCAGACGCGGCAGGCCCTGCGGCGCCTGACGGCGTTCCTGGCCATGCCGCGCATCCGGCCGCCGGGCCTCGCGATGCCGGAGCCCACCGGGCGGGTCGCGTCGGAACGCGTGGCCTATGCCATTCCGGGCCAGTCGGCGGCCATCATCAAGGGCGTTTCCTTCGGTCTGGAACCAGGAGAAAGCCTCGCCATCATTGGCCCCTCCGCGGCCGGCAAGACAACCCTGATACGCTTGCTCATCGGCACCCTGGCGCCCACGGCCGGGCAGGTAAGGCTGGACGGCGCGGACGTCTTCACCTGGAAGCGGGAGGATTTCGGCCGCCACATCGGCTACCTGCCCCAGGACGTGGAACTGTTCGACGGCACGGTATTCGACAACATCGCCCGTATGGGAGAAGCCGAGCCGGATGCCGTCTTCGCCGCCGCCACTCTGGCCGGTTGCCATGACATGATCCTGCGGCTTCCCCAGGGTTACGAGACTGAGATCGGCGAGGGCGGTCAGCACCTTTCCGGCGGACAGCGCCAGATCGTCGGGCTGGCGCGGGCCATGTTCGGCACGCCGAAGCTGGTCGTGCTGGATGAACCCAATTCCAACCTCGATGGTGATGCCGAGGCCGCGCTGCAGCGGGCGTTGGACGCATTGAAGAGCCGCGGCACCACGGTGATCCTGGTGTCCCATCGCCCGGCACTGGTGCAGGGCGTGGATAAGATACTGCTGCTGAAGGACGGCGCCGTCGAAATGTTTGGTCCCCGCGTCGATGTGTTGAAGAGGCTGATGCCGCCCCCCCGTCCCGCCCCCGCGCCATCCGGGCCGCCCCCGGGACGCCTGGCTCCGGGAGGCGCGGCATGAGCATCACCACCGCCCCGACGCCCCTTCCCCCGGCCAAGGCCGGGCGGCCCGCCGGCCTGCCGCCGCTTTCCCCGGGCACGATCGGCACGCAGCGGCCACGCACGTCCGGCGCCATGATGCTCGGGATCTGCTCGATCGTGGTGTTCTTCGGCGGCTTCCTCGCCTGGTCGACCACCGCGCCGCTGGCGGAAGCCGCCATCGCGCCCGGCCAGATCCGCAGCGAGGGCAGCCGGCGCACCATCCAGCATCTGGAAGGTGGCATCATCCGGGAGATCCTGGCCCGTGACGGCGATACGGTGAAGGCCGGCCAAGTGCTGATGCGCATGGACGACGCGCAGTCCGGCGCCAGCCTGGAGACACTGCGCAGTCAGCGCTGGGCCCTGCTCGCCCAGGATGCCCGGTTGGCCGCCGAGCACCGCGGTGCAACCGACATCGCCTTTCCCGCCGACCTGATGGCATCCAACGACCCGCGCTCCATCGAGGCTGTCACCGGCCAGCGCACCCTCTTCGCCGCACGGCAGGCGAGCCTGATCAGCCAGCTCCAGGTCCTGGAAGCCCGCATCGCCCAGCATGAGGCGACCGGTGCCTCGGCCCAGGGGCAGATCGCCAGCCAGAAGCGGCAGCTCGAACTGATCCGGCGGGAGGAACAGGATGTCCGCACCCTGGTCTCCCAGGGGCTGGAGCGGATGCCGCGCCTGCTCGGCCTCCAGCGGCAGGCCGCCGCTTTCGAGGGCAATCTTCAGGACCTGATCGGGCAGATCGACCGCGCAAGCGCCTCGGCCAATGAGGCACGCAGCCAGATGCAGCAAACGCGCGACCAACGCATGACGGAAGTCTCGACCGAGGCCCGCGAGGTGCGGGGCCGGTTGAACGAGGCTGAGGAAAAGCTGCGCGCCGCACAGGATGTGGTGACCCGCCGCGAAATCGTGGCGCCCGAGGATGGCACCATCCTCGCCAGCAAATTCTTCAACCTGGGCGCCGTCGTCCGGCCAGGAGACCCGGTCATGGAACTGGTGCCCGCCCGCGACCGGCTGGTGGCCGAGGTGCAGCTTTCGCCCACCGATATCGACGTGGTCTATCCGGGCCTGCAGGCCGAGATCCGCCTGCCCGCCTTCAAGCAGCGGCTGGTGCCCTTCCTGCATGGCCACGTGACCTATGTCGCCAGTGACGTGACGATCGACGACCGCACGCGGGCCAGCCACTATCGCGTGCAGATCGCGGTGGACGAGACGCAGTTGGAGCGGCTGGAGAACGTCACGTTGCGCGCCGGCATGCCGGTTGAGGCACAGATCCAGACCGGCAGTCGCAGCTTCTTCCGCTATATTGCGCAGCCGGTGATCGACAGCTTCCATCGCGCTTTCCGCGAGCAGTGACGGCTTCCAGAGGAAACGAAGATGCCTGACCAGCCGACACTCTTCGCCGATGGCATCCTGGAGGCGAGCGTGAATTTCGGCGTCGCCCGCATCACCCTGGCGCAGATCGGTGCGGACGGCGCGCCGGCTGCGAGCGGCCAACTGATCCTTCCGGTGATGCAGTTGCCCGCCTTCACCAACGGATTGCTGGCCCTGCTGAAGCAGATCGAAGCTAAGGTGAAGCAGGCCCAGACTCTGCCGACGGTCACCGCCGAAGCATCATCAACCGATGCGGGGGCGCCGGGAATACCCGGCGCCTTCCGCTTTTCCGGCGGCTAGGCCACCGCATCAGGTCTGCCGGGGCAGGTTCTCCAGATAGGCGCCATAGCCGCTGTTGCGCAGCGGCACGGCCAGCGCCAGAAGCTGGGCCTCGTCGATAAAGCCCATGCGCCAGGCCACCTCCTCGACGGCGGCGATCTTCTGGCCCGTGCGCTTCTCGATGGCACGCACGAATTCGCCGGCTTCCAGCAGGCTGTCATGCGTCCCGGTATCCAGCCAGGCAAAGCCCCGGCCGAGTTGCAGCACGCTGAGTTGCCCTTCTTCCAGGTAACAGCGGTTCAGGTCGGTGATCTCGATCTCCCCCCGGGCGGAAGGTGCGAGCGCCCCGGCGAGCGACGCCGCGCGCCCGTCGTAGAAATACAGGCCCGTCACCGCCCAGTCGGACCGCGGCGCGGAGGGCTTTTCCTCCAGGCTGAGGGCGCGGTTAGCGCTGTCGAACTCCACCACGCCGTAGCGTTGCGGGTCGGCGACCCGGTAGGCGAAGACCACGGCCCCGGCCTCGCCCTTGCGCAGCGTCTCATGCGCGACGGCCAGATGGCGGTCCAGGTCGTTGCCGTAGAACATGTTGTCGCCCAGGATCAGCGCGGCCGGGCCGCCATCCAGGAACTCTTCCGCCAGGGTCAGCGCCTGCGCGATGCCACGGGGCTTGTCCTGCTCGGCATAGGCGAAGGTCAGCCCCCATTGAGAGCCGTCCCCCAGCAGGCGGCGGAACAGCGGCAGGTCGTGCGGCGTGGAGATGACCATGATCTCGCGGATGCCCGCCAGCATCAGGACCGAGAGCGGATAATAGATCATCGGCTTGTCATAGACCGGTAGAAGCTGCTTGGAGACCGCGAGGGTCGCCGGATGCAGCCGGGTCCCGGCACCGCCGGCCAGCAGGATGCCCCTCAAACCATTGTCTCCTTCTTCCGATTCGCGGCCATGGCGCCAGCGCCCCGTTTCACAGTCTCGATAGGACACCGGCAACGGGATGGCGAGGCCCGAGCGGGGCGGTCATGAAAGGAGCGGATTGCGGCAGGCATAAAGCCGGGCATGATGGCTCATGCGCATGACCCGCCGATCGCCGCCGCCGCTGGCTTGCCTCGCCCTCCTGGCCAACCCTGGCGCAACCGCCGAACCTCGTTCCAGCCGCGGGGCCGCCGCCCTGGGCCCCAGTGCCGGCAAGCCACGAATCGCGGGTTCGCATGGCCTGGGATGCATCGCCGGTGCCGTGGCTTTGCCGCCCGAAGGGCCGGGGTGGGAGGTGGCGCGCATGTCGCGCACCCGGTTCTGGGCACATCCGGCCATGCCGCGCGTTGTGCGGGGCCTCGCGTCATTGGCCAGGGGCGCCGGGTTGCCGCCGCTCTGGGCCGGCAATCTGGGCCAGGCACGGGGCGGACCGTTGCCCTGGGGCCATGCCAGCCGCCTGCTGGTGCAGGCGGCATTGCCCCGCTGGACGGACCGCTGCGGCCCCGCTTGCGCCGGGATCCGGAACCGCTGCCTGGGCACGGCATTGGGCATTCCGGCTTATGCGCATTGAGATTCCACATTCCCGCCGGCTGCGGCTGGCGGTCATCGGCGCGGCGGGCCTTCTGCTGGTGGCGCAGTGGGTGACCACGGGCCTGCTGGTCGGGCGCGCCCGGGAGGCGGCGATGACCGTTGCTTCCGATACGGTGCAACGTGTGGCGCGTGCCGTGGAAGCCACGCTCAACCGCAATCTCGTGTCCGTGGACGCCGCGCTGGCGGGTTTGCCTCCGCTTCTGGCGCCGCTCTCCACCCAAGGGCCACCCGATACCGCCCTGCTCGACCGCGTGCTCCGCGAGTTGAACAATCAGAGCTTCACGTTCCGCGACATCCTGCTGGTACAGGCCGACGGCACGCCCCTGGCCACCGGTCTCGCGGTGTCGCGCCGGCGGCCGCTGCCGCCCTCGCTGATCGCGGCATTCTTTGAAAACGGCCCACAGGCCGGCGCGGTGCTGATCGGCGGGCCGTTCCGTAATCCGGCGACTGGCGAATGGGCGCTGTTTCTCGCCCGGCGGGTAACGCTGCCCGGGACCGGACCGCTCATGGCGGCGGCTGAAGTGCCTGTGCCGGTCATCGCCTCTCTGCTTTCCGTCGGCGGCGAGGGGACCGGATTGCGCGTCGGGCTGGAGCGCGAGGACGGTACGCTGATGGCCAGCCTGCCGCATGACGAGACCCGCATCGGCCGCCAGTTGCTGCCGCCTTCCGTCCGGCATCAGGCGAGTTCCGGTGGCAAGGAGGTTTTCCAGGTCAACAGTCGTTTCGATGGGCTGCCAGTCATCGCCACGGTACGGCCCACCCTGTACCCGGCCCTCGCGCTGACCGTCACCATGAACCTGGAAGCGGCGCTGGCGGGGTGGGGAAAAGAGCGCAGCCGCGCCTACCTGATCTCCGCCGGCTTCGCTGGCCTGGTGCTCATGATTGCGGCCATGCTGATCCTGGCGCTGCGGCAGCGGGAGAAGGTGGAAGCCGAGCGCGGCCGCTGGCGCGCTACCATCGAAAGCGCCATCGAATCCATGACCGATGGCTTCGTGATGTGGGATGCCAATGACAGGCTTGTTGCCTGCAACAGTCGGTACAAGGATTTTTATCGGGTTAGCGCGCCCTTCATCAAGCCGGGCGCGCAGTTCGACGACATCATGCGGGAAGGCTTCAAGCGCGGCCAGTACCCCCAGGCCCAGGGAGACGTGGACACGTTCCTGAACGAGATGCGCGCCTGGCACCGGGGCAATAATCGTCCCCTGGAGCGGCTGCTGCCCGATGGCCGCTGGGTGCTGATCACCGAGCGCGCCACCCCCGATGGCGGCACCGTCGGCATCCGGACCGACATTACAGAGATCAAGCGCACCATCAATGATCTGGCGGCCGCGCGGGATACGGCCGCTGCCGCCGGCGAAGCGAAAAGCCAGTTCCTGGCCCGGATGAGCCACGAGCTGCGAACGCCGCTGAACAGCATTCTTGGCTTCGCGCAGATCCTGTTGAACGACCTCAGGACCATTCCCGACCAGAAGGAGCAACTACAGGCCCTGCACGACGCGGCACGGCATCTGCTCGACCTGGTCAGCGGATTGCTGGATCTGTCCAAGATCGCGGCCGGGCGGCTGGAAATGCGTCCCGTCCCCACTGAGTTGCAGCCGTTCCTGGAACACTGCGCCACGTTGCTGGGTCCTGAACTCTCACGAAAGAGTCAGCATTTCCAGTTGGATGTCCAGCTCGGCACGCCCGTGGCCGTGGATGTGGACGCCATGCGGCTGCGGCAGCTTCTGCTGAACTTGCTGTCCAATGCCGTGAAATTCACGCCGGTGGGCGGGGACATATGCCTGCGCGCAGCACCACAGCCCGGGAACAAGGGCGTGCGGCTGGAGGTGCAGGACAGCGGCCCTGGCGTGCCCGCCGACCAGCAGAACCTGCTGTTCCAGGATTTCGTGCAGTTTCCCCTGCCATCTCAGGGTGCCCACGACGCCATGGCCGGATTGGGAACCGGGTTGGGGTTGGCGATCGCATCGCAACTCGCGGCGCTGATGGGCGGAAGCATCGGGTACAGCAGCCCGGCTGCCGGTGCTTCGCTGTTCTGGGTGGATCTTCCCCTTCCCAGGGCCCAACCGCCCTGGCCCGGCTCGGCGGCCATGATGCAGGAAGCTGCCTCCAGTCTGCCGCCGCCGGCCCCTGTCGCGCATGATCCACTCTGCATCCTGGTGGTGGACGACGTCGCGGCCAACCGGCTGGTGGCGCGGGCCATGCTGACCGGTGCCGGCCACCATGTCGTGCTGGTGGAAGATGGCGCCGCCGCGTTGGCCGCGGCAGAAAACGATGACTTCGACCTCATCCTGATGGACCTGCAGATGCCCGTGATGGACGGGCTGGAAGCGGCTCGCCGCATCCGCGCCTTGCCACCACCCCAGGGAACGGTGCCGGTCATCGCGGTCACCGCATCGGTGCTGCCCGAACAGGTTGATGCGTGCCGCGAGGCCGGCATGGACGCCCACATCTCCAAACCGATCGACCGGGAAAGCCTGCTGCGACTGGTTGGCAGTTACAGCCGCAGGACTGCGGCACCGGCCAGGCAGCCCGCCGGGAGCACCCTTCCGCCCGTGCTGGACATGGCCACGTGCAATGAGTTGATGCGGGATGTAGGAGCCGCCTCACCCGCCGTCCTCGCCGAACTCGTCGCTGAACTCCGGCGGGGCGCAGAGACCTTGGCGGTACTCGATGCGGCGGCCGGCGACTCGGAGATCCGCACGGCCGTGCACCGGCTCGTGGGCGTATGCCGCACCTTCGGGGCGGCGCGGATGGTCTGGGCGCTGGAGCAACTGGTGGCCAGTCCGGGTGAAGCCGACTGCGATGAAAAACTGGCGCAGGCGCGCGCCGTGCTGGAAGAGACCCTGCCTGAAGTCCTGCGCTGGACCGACGTATCCCGCTTCGCCGGGGCGGCGCGGGAGGAAAGAGCCTGATGCGCTAGCGGAGCGCCGCCATCCTGTCGCCCAGGAGGGCGAAGAAGCCATTGGCGTCGATGGTTTCAAGAAGCCGGGCACTCGCCGCCGCGCCGCTGCGGCCCCACCGGTCTATATGCGTGCGGCCCCGCCCCGGCCCCGTCCCGCATTCCACCTGAACCGCGACAGCCCGCGTCGTGAACAGATCGGGCGCCACGATCCAGGCGACAGCGCAGGGGTCATGCAGGGCGTGCCCGAGATGGCCCAGGCGCCGGGATGGCGGCACCGCGTCCATGATATCGCAGCAGGCCGTGAGGCAATGGCCGCCGCCGCGGGCCCGCAGCGCGGCGGCGCGCGCGGGCGTGACCAGGGCCTGCGCCGTCAGGTCCAGCGTGGCCAGCGTGGTGGGGCGCCCGGTGGCCAGCAGGATGGCCAGGGCCTCCGGGTCCATGGCGGCGTTGAACTCGGCGCCCGGGGTCCAGTTGCCCTCGCCCAGGGCGCCGGTCATCAGCACGATCTCATCCACGCGGTCGGCCAGCGCGGGCTCGGTCGCCAGCGCCAGGGCCAGATTGGTGGCGGCCGCGATGCCGACCAGCGTCACGGATGCGGGCGCGGCCGCGCGCAGCAGGTCGCGGATGGCGTCGGCCGCCTGGCCGGGGCAGGCCGGCAGCCCTTCGGGCAGCCGCACCCCGGCCAGGCCATCGGTGCCATGCACCTTCACCTCCGCCTGGAAAGTGCCGAGCAATGGCCGGTCGGCCCCCGCCACCACCGGCACGCTCTGCCCCGCCAGCGCGACGACGGCCCGCGCGTTGCGGAGGGTGCTTTCCAGCCCGGCATTGCCGCCCGCGACCGTGACAAGCGCCACCTCGACCTCAGGCGAGGCAAAGGCCAGCCAGAGCGCGATGGCGTCATCGGTGCCGGGGTCGCAATCGATGATCAGGCGACGCCGCGTCACGCCGGCAGCTCCGCCTCGACGATGCTGGCCAGGAAGGCGGCGCCAGTCGCCAGCGCGGCGTCGTTGAAGTCGAAATGCGGGTTGTGGTGGAAGCCCTCCGGGTGGGCCGGCGCGCCCGTGCCGAGCCAGGCATAGGCACCCGGCCGGGCCTCCAGCATCGCGGAGAAGTCCTCGCCGGCGGTGATGGCCGGGTAATCGTCCAGCGCCGTTTCACGCCCGACCGTGGCGCAGGCCGCGCCGTGCATGATGGCGGCCTGCGCCGCATGGTTGACCGTGGGGGAGAGGCGGCGCTGATAGGTGTATTCCGCCGTCACGCCATGCGTCGCCGCCATGCCGCGCGCGATGGCGCCGATACGGTTTTCCAGCAGGTCGCGGGTCTCGGCGGTCAGGGCGCGCGCGGTGCCGCGCAGCAGCACCTCGGCCGGGATGACGTTCGGCGCATCCGGGTTGCCGGCCGCCATATGGCCGACACTGACGACGCCCACGCCCATCGGGTCCAGGTCCCGCGCCACGATGCTGTGCAGGGCGGCGATGAACTGCGCCGCCGCCAGCGTCGCATCGGTGCCCAGATGCGGCTTCGCGCCATGGGTGCCACGGCCGCGGAACACGGCCTGCCAGGTGTCGGACGATGCCAGCACCGGTCCCTTCGGCACCGCAATGGTGCCCAGCGGCATGCCGGGCAGGTTGTGCAGCGCATAGACTGCATCAGCCGGAAACCGCTCGAACAGGCCTTCCGCCACCATGCGCTGGCCGCCGCCGCGCGATTCCTCGGCCGGTTGAAAGACGAAATGCACGGTGCCGGCAAAGACGTTGCGGTGCTCGGCCAGCCATTTGGCGGCGCCCAGCAGCATGGCGGTGTGGCCGTCATGGCCGCAGGCGTGCATCCTGCCGGGGATGGTGCTGGCATAGGCGGCGCCCGTCACCTCGCTCATGGCCAGGGCGTCCATATCCGCCCGCAACGCGACCGCGCGATTGCCGGGGCGGCCTTTCAGCGTGCCGACCACGCCGGTGGCGGCCAGCCCTTCCTCGACCGTGATGCCGGCGGCGCGAAGTTCAGCAGCGACGAAGCCGGCCGTGCGGGTTTCCTCGAAGCCCAGTTCGGGATGGGCATGCAGGTCGCGCCGCCAGGCGGTCATGGCGGGGGCAAGGGGGGCAAGCGCCTCGGGCGTCGGCATCGGTCATCCTCAGGAGGCGGGTCCGCATCGCCACTGTCATGCGTTGCGGGTGGCGAGCCACCATGCCAGTTTGCGGCCTTGCGGACCACCCGCCCCCTCTTCCGCTCCCGGAGACCGTTGTCCCGATGTCCCGCCTGCGCACCGGCCTGTTCGCGGCTGCCCTTGCCGCTTCCCCCTTCGTCACTGCCCAAGCGCAGGACCTGCTGCGCATCGGCATGGAATCCGGGCCCACCAGTCTCGACCCGCATTATGCCAGCATCATCACCAACATCGCTTTCAGCCGGCACGTGTTCCAGCCGCTGATGGAACAGGATGCGCGGCAGGTGCTGCGCCCGGCCATCGCCAAAGCATGGCACGCGCAAGACGATCTGACCTGGGAAATCGCGCTCGACCCCGCCGCGCGCTTCCATGACGGCGCGCCCGTCACGGCCGAGGATGTCGCCTTCACCCTGGCCCGCGCGGGCGACGTGCCGAATTCGCCGTCTTCCTTCCGCGTCTACACGCGCCCGATCCAGTCGGTGGAGGCGGTGGACGCGACCACGATCCGCATCCGGACCAGCGTGCCGACGCCGCTGCTGCCCAACTACCTCTCGCTGATCATGATCGTGTCGAAGAAACACGGCGAGGGCGCCACCACCAACGACTACAATTCCGGCAAGGCGATGATCGGCACCGGGCCCTATCGCCACATCTCATGGCAGCCGGGCAGCCCCGTGGTGATGGAGCGCAACGCTGACTTCCACGGCACCGCCCCTGCCTTCGCCCGCGTCGAGTTCCGGCCGCTGGCCAATTCGGGCTCCCGCGTCGCCGCGCTGAATGCCGGCGACGTGGACATGATCGAGATCGTGCCACCCGAGCAGTTCACGAAGTTCAGCGCCGACCCGCGCTTCGCGGTCTCCGAAAGCCCCTCCAACCGCCTGCTGTTCCTGACATTGGACAGTGACCGCGAGAACAGCCCGCATATCCGTGGCCGCGATGGTTCGGCGATCCCGAACCCGTTGCGCGACCCGCGCGTGCGCCGCGCGCTTTCGATGGCCATTAACCGCGAGGCGCTGGTCAGCCGCGTCCTGCAGGGCCAGGGCAAGCCGGCCGGCGACCTGGGCCCCGAGGGTTATTTCGGCGCCTCGCCCGACATGGTGCCGCAGCCCTTCGACCTGGATGGCGGCAAGCGCCTGCTGGCCGAGGCCGGCTATCCGCAAGGCTTCTCGGTGCAGGTGAACGGCCCCAACGACCGCTTCGTCAATGACGAGCAGGTGGTGCAGGCCATCGCTCAGATGTGGACCCGCGCCGGGCTGCTCGCCACCGTCGAGACCCGGCCGCGCGGCGTCTGGCTGTCGGAAGCCGCGCAGCTGAAATACTCGGTGAATTTCGCCGGCTTCTCTCCCAACCCGGAAGTGCTCGGGATGCTGGAGACGCAGATCCATACCTGGGATACCAAGCTGGGCCTCGGTACCGCCAATCGCGGCCGGTTCAGCAACCCGGATATCGATGCCATCATCCAGCTTGCCCGCCAGACAATGGACAATGCCAAGCGTGAGGAACTGACCCGGCAGGCCACCCGGGCCGCCATCCGCGACCAGACGGCGCTGATTCCGCTTTATTTCGCCGTGAATACCTGGGCGTTGAAGAAGGGGCTGGCCTATGAAGCCAGAACCGACGAAATGACTCTGGCCAGCAGTGTCAGCCGCAAGCCTTAAGCCGGGACCAGCGGACCGGTTGTGGCAGCGGATGGTGACAAGGAAATAGAGGCCGATGACCAGAGAAGCCGAGCCAAAGCTGCTGAGCCAGGGCATCAGGCTGACTCCCCTGGCCCCGCCCGCGAACCTCACCGCTGAGCTGGTGCGGCGCCTGGCCGCGGAAATCCGCGCCGGGCGCCTGAACCCGGGCGACCGGCTGCCGACGGAGCAGGCCCTGATGCGTCAGGCAGGAGTGTCCCGCACCGTTGTACGCGAGGCCGTATCGGCGCTGCGGGCCGAAGGTCTGGTGATGACCCGTCAGGGGGTTGGGGCTTTCGTGGCCGATCCCTCCACCCGCAGGCAGGTGCGGATCGACCCGGGGGAAATGCGGTCTCTGACTGACGTGCTGCAGGTCATAGAGCTGCGCATCGCCATCGAGAGTGAGGCGGCGGGCCTCGCCGCCGAGCGCCGGGACGACACGGCGCTGGCCCGCATGGAAAATGCCGCCGCCGCCTTCGCCCGTGCCGTGGACGCCGGAGAAAACGCGGTGACGCAGGACCTGGAGTTCCATCGATCCATCTTCGCGGCCACGGGTAACTGCTTCTTTCCGCGCTTCCTCGAATTCCTGGGGCCGATGCTCATCCCGCGCCAGACGGTTCAGCCCTACCTGGAAGACGGCGCCGTCCGTATTGCCTATCTGCTCAAGGTCCGCGACGAACACTCCCGCGTCGCCGCCGCCATCGCGTCCGGGCAGCCGGCGGCGGCCCGCAGCGCCATGCGGTGCCACCTGACGGCCAGCCGCGACCGGTATGCCGGGCTGGCTGACCTGGCGGACAGCGACAGTCAGTAGCGCGGCACCTCCGCCACGTCGGACAGATAGGCCAGGACCGAGCGGGCCAGCGCCTCAACATCCTCGACGGTGGTGTATTCATCCGCCCCATAGGGGTCGCCGCCGGGGCGACGCAGGCCGCCGAGCAGCACCTCCGGCACGCCCGCCTGCTGCGCGAAGCCCATCGGTGATGCATCGCTGCCGGACCAGTGGCGGAAACTGCCGGGCGCGAAACCGAACCCCCAGCTCAGTGCCTGCTTCCACCGGGCCCAGTTCGGCCCCTTGTCCGGGTCGATGACGGGCGCGCAATGGCCGGTCACGGCGGTATCGACCTGGAAATCAGGGATGCGTCGCGCGCCTTCCACGATCCCGGCCTGCAATTCGGCCAAAACGGCACTGAAATCCTCGTCCGCCGCATAGCGGCGATCCAGCGTCAGGTGGCAGGGGCCGGGTGATCCCATTCCTTCCACCGAGCCCTGGATCGAGGAGACCGACAACCCGGCGCGCCCGCCTGCGTAGCCGGATTCAGGTGGCGGGGACTGGGACCGGCGCGCTTCGACCTCGGCCTTCATGGCGACGATGCGGTCGATCAGCGGCGCAGCGGCTTCGATCGGATTGATGGAACCTGGGGGGCGGGGCTGGCGGCCGTCGATCGTGATGGTCAGGCGCACGCTGCCGCAACTGCCGGTCCAGACGCGCGGGGCCGCGCTGCCGTTCAGGCACATAACATGCCCCTCGACCAGCCCTTGCGCCGTCAGGTAGCGAAGGCCCGGATGCAGGCCGCGGTCCTGATCGGTACAGAATAACAGAACAGGGTCGTAGCCCAGGCCCAGGCCCACGGCATCGGCGGCCCGGAGTGCCGCCCAGACGGCGGCCATGGCCCCCTTCATATCGGCGCTGCCCCGGCCGTAGAGCCGGCTGCCCTGCCGGGTGAGCGTGAAGGGTGGGCGAGTCCAACCCTGCCCGGCTGGCAGGGTATCGGTATGGAAATAGATGGAGCAGACCCGGCGCCCGGTCCGCCGTCCGGCTATCATGTTGATGCGGGGCGCCGTGGCCGTGCCCGGCAGCACGGATGGCGGCACTTCCAGCCGGCGGAAACTGAAACCGAGTGGCACGAACATGTCCTGCAGCACATCGGCGAAGTCGCCCGAATAGCTGCCCGGCGTCGCCGAGGTGTCGATCGAGACCAGGCGAGCCAGTCCATCGATCCAGCCGGTAGCCCCAAGAAGAGGAGACGCCAGTGCGAGCCGGTCGAGCGCGGCATCGTCGGCCTGTTGATCGGCCGAATGATCGTTCCACGACACCGGTCCGATAATCCTTATAGGCCACGTGCTGCGATGTCGTTCTACCCGGCGGCTATCCAGATCATCTGGCGGGCTTGCGTTGATTTAACCAAACCCGGCCCAGCCGCGGAGCCACGTTACCGTAAAGCACGGCTTTTTGAAGATAACGAGCGGGCAATATGCAATCGCCGGCCATCCGCTGCCGAAAGTTGGCACAGGATGGCCGGCGGCGCTGTCATTGGCGGTAGCGGCGCGGGCGGGTGTCGACGCGTTCATTGCCTTCGCCGGGCGGCAGCGGCTCGATCCGGATATGCGGCTCGGTCTGATCCGGCTTCCGCACTGCGGCGGCGAAATGGCTAACGGCCTGGGCCGCCACCTCGAAATGCGTCTCACGGCCCAGGATGCGAATGCGGCCGATATCCTCCCGCGCCACGCCACCACGGCGGCACAGCAGGGGCAGCACCCAGCGCGGGTCCGCCTGGCCGTCGCGTCCGACATTCATGCGGAACCAGGCACCGCCGGCGCCGCCGGCATGCATCTCGCGCGGCGCACGGGTGGGGGCGCGGCGGTCCTCGACGGCAGCCATCAGTTCCTCGGGCGCCGGCAACGGTGCGCGCAGCACACGGAGCAGAGCCGCGGCCACCGCCTCGGGCGTGGTATCCGCCAGCAAGGCCTGGCCGGCTTCCAGGTCCTCAGGCGCCGGCTCCTCTGCCGCCAGGGCCTTGGCCTGCGCGGTCAGGCGCTCGGCATCCTTGCCACGGATGAAGTCGGCGGAAGGCGCCTCGCCCCATTCGGCGCGCAGCTTGGCGGCAGCCAGCAGCCGCTCCGCGAAGCGCCTGCGGCTCGGTGGCACGACCAGGACACTGACGCCCTTCTTGCCCGCGCGGCCGGTACGGCCGCTGCGGTGCAGGAGGGTCTCCGGCTCCTTCGGCAGTTCGGCATGGATGACCAGCCCGAGATCCGGCAGGTCGATGCCGCGCGCGGCGACGTCAGTCGCGACGCAGACCCGTGCCTTGCCGTCACGCAGCACCTGCAATGCCCGGCTGCGCTCGGCCTGGGTCAGTTCGCCCGAGATGGAAACGGCTGAGAAGCCGCGTTCGGCAAGATTGCCATGGAGCCGCGCCACGGCGGCCCGGGTGGAGCAGAATACGAGGGCGCTGGGCGAGTCGGAGGCCCGCAGCAGGTTCACCACGGCGCGCTCGATCTCGTGTGGTGCGACCATGGCGACGCGGTATTCGATGTCACCATGCTGCCCGCCCTCATTGCCGGCGGCGATGCGCAGGGCATCGCGCTGATAGCTCTCGGCGAGGCGCGCGATCTCGCGCGGCACGGTCGCCGAGAACATCAGCGTCCGCCGCGTGGCCGGGGCGGCGTCCAGAATGGCCTCCAGTTCCTCCCGGAAGCCGAGGTCCAGCATTTCGTCCGCTTCGTCGAGCACCACGACCCGCAGCGCGCCCGGCATCAGGTTGCCGCGCTCGATATGGTCCCGCAGACGCCCAGGCGTGCCGACGACGATATGCGCGCCCTGTGCCAGCGCACGGCGCTCCGTGACGGGGTCCATGCCGCCGACGCAGCTGACGACCCGGCCACCGGCCGCGGCGTAGAGCCATTCCAACTCGGTCTTCACCTGCAAGGCCAGTTCGCGGGTGGGGGCCACGGCCAGCGCCAGGGGCGCCGCGGCCTGCGGCAGCCGGTCGGTCCCGCCCATCAGCTCCGGCGCCATGGCAAGGCCGAATGCCACGGTCTTGCCTGACCCGGTCTGGGCGGACACCAGCAGATCCCTCCCCTGCGTCTCCGGCTCCAGCACGGCGGCCTGGACGGAGGTTGGCTCAGCATAGCCGCGCTCACGAAGGGCACGGAGCAGCACGGCGGGTAAGGCATCGGGAAACGGCATGGGGCGAGGTAAATCCGGCAGTATCAGTGGGAAAGTGGCGATGGCCATCAGCGAGGGCGGCACGGTTCCGCATACTGGTGCCTCGCGGTTAGATGCCTTGTATACGAATGACGTAGAATTTGCACCGCATGTGGCCGCACAGGTACTAGATATGCGAAAAGCGCATAGGTCGGCCATGAAGCGGCATCCTTGCGGAGAGGGATAGCAACCGGCATTGTAGATCATGGAAATGCACAATGTTTCCCGCGGAATTTGAAGCATGCAGCTTGCGCCGCGACACCAACCGCTAAAGCGCCGGGATACCAGACGATGATGTGCCGCTCCTGTCGAAACTAGATTTCGGCTGAACCGCCAGACGGCGGCCCACGCCCTTCAGGCGTTAGATCCCATCTGTTATCGGCCCGCCGGTTTTCCTGCTGGCCTGCCATCTGGAAGCGTCATGTCCACAATGCCGCCTGGGCCCGCGCCCGCGCCAAACCAGCCCGCCATCAGCCTGCGGGAGCTGAAACGCTACTTCCAGCACCGGGGGGGCATCGCGACGCGCGCGCTGGATGGCGTGTCGCTGGATATCGCGGCCGGCGAGATCTTCGGTATCGTCGGCCGCTCCGGCGCCGGTAAATCCACTCTCATTCGCTGTGTGAACCTGCTGGAGCGGCCGCAGAGCGGCGAAGTGCGGGTGCTGGGCGAGGATCTGCTGGCGCTGAGCGACGGCGCCCTGCGGGAGCGCCGACGCAGCATCGGCATGGTGTTCCAGCACTTCAACCTACTGTCCTCCCGTACCGTGGCCGGGAACGTTGCGTTTCCGTTGGAAATCGCCGGCGTGCCGAAGGCAGAGCGGGCCAGCCGGGTGACCGAGGCGCTTTCTCTCGTCGGGCTGACCGAGAAGGCGGATGCCTATCCGGCGCAACTCTCCGGCGGGCAGAAGCAGCGCGTCGGCATCGCCCGCGCCCTGGCGCCACGCCCGCGCATCCTGCTGTGCGACGAGGCCACGAGCGCGCTGGACCCGGAGACGACGCACGACATCCTCCGCCTCATCCGCCGGCTGCGGGACAAGCTGGACCTGACGGTGCTGCTCATCACGCATGAAATGGCCGTGGTGAAGGAGATCTGCGACCGCGTGGCGGTCATGGAAGCCGGGCGCGTGCTGGAGGAAGGCCCGGTCTTTGACGTCTTCACCCGCCCGCATCACCCGACGACGCGCAGCTTCATCGCTGGCACCATCGGCCATTCCGTGCCGCCCGGCACCGTGGCCCGCCTGCCCGCCGCCCGGCCGGGCGAGGAACGGCAACTGCTGCAGGTGCTGTTCGCCGGCCCCAACAGCACGCGGGCGGTCATCAGCGAAGCCTCCCGGCGCTTCGGCATCGACCTCGACATCATCTCCGGCCGCATCGACGAAATCGCCGGGGAGCCCTTCGGCCTCATGGCGCTGGCCGCCTACGGCCCGCCGGACAAGCTGCAGGAGGCCGTCCTGTGGTTCCAGGAACTCGGCCTGACCGTGACCCCGCTGGCGGAGGCGATCTGACCATGATCCCCTGGCTCACCCCTTCCCTGCAGGACCTTTTCATTGAGGCCGCCTGGGAGACCCTCACCATGGTCGGCGGCGCCGCGCTGATCGCGGTGGTCATCGGCCTGCCGCTGGCGCTGCTGCTGCACGCGACCGCGCAGGGTGGCCTCGCCCAGAACGGCCTGGTGAACCGGCCGCTCGGCCTGTTGGTGAATGCGGTGCGGTCCACCCCCTTCATCATCCTGATGGTGGCCATCGTGCCCTTCACCCGGCTGGTGGCGGGCACGTCCATCGGCACCACGGCCGCCATCGTGCCGCTGGCGCTGGCGGCCACGGCCTTCATCACGCGCCTGTTCGACAGTGCCTTCAGCGAGGTTGACCGCGGCGTGGTGGAGGCGGCCCGCGCCATGGGCGCCACCCGCCAGCAGATCCTGTGGAAGGTGCTGGTGCCGGAGGCCATGCCGGGGCTGATCGCCGCCGTGACGGTCACGCTGGTCAGCCTTGTCGGCTTCTCCGCCATGGCCGGCGCGGTCGGCGGTGGCGGGCTCGGCGATCTCGGCATCCGCTTCGGCTACCAGCGCTTCATGCCCGAGGTGATGGCCAGCGTGGTGATCGTCCTGATCCTCTTTGTCCAGGGGCTGCAATCCCTGGGCGACTGGCTGGTGCGGCGCGTCCGCCGCCGCTGATGATAACGAAGAAAGGAAATTTTCGGATGAGCTTCAACCGCCGCGCCCTGCTGGGCGCCAGCCTCACCCTGCCCTTCGCCGCGCCCGCCGCCTTCGCGCAGGCGGCCGAGATCGGCACCACCGCCCGCCCCTTGCGCATCGGCGCGACGGCCGGCCCGCATAGTCAGGTGATGGAGAAGGTGCAGGAGATCGCGGCCCGCGACGGGCTCGTGATCCGCATCGTGCCCTTCACCGACTACATCACACCGAACGCCGCGCTGGCGGCGGGTGACCTGGATGCCAATAGCTACCAGCACCAGCCTTTCCTGGATCAGGCCGTGAAGGACCGTGGCCTGCCGCTGGTGGCCTTGGGCAAGACGCTGATCTTCCCGATGGGCGTCTATTCGCGCAAGCACAAGACGATCGCTGACATCCCGAACGGCAGCCGCGTCGCCATTCCGAACGACCCGACCAATGGCGGCCGCGCCCTGGTGCTGCTCGCGGCGCACGGGGCCTTCAAGCTGCGCGAGGGCGCCGACTTCCGCGCGACGGTCGCCGATGTGACGGAGAACCCGAAGCGCATCCGCATCGTCGAGTTGGAAGCGGCGCAGATCCCGCGTGCGCTGGACGAGGTCGAGGCCGCGGCTATCAACACCAATTTCGCCATCCCCGCAGGGCTGAACCCGGTGCGCGACGCCATCGCCATCGAGAGCGCCGACAGCCCTTATGCCAACCTGATCGTGGTGAAGCGGGGCGATGAGAACGCTCCCTGGGCGAAGAAGCTTCTCGCGGCCTACCAGAATGACGAGATCAAGACCTTCGTGCGCGAGACCTTCCAGGGCTCGGTCGTTCCCGCCTTCTGACCGAAAGGATACAGGACCATGCTGACGAGACGTTCCCTCATCATCGCCGGCGGCGCGACCCTGCTGCTGCCGGTGGCCCCGCGCGCCCAAGGTAGTGCCGAGATCGGCACGGCCGCGCGGCCCCTGCGCGTCGGTGTCACCGCCGGCGTGCACGGCCAGGTGCTCGAAGTGGTGCGCGACGTGCTGGCGCGCGAGAACTTCGCCTTGAAAATCACGGAATTCGCCGATTTCATCCAGCCGAACGCCGCGCTGGCGGCCGGCGAGATCGACGTGAACACCTATCAGCACCAGCCGTTCCTGGACGCGCAGAAGCAGCAGCGCGGATATGACTTCGTGCCGGTCGGCAAGACGGTGCTGACCGTGATGGGCGTGTTCAGCCGGAAGGTGAAGGCGCTGGCGGACCTGCCGAACGGCGCGCGCGTCGCCATTCCGAACGACCCGACCAATGGCGGCCGCGCGCTGCTGCTGCTAGCCAAGGCCGGCGTTATCGGGCTGAAGCCGGGCGCCGACTTCCGCGCCACGGTGGCCGACATCACGGAGAACCCGAAGCGCATTCGCATCATCGAGCTGGAGGCGGCTTCCATCGCCCGCAGCCTGGACGATGTTGACGCGGCGGCCATCACCGGCAACTACGCCGTCCCCGCCGGGCTGAACCCGGTGAAGGACGGGCTGGCGGTGGAGGGCGCGGACAGCGTCTATACAGTGCTGGTGGTCACCCGCCGGGGCGACGAGGCCAAGCCCTGGGCCCTGAAGCTGGCCCGCGCCTATGCCGACCCGGCAGTGAAGGACTTTGTCGAGAAGACCTTTGGCGGCGCCGTCATCGTCGGCGCCTGAGCTTCAGGCGTCGTAGCGCGACAGCGCCAGGTCGGCGTATTCGATATTCGGCCGCTGGCCGCCGACGAGATCGGCGGCCAGCTTTCCGCTGCCGCAGGACATGGTCCAGCCCAGCGTGCCGTGGCCGGTATTCAGGAACAGCTTCGGGAATTTGGTGGGCCCGATGATCGGGGTGCCATCCGGCGTCATCGGGCGAAAGCCGGTCCAGAACTTCGCCTGTTCGTAAGCGCCGCCTTGCGGGTAGAGGTCGCGCACGGAATGCAGCAGCGTCTGCTTCCGCTCCTCATGCAGGCGCGTGTCGAAGCCGGCGATCTCGGCCGTGCCGCCGACGCGGATACGGTCGCCAAGACGGGTGATCGCGATCTTGTAGGTCTCGTCCATCACCGTGGAGGCCGGCGCCGCGTTCGCGTCGGCCACCGGGACGGTGATGGAGTAACCCTTCACGGGATAGACAGGCACTTTCAGCCCGAGCGGGGCCAGCAGCCTGGGCGAATGGCTCCCCAGCGCCAGCAGGTAGCGGTCGGCAGTCAGCGTGCCCGCCCCCGTGACGACGCCGGAGATGTCACCGCCTTCCACCAGGATGCGGTCGATCGAGGTGCCGTAGCGGAACACCACGCCCTGCGCGGCGCAAAGTGCGGCCAGGCGCTGGGTGAAGATATGGGCATCGCCGGTCTCATCCTCCGGCAGTCGAAGCCCGCCGACGAATTTCTGGCGCACCAGGTCCAGCGCCGGCTCCGCCGCCACGCAGCCGGCGGGGTCCAGCAGCTGGAAGGGAACGCCGTATTTCTCCAGCACCCGCAGGTCGTCGCCGATATGGTCCATCTGCTGCTGGGTGCGGAAGATCTGCACCGTGCCGCGCTCGCGCTGGTCGTATTCGATGCCGGTTTCGGCGCGTAGGGCGGCCAGGGCATCGCGGCTGTAATCGGCCACGCGAACCATGCGGGACTTGTTGGTCTGGTAGGCGGCCTCGGTGCAGTTGCGCAGCATCTGCCACATCCAGGACCACTGCACCGGGTCCAGCCGCGGCCGGATGACCAACGGGCTGTGCCGCGCGAACATCCATTTCAGTGCCTTCAGCGGAATGCCCGGCGCTGCCCAGGGCGAGGAATAGCCGAAGGATACCTGCCCGGCATTCGCGAAGCTCGTTTCCAGCCCCGCGCCCGGCTGGCGGTCCACCACCTCCACCGCGTGGCCGGCCCGGGCCAGATACCAGGCTGACGTGACACCCACCACGCCGGCGCCAAGAACGAGAACCTTCATCGTACCCATGCTCCGCACGCGCCGAAGTAGGCGCTGTACCATGAGCGTAGGCGTGATCGCGCGACAGGTGCTTGCGATCGGTGCCAGGGAATGCGATTTGCAGGCACGATTATCGAATGATCTGCGAATTTGTCGAATATTCTGCACCCCCCCGCCCTGGACGCCATCGACCGCAAGATCCTGCGCCTGCTGCGCGTGGATGGGCGGATGAGCAACGCGGCGCTGGCCGCTTCCATCGGGCTATCGCCCTCCGCCTGCCTGCGGCGCGTGCGGCTGCTGGAGGAAGGCGGCGTCATCCGTGGTTATACCGCCCTGGTGGAGGATGCCGAGCGGCAGGGCCGTACCGTGGTGATCGTTCAGATCACCCTGGAACGTCAGACCGAGGAGGGCCTGAGCCGATTCGAGGCCGCCGCCCGCCGCTGCCCGGAAGTGCGCGAGTGCTACCTGATGAGTGGGGCGGCCGACTACCTGCTCCGCGTCGAAGCCAAGGATGCCGCCGATTACGAACGCATCCACAAGGACCAGCTCTCGCGCATGCCGGGCGTGGCGCGAATCCAGTCCTCCTTCGCCATCCGCACCGTGGTGCGGGGCAGCATCGGCTAGACCCGCCCGCGTAGCCCGGCCCAGGTGACGGAAATACGGTCACCCGCGCCACGGGGCGGGGGCGGCTCCGCCGGGTTCCAGCCCGCCGCCATCACCCGCCGCAGGTCACGAACGGCGAATCGGGCGGGCAGGGCCGCCGCGATGGCCGCGCGGGGCAGGCTGTGCGCCAGCGCGGCCCGGGCCCCGGGCCAGCTGCGCCGCATATCGGCGGCCAGCGTCTGCCCGGCAGCGGCCACTCCGGGCGCACGCGCGTCCCGCACCACGTCGGCCGCTGTCAGGCCGTGCGCCTCCAGCAGGTCGGCAGGCAGCAGGCAGCGGCCCTGCATTGCCAGCGTCACGGTGTTCCGCAGCATCATCGCCATGCCGTAGGTGGCGCCGGCCACCTGCAAGCCCGGCATCGCGGCCGGCGGCGCACCCAGCAGGCGCCCCGCCACCACCGCGTATCCGCCCGAGGACCCGCGCAGGAAGGCCATCAGCGCCTCGCGGCTCGGGATATCCTCCTCCATCTCCGCTTCGCGGGCGTCGATCAGCCCCAGCAGCTCCCCCGCTTCCAGCGTGCCTTCGCGAATCGCCGCGGCCAGGGGCGTCGCGACTTCGTGCTTGCGGGCGGGCGCGCCTGCGGCTGCTTCCTCCACCGCGTCGCGCCACCATTGCAGGCGGATCAGCCCGGTCATGGCATTGCTGGTCGCGGCCCGGGCGCGGGCGAGCTCATGGTTGAAGCAGGTCAGCAGAAACAGTGCCTCCCGCGCCGCCGGGGGGGCGAACAGGGCGCAGAGGAAACGGTCGGGGTCGTTGCGCCGGGCAAGGGCGGCAAGCTCGGATAGCGGCGCGGCATCGGGCATGGCGGCGTTATGAACGGGCTGTGGCGCCATGCAAGCCTGCCCCGGCTTCTGGGGGCCGCTTGCTTGACGCCCGGGGGGGCGAAGCCTAGCTCTCAGGACGGTTACGAATTATCGGAAGCGGCGCCCGCCGTTTTCCTCGTCACCCCAGTTCCGGGAGATCCGCCAGCATGGCCTTCAGCCTTCCCCCCCTTCCCTACGACGCCTCTGCCCTCGCCGCCTCCGGCATGTGCCAGGAGACGCTGGAGCTGCATCATGGCAAGCACCACCAGGCCTATGTCACTGCGCTGAATGGCCTGATCGAGAGCAAGGGCCTGGCCGGCAAGTCGTTGGAGCAGATCGTCGCCGAGGCCGGCAAGGCTGGCGCTGATGGCCTGCCGGTGTTGAACCAGGCCGGCCAGCACTGGAACCACACGCTGTTCTGGCAGGTCATGAAGCCGAATGGCGGCGGCGACAGCCTGCCCGCGAAGATCGGCGCCAAGATCACCGAGGATTTCGGTGGCCTGGCGCAGTTCAAGGAGGCCTTCAAGCAGGCCGGTGTGACGCAGTTCGGCTCCGGCTGGGCCTGGCTGATCGTGGATGCCAGCGGCAAGCTGAAGGTCACCAAGACGCCCAACGGCTCCAACCCCATCGCGACGGGCGAAGGCACGCCGCTGCTGGGCG
Organism: Roseomonas sp.; assembly: GCA_028288745.1. Lineage (GTDB taxonomy): Bacteria > Pseudomonadota > Alphaproteobacteria > Acetobacterales > Acetobacteraceae > Pseudoroseomonas. Next base: position 2,198 of record JAQGHX010000043.1, on the reverse strand, counting down.
CCGACGTGTGGGAGCACGCCTATTACCTCGACTTCCGCAACGTGCGCCCGGGCTACCTGGATAACTTCCTGAACAAGCTGGTGAACTGGGAAGTGGTCGAGGACCTGCTGAACAAGGGCGGCCTGAAGTCGGGCCAGACGGCCTGAGCCTTCCGGCCACGCCGGATATGAGAAGGGTGCCGGGAGAGATCCTGCCGGCACCCTTTTTCTTTAAGCCTGAACCTGGAAGGCTCAGCCGGCCTTGATATCGTTGGCCGGCACGGGGCGGATCACGCTGCCGATCGTGGTACGCACCACGTTGATGCGCACATTGGCGGCGATCTCGACCTCGACCTCTTCCGAGCCTTCCTTCACCTTGGTCACGGTGCCGAGGATACCGCCGGCGGTGATGATGCGGTCGCCGCGCTTGAGCGAGGTCAGCATCACGCGATGCTCCTTCGCGCGTTTCTGCTGGGGGCGGATCAGCAGAAAGTAGAAAACGACGAAAATCAGGAGGAGCGGCGCCAGCTGCATGACCATGGCGCCGGCACCACCGGTAATATCCTGAGCATAGGCGGTGGAGATAAACATCGTTTGGGCCTTCCGTCTTGCCGGGTGACGGGCGCGAAACTAGCCTGCCGGCCTGTTCAGTCAACCATGACCTCACCCGGGGCCTCTCCCGGGCTGCCTGGCGGTTGGATTACTGGAGCGCCGCCTTGCCTGATATCGCCTCTCACCCGCTGCTTCCGGCCCTCTCCCGCATCGCGCAGGCGCTGGAACGGCTGGCCCCGCCGCCAGCCTCGAAGCCCGACCTGGCTGCCGCCGACGCCTTTGTCTGGCACCCGGCCGGCACCCAGGGCGCGCCGGCGCATCTGGCGCCGGTCAAGCGCGTGGCGGCGGTGGATATCGTGCTGCTTCAGGGCGTTGCCCAGCAGAAGCGCCTGCTGCTGGAGAATACCCGCCGCTTCGCCCGCGGCCTGCCGGCCAATAACGCCATGCTCTGGGGCGCGCGCGGCATGGGCAAATCCTCGCTCGTGAAGGCGGCCCACGCGGCGGCCAACGCTGAGGCCCCGGGCGCGCTGGCGCTCATCGAGATCCAGCGCGAGGATATCCGCACCCTGCCGGAATTGCTGAACGTGCTTCGCGACAGCCCCCGGCGCTTCCTGGTTTTCTGCGACGACCTCTCCTTCGAGCGGGAGGACCAGGACTACAAGGCGCTGAAATCGGTGCTGGATGGCGGTATCGAGGGCCGCCCCGCCAATGTGCTGTTCTATGCCACCAGCAACCGCCGCCACCTGATGGCGCGCGACATGATCGAGAACGAGCGCAGCACCGCCATCAACCCTGGCGAGGCGGTGGAGGAGAAGGTCTCCCTCAGCGACCGCTTCGGCTTGTGGATCGGGTTCCACAATGCCGATCAGTCTACCTTTTTCGCGATGGTCGAGGCCTATGCCGCCGACCTGGGGCTGGATGTTCCGCATGAGGAACTGCACCGGCAGGCGGTGGAATGGTCTGTCACGCGCGGTGGCCGTTCCGGGCGGGTGGCCTGGCAGTTCATCATGGATCTGGCCGGGCGCCTCGGCATAGCGATGCCGGCAGGATGAGTGAACCGCCGGTCCCGCGGCAGCTTGCCCGCCCGCGCCCGAAAGGGGCCACGCGCCGCGACGGCCGGTTCCTTAACCCCGATGGCAGCAAGGCCGGGCCAACGACCGCTCAGGTCTGGCGCCTGCTCCGCGAGCGGGGCCAGGGCACGCCATGGCCGGAACAGGTCCAGAACCCGCGCTTCCCCGCGCCGGAAGCGCCGCCCAGGGGTCATGTGGCCGTGACCTTCGTCGGCCACGCCAGCTTCCTCATCCGCTTCCATGGCGGCCCGTCGCTGCTGACAGACCCGATCTGGAGCGAGCGATGCAGCCCTTTCAGCTTCATGGGCCCTAAGCGCATACGCCCGCCGGGGCTGGCCTTCGGCGACCTGCCGCGAATCGACGCTGTGCTGCTCAGCCACAACCACTACGACCATTGCGATATCCCGACCCTGCAACGCCTGCGGGACCGCTTCGCCCCCCGCATCCTGACCGGCCTGGGCAATGCGAAGCTGCTGGCGAAGCACGGGTTGAAGGATGTGGTGGAACTGGGCTGGTGGCAGGAGGCTGCCCTGCCTGGCGGTGCCTCGGTCACTTATCTGCCCGCCATGCATGTCGGCGCGCGCACGTTGCTCGATCG
>JAQGHX010000022.1 GCA_028288745.1 Roseomonas sp. | reverse complement strand
GTGCGGGTGAAGCGCGGGTCGATGACGATCATGTTGGCGCGGTTCATCTCCTTGCCGCTCAGCACGTGCTGCATGGAGATGGGGTGCGCTTCCGCCGGATTGCCGCCCATGATGATGATGGTGCGGGAATTGCGGATGTCGTTGTAGCTGTTGGTCTGGGCGCCGTAGCCGAACACGTTGGCCACGCCGGCGACCGTGGTGGAGTGGCAGATTCGCGCCTGGTGGTCGACCGTGTTCGTGCCCCAGAAGGCCGCGAACTTGCGCATCAGGTAGGCGCCTTCGTTGCTGAACTTGGCACTGCCCAGCCAGAAGACGGAATCGGGGCCGGATTTCTGACGGATCTCCAGCAGCTTGTCGCCGATCTCCTCGATCGCCTGGTCCCAGGAGAGGCGCTGCCACTCCCCATCCACCAGCTTCAGCGGGTATTTCAGCCGCCGGTCACCATGCACCAGTTCCCGTACCGAGGCGCCCTTGGCACAATGCGTGCCCCGGTTGATCGGGCTGTCGAAGGCCGGTTCCTGGCCAACCCAGACGCCGTTCTGCACCTCGGCCACCACGGTGCAGCCTACCGAGCAATGGGTGCAGATATTCTTCACGGTGGTGATGGGCTGGCTGAAATCGGTGGCCCCGGCCGCGGCCCGCCGGGCCGTGGAAAGATCAAGCGCACCCAGCGCCGCGAGCCCGGTGCCCGCTACCCCCGCCTGCCGCAGGAAGGCGCGGCGGTCCATGCCGCCAGACGAAAGCCCCTGATAGGCGGCGGAAAGTCGCTGCTTCCCGGCCTGCCCCTCGCTGCGCTTGATCAGCATGGCGCGTTCTCCCCCGGTCTCACGATCATCGCTGGCCGTGGTGGTCAGTAACGGTTGGTCTGGTAGAAAGCTTTGACATGTTCAGTTTCGCGGTAGCGGGTGGCCAACCGCTCCGCCGCGTTTTCCTTGTTCGGTCGCGCGTCGCCCAGGCTGCCATCCACATTGAAGGCGGCGGCCGGCGTGCTGGCCGCCACGGCGGCGCCACCCGCCAGGCCCAGGGCCTTCAGGAAACCGCGTCGCTGGGGCTTGCTGTCACGCTCGTTCATGCTTGGGTTCCTTTCCGTCACGCTGGTAACGCCGCAACGGCCGTTTCGATGTCGATGGCCGCCACGCCCAGCGCGCCCACGGCGCGGTAGAAGCGGGCGGCTTCCGCCTTTTCCAGATCCGCGAAGGCACGCCCGGCCCAGGGCCTCAGGTGGCGCTCGTAGAAACGCGCGACCGCCTCCGGCGCCGCCATGAAATCGCCAGCGACCAGCCCCGCCATGGCCTCGCACAGGAAGCCCAGATGGTCCTCCGGCTCCGCAACGCCAGGGCTGCGCTCGATGCCGAGGCGCCGCAGGTCGTCGCGCAGCAGCGCCAGCGGCCGCTCGTGCAGGAAGCCGGTGAGGTAGTAGGAGGCGAAAGGCAGCAATTCCCCCCGCCCGACGCCGATGAACAGGTCCTGGAACTCGCGCGCCACGGAAGCCGGCGTCGCCTCCCGCGCCGCACTGGCCAGCGCGGCGCAGGCCTGGCCGAGCGGCGTGCCATCCTGCACCGCCAGGCGGGACAGGCCGGCCAACAACGCCCCATCCGGCGCCGTGACCAGCAGCCGGCCCAGCAAGGCGAACAGCCGCGCCCGCTGCAGGTCCAGCGGATCGGGCGGGCCGGCTGTGCCGCCGGCAGGCGAAAGGTCCGGGCGCATCATGCCTGTCCAAGTATTCCGTAGCGGGTTGAGGCAGTGCGGCGAACATTGCATTTGCCTCATCCAATAGTGCCGCAGATGCCATCGCGGCCGCAAGCAGTGCCATAGCGGAGGTATTGATATTGCGACGTATTCGCAAATGCTTCGGCGATTCAGGTTCGGCCGGCAAAGCCGCGAAAGCCCCATTCCAGCCTGCCAGATGCAGATGCTCCCGCGCCGCCGCGCCGCTTCGGACAGGCAAGACGCCGGAACCAGGGCCGATGACATTCACGCGAACCGGCTGCCCGCCACGGGCGCGGCCTTTTCCGCCGGGCTTCCATGGCAGGGCGGTGGGCCATGTGGCCCCCGCGCCCGCCCGCTCACCCCAGGCGCGGCATCGCCCCGCCATGCTTCCGGACCGGGGCGACGGCCAATTCCGGCTCCGTCTCCGGCTCCGGCTCGAACGCGGCCAGGGGCGCCGGGTCGCTGAGGCGCACGGCGTCCTCCGGCGGCAGGGGCAGGGGCGCGGCCTCCGCTACCATCGTCGGCGGCGCTTCTTCCCCAGCGGGGCCGGGCGCCAGGCCGGGCAGCGACCCCGGCGCCGGTCCTGGCGCCGGATCGTCCCAGGACTCGCCGATCGCCTGGGCCAGCAGCTTCTTCAGGTCGCCGCTGCCCAGGTTCAGCGAGAAGCCGGGCACGCCGTCGGCCGCGTTGTAGTCCCAGGCATAGTCGGCCGGGCCGGTGAAGTCGCGGATGCCGGGGTCGGCGGCCCAGACACGGCGCAGCGCCGCGCGCCGCAACAGCGCCGGCACCTGGGGGCGCAGGAAGCCGGAAAGGTCGCTGCCGGCGCCCAGGCTCTCCAGCGGCGGCAGGCTCGCGGGGTCGAATTCCTCTGCTTCAGGCGGCTGGGCGGCCGGGGCTTCCGCCGCCGGCTCCGGTGCGGGGGGCGGGGCGGCGGGCTCCTGCTCCAGCCCGCGCTTGCGGCGGGACCAGCGGCCGAGGAAGCCGGTCATGACTCCTCGCCCCCCCGCTTGTCCTCCCCGCGCTTGTCCTCCCTGGCTTTGTTCTCGCCGGGCCTGTCCCCCCCGGGCTCGCCGCGGGCCAGGGCCTCGGGGTCGGCGCGGTCGCGGCGGCGTTTGTGGAAGCCGCGCTCGCGATGGTGGGTGGCGACAAAGGCGCGGGCGGGGCCGGCCAGGAAGCCGGGCAGGGGCAGGCTTTCCAGCGTGTCGTTGCCGACATCGGCGTAGAGATGCGCCTCGCCCGGGTCCAGCGTCACCAGGTGCAGCATCATGCCGGGCTCGCCATCGGCGGGGCGCAGCACCACCCAGAGGCGCGGGTCCGGGCCTTCCAGGTTGTACTTGTAATTGTCGGTATCGGTCGGGTGCATCGAGACCATGGCGTGGCCGGCCAGGAACAGCGTGCGCCCGGCCTCCTGGCGCAGCTCGGTCCAGGGCGGCAGGACTGGGGCGTCGTCCAGCACATCCACCACGCGCCACACCCAGTCGGCCCATATGCTGGTGGCCGGCCGGCGCTCGGCCACCACCGCGACCGGGATGCGCAGCGTGTCGGGCGTGGCGAAGGCGTCGCTCATGATGCGGCTTCCGCCCCGAGCAGGGGCAGGCCGGCCAGCAGGTTCTGCGGCTTCATGCGCACACGCTGCGCCACATCCATGGCCAGCGCCAGATAGACCGGCCTGCCGGCGGCGCGCGGCAGCACCCGGCTGGCTTCCCGGAACTCCAGCACCGCCAGCCAGAGGATGCGCGCCAGCCGCGACTGCGTCACCTCGGCACCGTTCCAGAGGTCGTTGGCGATGGCGGTGGCCTCGGTATCCAGGCCGACATGCCAGCTCCAGGCGGCATCCTCGATGACGGGCACGGGGCGGATCGTGACCTGCTCGCCCATGACATGCGCGATGAAACGCTCCAGCACACGGGCGAGCGCGTGCTGGCCGGGGCGGCCCTCGGCGATGTCGAGCGCGAGGTCGTGGGCGTCGGAGCGCGCGGCATAGGCGGCCGGGTCCGCCTCGCCCAACACGTCCAGCTCAACCTCGCGCGGCGGCGAGCCGGCCTCGGCCAGCAATTGGCCGAGCGGGCCGAAATCGCCGTCCCGGGCACGGGCATCGACCATTTCCTCGTCGGCCAGTAGCAGGGCGCCGTGATGGATGGCGGCGCGTTGCGGGCGGAACAGGCATTCGCCGGCCCGCAGCACGAAGGCGTCCTCCACCCCCTCCAGCGCGGCGCGGGCGACGAGTTGGGTGAGCATCTGCAGGAACAGCGGCGGCACCCCGCGCACATTATCGCGATAAAGCGCGATCCAGGCGGCCTCCAACGTCGGCTGGGCGGCCACGCGGTCGCGGAAGCGGATGAAGACCTGCCAGTTCTCGGCGGCGTCCGGGTCCGCGAGACTGGCCAGGGTGGCGGGTTCCACGTCCCGCAGCGGGTCGCGCAGCAGGCCGGCATGCAGCGCGCGCTCGGCCGCGCAGGCCTCCTCCGGCGGCAGCAGCTCGGGGCGGGCCAGGAAGGCGCGCCAGAGGCCGGGCGTCGGCACCAGCCGCCCCGCCGCATCGCGGTCGCAGAGGTGATGGCCGGAGGCGACCCAGAAATCCGGCCCGCTCTCGTTCATTGCCGGTCCGGCCCTGCTTGGTCCATTCATCGCCGGGTCATCTCCGTGAGGTCCGGCACATCGCCGGGCTCGTCCTCGCCCTCCACTTCCACCACGCCGAAGACCGGCAGGCTGCCGAAATCGCTGTGCGGGGCCTCGCGCCGGTGCAGGGTGCGGAAGCGTTCGCGCACGGCGCCATCCTCCAGCACGCGGGAGAGTGCCAGCACGGTGCCGGGCGGGTGCTCGCAGAGCGATTCCGCGAAACGGATTTCCTCCAGGGCGGCCGCCTCGGCACTGGCATCGTCCGGGGCGCCATAGGCCGCGCGGATATGCGCGGCAAGGGCGGCGAGGGCGGCCGCGCGCTGCGCCGGGCTGGCTTCCGCCACCTCGACCAGCGTGGACCAGCCGAAGCTGCCGAGGCCCAGGAAGCCGGCCCGGAAAGCCTGTTTCCGCTTGCCGGCCAGCGCCGCCACGTTGTCGTCCCAGAAGGCGAAGCCGCCCGGCACGGCCCATTCGCCGGGGGCGGCGGCGGCCTCGAACACCACGGCGTCGGAAGGGTCCAGGCGCAGGGTGCGGGGCAGGCGGGTCATGCCGTGGCCTCCAGCGGGTAACGGGCGCGGGTGCCGTCGCGCTCCAGCACCAGGGCGCCGGTCGCGGGGTCCAGGCCACGGCGGGCGCCGCGCATCCAGTCCTCCGTCTCCAGCCGCGCCAGGGTCTTGTCGGACAGGCGCCGGAAGCCGTCCTGCCGCCATTCCGCCAGCCCCGCCATCAGGTGCCGCGCCCAGGTGGCCACCAGCTCCGGCAAAGGAACATCGGCGAAACCCTCCTCGAACAGCGCGGTGCGGCCGGGCAGCAGGCCGGGCTCGGCCAGGTCGTCGCGGAAGCGCAGGCGGATGGCCACCACGATCCAGTCCGGCACCGCGTCGCCCGCCGCGCCGGGGGCGGCCGCCAGCACCGCCTCCCCCACCACGCCGTCATTGACCACCAGCGTCGCGGGCCAGCGCAGGGTCACCGGCAGTTCGGGCGGGCCCAGCACGTCCAGGGCGTCGGCCATGGCATTCGCCGCCACCAGCAGGGCGGGGCGGGCGGCATCCAGGGTCTGCTCGGGTTCCAGCACGACGGCAACATTCACCGCGCGCGGGTCGGTCACCCAGAGCAGGGTGCCGGCGCCATGGCTTGCGGCCAGAGCCATGGCCCGCGCCAGCGCGTCCTGCCCCGCCGGCAGCGGCAGGGGGGAGAAGACGCTCGGCAGGGGCGGCAGCACCTGGTCCATCGCGGGCTTTCCTGGCGATCCGTGTACCGAGGCCATATATCCCTGGAAGCCCCGCATCGCCACAGCGGGCGCCAGAGGGTTCTGGATCGCATGGATACGCCACGCCGCACCGTCTTCGCCTGTTCCTGCGAGGACACGATGGAACTGGATGCCGGCGCCATCGTCAAAGGCTGCGGCGGCACCCTGCGCACGGCCGAGCACCTCTGCCGCAGCCAGCTCGACCGCTTCCTGGCCGCCATGGGCACCGGGGCCGTGACGGTGGGCTGCACCCAGGAAGCGCCGCTGTTCCGCCAGGAGGCCGAAGCCGCCGGCCATGCCGGCCCATTGGATTTCGTGAATATCCGCGAGCAGGCCGGGTGGTCGGAGGAGGGCGGGAAGGCCGGGCCGAAAATGGCCGCCCTGCTGGCCGCCGCCGCCGTGCCCATGCCGCCCACGTCGCTGGTGCCGCTGGCGAGCGAGGGGGTGACGCTGATCCTTGGCCGCGATGCCGCCGCGCTGGCCCTGGCCGAGCAGCTGAAGGGCAGCCTGGACCTGACCGTGCTGCTGACCGGGCAGGAAGACGTCACTCCCCAGGCCAGCGCCGAATACCCCGTGCTGCGCGGCCGCGCCCGCGCCGCCACCGGCTGGCTGGGCCATTTCGAGGTGGTGGTGGATGGCCATGCCGCGGCCAGCCCATCCTCCCGCGCCGCCTATCGCTGGGGCCGGGCGCAGGATGGCGCGGTCAGCCGCTGCGACGTCATCCTGGACGTGAGCGGCGGCCCGCCGCTCTTCCCGGCGCACGAGGTCCGCCTGGGCTACCTGCGCGCCGCCCCCGGCGATGCGGCGGCGCTGGAAAAGATGGCGCGCGAGGCCGCCACCCTGACCGGCCAGTTCGACAAGCCGCGCTTCGTGGCCTTCGATGCCGGGCTCTGCGCCCATTCGCGCAACCGCCGCACCGGCTGCACCCGCTGCCTGGACCTCTGCCCCACCGGCGCCATCACCCCTGGTGGCCCGGGCCACTGGGACAGCGTGGCCATCAGCGCCGAGATCTGCGCCGGTTGCGGCGCCTGCGCCGCCGCCTGCCCCACCGGGGCCGTGACCTACGCGCTGCCCCCCACCGACGCGCTGCTGCGCCGCGCCCGCATCCTGCTGCGCGCCTATGCCGCCGCCGGCGGGCGGGCGCCGGTGCTGCTGCTGCATGGCGAGGAGGGCGAGGCGATGTTCGATGCCCTCTCCCGCCACGGCCCCGGCCTGCCGGCCGGCGTGCTGCCGCTGCGGGTCGGGCAGGCGACGGCGCTGGACCTGGCGCTGCTGGTCGCCCCCTATGTCTGGGGTGCCGGTAGCATCCGCGTGTTGCTGCCCGCGCGCCGCCCGCATGGCGCCGAGGGCCTGCTGCGCAACCTGGATACCGCCACGGCGCTGCTCGGCGGCCTTGGCCTTTTCGCCGGCCCGGGCGCCATCGAGACCGACGACCCTTTCGTCCTGCTCGATGCGCTGCGCGCCGGCCCCCGCCCGGCCAGCCTGCCGCGCGAGGCGGATTTCCTGCCCCTCGGCACCCCGCGCGAGATCCTGAAGGCCGCCCTGGCCAACCTGCGCGCGGCGCTGGAGGCCCCCGCCACCCTCATCCCGCTGCCGGCGGGCGCCGCCCACGGCGCCGCCCATGTGGCGGCCGATGGCTGCACCCTGTGCCTCGCCTGCACCATGGTCTGCCCCACCGGCGCCTTCGCCGCGAATGCGGACCGCCCCGAACTGTCCTTCCTGGAAGATGCCTGCGTGCAATGCGGCCTCTGCGCCGCCACCTGCCCGGAGAAGGTGATCAGCCTGGAGCCGCGCTTCAACCTGCTGCCCGAGGCCGCCACCCGCCAGGTGGTGCGCCAGGAAGCGCAGGCCGAATGCCCGTCCTGCCGCAAGCTGTTCGGCACCCGCGCCTCGATCGACCGGGTGAAGGCCAGGCTCGTCTCCAGCGGGCACTGGATGTTCGCCGATGCCTCGCGCCTCGCCATCCTGGACCTCTGCGAGGATTGCCGCGTCCATGCCGCCACCGGCCAGGGCGCGGCCATCGACCCCTATGCGGGACCGGCCCGGCCCGCGACCCGCACCACCGCGGATTACCTGCGCGAGGCGGCGGAGGGCGCGGGGCGCGACGACCTGTCCTGAGGGCAGGCGGCGGTTACCGGGCAAGCGCGGTGACCGTCATCTCTCCGGCCGTCCGGCGCCTCGGCCCGCCCGCGTGTTCATCGCGCGCCCCGCCGGCCGTTCCATCACGCCGTTCTGACACCGGGCCGCGTCCCGGGCTGACGGCGCCGTTGGCCATGATCCATGGCGGATGTCCGGTGGCGGGCGCCCGGCGGCTGGCCCGCCACCGCGAACCTTACGCTTTCCTCATGAAATGTGTACGCGCAGCAACCACGGCTTTCCCTGAAAAGTTCCTGGGCGCACGGGAGAATCCCGCAGGCTCGCCCGCCGCCTGTGTCACGCGGCGTCACAGGCCCCCGCGACGCGCAGGCCGGCCTGCCCCATCTCTGCCCCAGAGCTATGACAGGCTGGAACAGCCCGCCCACCGACGCGGCCGCCCGGGCCGCGGCACGGAAAGACCGATGCGCCGATGCTGACCAACCTTCCCGATACGCTGCTGGCCACCGCGATGCTGCTGATCGTGATCAGCGCCATCCAGCCGCTGGCCCACCGGCTGATGCTCTCCAGCACCGTGCTGCTGGCCATTGTCGGCGTCCTGATCGGTGGCGGCGCCACGCTGCTGCTGAACACAGCGCATACCCAGGCCTTCGACGACGCGGCGCGGGCGCTGCTGCACTTCCCCGTCAATGCCGATGTGTTCCTCTATATCTTTCTGCCGCTGCTGGTCTTCCACGGCTCCCTGTCCATCGACGTGCGGCGGCTGGCGCGGGACGCGACGCCGGTGCTGGTGATGGCGGTGGTGGCGGTGCTGGTCACCACCGCGGCCATCGGCTTCGCGCTGGCCCCCATCGCCGGCGTGCCGCTGACGGTCTGCCTGATGCTGGGCGCCATCGTCGCCACCACCGACCCTTCGGCCGTGGTCGGCATCTTCCGCGACATCGGCGCCAACAGCCGGCTCACCCGGCTGGTGGAAGGCGAGAGCCTGCTGAACGATGCCGCCGCCATCTCGATCTTCACGATTCTTCTGGCGCAGGTGACGGGCCACCACGAGACCGCCCCGATGGCGGCCGCCATCACCTTCCTCGCCTCCTTCGCCGGCGGCATCGCGGTGGGATTCGTGCTGGCGCGGCTGATGGTGGCGGCGGTGCCCTGGCTCGGCGGCAACCGCACGGCGGAAGTCACGCTGACCCTGGCGCTGCCCTATATCGCCTACATCGTCTGCCACCAGTTCCTGCATTTCTCGGGCGTGGTGGCGGCGGCGGTCGCGGGGCTGACGGTCAGCGCTTTGGGGCCCTCCACCTTCCGGCCGCTGAGCTGGCAGTTCCTGCAGGACGTCTGGGCACAGATCTCCTTCTGGGCCAGCTCGCTGGTGTTCATCCTGGCGTCGATGCTGGTGCCCAAGCTTCTGCTGGGCGCCACGCAATGGGACGCCGTGCTGGTGGGCGCCGTGGTGCTGGCCGCCACGGCGGCGCGCGCCGCCGTGGTCTTCGGCCTGCTGCCGCTGCTGGAACGCACCAACCTCTCCCCGCGCGTGCCCACACCCGTCAAGGCCACCATGCTCTGGGGCGGCCTGCGCGGCGCCATCACCCTGGCCCTGGCGCTCTCCGTCACCGAGAACAGCGGCGTGCCGGAGAACGTGCACCGCTTCGTCGCCATCGTCTCCACCGGCTATGTGCTGTTCACGCTGCTGGTCAACGGCACCACCCTGCGCTTCCTGGTGCGTGCCCTGAAGCTCGACCACCTCTCCCCGGCTGACCAGGCGCTGCGCAACCAGGTGGTGGCGATCGGCCTGGGCGAGGTGCGCGACAAGCTGCGCCGCACCTCTGCCGAGTTCGGCTTCTCCGGCCCCGCCACCAGCCACGTCATGGACAGCTACGAGCGCCGCATGAAGGTGGAGACCGCCGCCAATACCTTCGACAGCGCGATCGGCGACCGTGAGCGGGTGACGCTCGGCCTGATCACCTTCGCGTCGCAGGAACGCTCGGTGCTGCTGGAGATGTTCGAGGACCAGGCGCTCTCCCGCCGGGTGATGGAGAACCTGCTCTGGAATGCCGAGAGCATCATCGACGGCGCGAGGGCCGAGGGCCGCTACGGCTACATCCAGGCCGCCCGCAAGCGATTGCAGCCGACACTGCGCTTCGCCCTCGCGCAATGGCTGCACCGCAAGTTCCGCATCGACACGCCGCTGATGCACTGCATGGCCGAGCGTTTCGAGACGCTGCTGCTGACCCATCTCGTCTCCGTCTCCATGAGCCGCTTCATGCACCGGCGGATGGAGCCGGTGCTGGGCCGCCGCGTGACCGAGGTGGTGGGCGACATCATCGGCCGCCGCGAGGAACTGCTGCGGGACGCGATGGACGTGCTGCGCCTGCAATACCCCGGCTATGCCGAGGCGCTGGAGGGGCGGATGCTGCGCCAGATCGGCCTGCGGCTGGAGGCGGAGGAATATGCCGGTCTGAAGCGTGAATCGCTGATCGGCGAGGAACTGCACGAGGAGCTGCTGCGCGGACTGGAGACGCTGCGCCGGCAGATCGCGCGGCCGCTGCAGTTCAATATCCAGTCCGGCGTCGATGGCCGCATCAAGGAATTCGAGATTTTCGCCGGGCTGCAGGACGCGCTGCTGCACGACCTGGCGATGAGCGTGACCACCCGCTTCGCCGTGCCGGGCGAGCGCATTTACCGCGCCGGCGAGGCCGCGCGCTCGGTCTTCCTGATCAGCCGTGGCGTGGTGTCGCTCAAGGAGGCCGGGGCCACCGAGGAAATGCTGCTGAGCACTGGCGAGTTCTTTGGCGAGACCGAATTGCTGGCCGGGCGCCCGCGCCGCGCCGCCCGCGCCCGCGCCGCCAGTTTCTGCCACCTGCTGGAACTGGGGGCCGCCGACTTCCAGCGCCTGCTGCACGAGGCGCCGGAACTGGCGGTGCGGATGG
>JAQGHX010000209.1 GCA_028288745.1 Roseomonas sp. | reverse complement strand
GGGTGGACTTGCCGCAGCCGCGGAAGGCCATCAGCAGCAGCCGGTGGTCGCCGCCCTGCCGCCGCGCCTCCAGCCAGCGCAGGATGCGGCGGTGCACCGGCGGGGTGCCCTGCCCAGCCTGGCTGTTCCAGACCCAGACGAATTCCGTGAGGTCAGCCGGGGGGTCCTTCGTCATCGGTTCCGCAGTCCTCCTCGTTCTCCGGCACAGCCGCCATGTCGCCGCGCGCCTGGCGCAGCAGCAGCGCCGCCGCGGCGACGCCGTGTTCCTCCTCCCCCGCCCCGGCGGCACGGGTGAGCTTCAGCAGATGCTCGAGGTGAGCGAGCGCGGATTTGGCTGCCGCGTGATGCGCGGCGAAGGCCTTCGGGTCGTCATGCGCGCCGGGCGGCGGCCGGCGGGCGACGAAAGCGCCGTAATCCTCGACGACGCAGCGGATGGCGGCCTCGAGTTCCTCTGGCGCCACGATCTCGCGCCGCGTCACGACGGCACCGCGCGTGCCATGGCGCCATTCCGGCAGAGGCGGGCATTGTCGTGAACGGCAGGGCGCCGCACGGGGTTGTCGCGTAAGGCAGCCATCATCAGATCCTCGGCTTGACGGCACGGACCTGCAGCGTCCCGGCATCGACGGTGATGCTGCCGCCACTGACATTCTGCGCCGTGACCAAAACCTGCTCCGCGCCCGTCGACCCACCGACGCTCGCATGGAAGATGACGCCGCCATTCTGGTAGCCGGTGGTCTTGGCGAAGGCGGCCTGCACGAAGTCGCCCTGGCGCACGCCAGGCAAGATGACCTCCCGCGCCACGCTGGCGCCGGCGGCGATGGAGGGCAGAGTCCAGCCGCTTTCAGTGGTGTATTCACGCACGCCCCACCTGCGGCTGCCGCCATAGATCAGCGCTGGCGCGTGCAGCGGCGAGCAGTAGAGGCGCAGCGCCTTCAGGACCGCACTGGCGGTGCCGCCGCGCACGCCGATGGCGGCGAAGCGCGCATTGGCATGCAGCGTGACGCGCTGCAGCCGGTTGATGGCGAGGCCACCCACCAGACTGTCAAGGTCCGCATTGCCTTCCCAAAAGGAAGACGGGCTGCCGGCCCAGACCGCGTTCATGTTGGAGAGCAGCACCGGACTGGCATTGTTCAGTACGGCCTCGCCAGCGCCGAACTGCATGACTACCGGGCGCAGCTCGGAGCCTTCCGCCGCGATGAAGAACTCTTTGCAGTCGCTGCAATCGACGACGAAGGCCAGGGCGCGGCTGGTGGGAATGCCGATGCTGTCAGGATTGAGCGTGAAAAGCGTCAGCCCCGCGAAAGCGAAGCCCGCGAGATTGGCGGGCGGCCCGGACGGATTGCCGGACAGCACGGCCATCTGCTCGAACCCGATGCCGCCGGGGATGTCGATGGTCTGGCGGAAGGCACGCTGGCGGACATTCTCGGCCGCCGCCACCAGGCGCGGCGTGCCCTGCGCCGCGGCAGCCTGGTGCAGGGGCACGACGGTGCCCCCGGCCCGCGTGGCCGTCGCGGTGTATTCGACCGCCGTGCCGGTGAAGGCATAGGTGCCGTTATAGCCGATCTCGTAGATGCAGTCGTTGGCGCCGCCGGTATGGCGGGCGACGAAGGGGCTGCACTGTTCCATCCGCACGCCACGCGCAATGATGCCGCGCTCGTCGCCGGCCTCCAGCAGGAAGGGAATGGCGGCGACCGTGCCCGGCGTGCCCTGGCGCTGCAATTCGAAGGCGGGGCCGGTGAAGAGATGCGCGTTATGGCGCGGATAGGCCCCCGGCACGCAGGAGAAGCGCACGCCGTAGCGGTCCTTCGTGGGGTGCGTCGCCGATGCATTGGCGAAATGCCCGCCATTGTAGCGGATGCTGTTGTTCCAGGCGGCGGCCGTGGCGGTGTGGATGTCCAGCCCGATCCGGTTGTTCACGAAGCGGCCGAGATGCAGCACGCTATCCTCGAAGCCGCGCTCAATGCCGGCGGTACGCACCCCGATGGTGAAGCCCTCCACCTGGCGGAGATCGACGGTGCAGGCATCGAGGTTGCGGAGCAGGATGCCGATGTCGCCTTCGTTCAGCCAATCCGAGATGGTGGCGCGGGTGACCCGCAGCCCCTGGTACAGCTTGGCCCCGTTGCGCAGTCCGGCGCCGTCGCCCAGCGTCAGCGCCGCCTGACCCTCGGGGCCGGCATAGACGATCACGCCTCGCATCGTCAGCCCCGCCGCCGCGCCTGGCAGGACCAGCGGCATGGTGGTGCGGAAGCTGCCCTCGCCGATCTCCAGGAACTTCCCGGCGGCGCCCGCCGCGTTCATCGCCGCCTGCAGCGCCGGGCCATCGTCGCTGATGCCATCGCCCATCGCGCCGAAGTCGCGGGCCGACAGGATCTCGGCCATCTTGTCGGCGATGGTGCGCGGGATGGCACCACGGAAGGGCACTTTCAGCACGCCCTCGTCACGGGTGAAGGCGGTGACGTTGCCCAGGCTGTCGAAGCCCAGCACGCGGTTGGCGCGGCCGGAGCGGTCCGGCAGGATCAGCCCGGCCGGCACTTCGCCCGGGTTGGCGCGCAGCATGCTGGCGGTGTCGTCGCGAAATTCCTGCATGGCGGCGACCTGGCGGTCGAGGTCATCGTTCAGCGTATTGGCGCGCAGCACGCCATTGGGCTGGAAGTCGGCAGTGCGGGCGATCACCAGCCGCCGCCGCAACGCGACCATTTGCCCCGCCGCCGGCGCCGCGGCCAGAACGACGCTGCCGCCGGTGGAGAACCCCGCGCCCAGCACCGTGAAACCACCAGCCAGCACCTGCCCATCCAGGCGCACCTCCAGATCGGCGATCTGGAAGATGGGAAAAGGGTAGATGAAAACGGTCTGGGCGCCGTCCGCCGCGTAATGGACACGCGGCGCGACGTCGCCGATGCGGATATGCTCGGCCATTCGGGATCTCTCATGCGGGAGGGGAGGAAAAGCTGTGGCGGCAGCGGCGCCGCGGCTTCGTGCCGCAGGATGCCCGTGTGGTGCCTGTGGTGCCGCCGTTATTCCAGCAGGTTGCGCACCGCGCTGCCGAAGCTGTTGCCGGCCCGCAGCCAGGTGGTCAGCGAGCCGTCGGCGTTCAGCAGACTGCTGCGGCCGGATGCCATGCGGGCGGCGTAGCTTTCGTCGCTCGCCGCATCGTCCTCCGCCGCGTCCTGCGCGAGGCCCGCCGTGATGGCGCCCGCCGAGCCCTGGTCCGGGCTGACGCCCGAGGCCGCGAGCCGCGCGCGGGTGGAGGCCATCGTCCGCTCCAGCTGGTCCTGCCGGTTGCGCGTATCCGCCGCCTGCGCGAGCGCCAGTTGCTGCGCGCGCGCATCCAGCGTGTCCTGCTGCTGCCGCGCCTGCGCCTTGGCGGTGGAAGCCTGCTGCTGCCCCTGCCGCACGGTGCCGTAGAGCGAGGCACCGGTGCCCACGAGCGCCGCGATCGGAACGAGTTGGGCCATCAGTCGGTCATCCTGGTCTCGGTGGTGACGGAAAGTAGTATCAGGGGCAGCGGCGTATCGCCCTCGATGCGCCACAGCGGCAGCATCGTGTCGCGCCGCCAGCCCAGGCCACGCAGCGTGATATCGCCGGTGAAGCGGGGCGGCGCGGCATCCAGCAGCGGCGTATCCAGGCGCCGGAACGGCACTGGCGCCGGCCCACGTCCGAGATCGACCGAGAGCGACGCCGTCTCCAGCAGGCGGAAGGTGGCGGCCACCAGTCGCAACGGCCCGGCACGCGAGCCGGCGGCGGAAAACAGTTGCGGTGGCAAGGGCTCGATCACATGCGCGAAACCGAGGCCCGCCTGCACCGCATAGGCAGCGGGCGAGAGCGTGATGGCGCCCGCGACAACCGGCACCGTGCCGCGCGGCGCGCCATCGGCCACCACCTGCGCCTGGGAGTCGAGCAGGTGTTCCAGGCCGCTCCACACGGCTTTGGCGGCCGGGCCGTCGCCGGTCAGCCCGGCATCGACCGCCAGGGCGTCGTCGAAACGCTCCAGCCTCCAGCCGCCGAAACGGTAGGTGACGCACCAGACGGTGCCGTCGATCTCCGCCAGGGAGCCGAAGGAACCCACCGTGTCCTGCCGCGTCCAGGCCGTGACCTGCTCGGTGCGATAGAGCGTCAGCGTCGCCAGCCAGCCGCCTTCCATCGCGACATGCAGCAGCCGCCGCGTCTGGTCGTAGGCCATGGCGACGGGGCTCTGCACCAAGTGCCGCGCCACCAGCGCCAGATCGTTCGCCTGGTAGGCCTGCTGCACGTCGGTATAGGCGTATTCATGCACGGCACGGCCGGAGCGAGAGACAAAGATGGTGCTGCCGTCGACATCCACGGGCTGGATCATGCGCGCGACCGGCGAGCCGATGCGGGTCTGCCGGTGCAACTGGATCGAGGCGGGCGTCATCGGGTCGCCCGTCACCATCCATTCCGCGCCCGAGGTGAAGACCTGCAGGTGGCGCCCGGAGAAGACGGCCCGGATGGCATTCACCTGGTCCGACAACAGGCCGAACTCGATCGCCTGGTCGTCCAGGCCGGTGCCGAGGTCGAAGTTGAACAGGTCACCGGAGCGCGAGAGCCACAAGCGGTTCGGCAGGTTGCGCGAGCCGCCCAGCACCAGGCGGTCCTGATGGAAGCAGATGCTGACCGGCCAGCCCCGTGCGTCGCTGAACGCAGCCTCGTCCCAGTCGGCCGTCGCGGCGCCGCTGGCGATCGCCTCCTCCAGCACGGCGGTGGCCGAGGTGGGGGATGCGACCGCCGCCACCCGCAGCTTCTTCGGCCCGAGGCGCAGCCGCGCGCCCACATGCCCCGCCTGGAAGACCGCCGCGCTGGCCGTCAGCGTGGTGGTGCCGCTCAACGCGCTGCTGGCCAGGGTGACGCCGGGCGGCGCGAAGCGGTGGAATGGCTCCAGCACGAAATCCCAGCCCTGGACCGACCAATCGGTGTGGCTGCTGCGCGTGATGCGCTGCGGCGGCAGCGAAGGATGCACCACCAGCAGCGTGTCCGCGCTCTGGGTATAGGCGATGCCGTCCAGCATGGCGCCGGTCCAGGGCGCGCCCAGTTGCGCCACCTGCGTATCACCCATGAAGACCAGCATCTGATGGTCGGACAGGACCAGCAGGTAGGTTTGTTCCGTGTTGAACTCAAAGGCGATCAGTTTCGACGGCCCGGGCAGCAGCGCCACATGGCGCAGGCCCGGGCGACGCGCGACACCGCCGGTGGGCTGGATGAAGACGTTGCGCAGGCGCCGCGCGCCATTCTCGAAGGCGCGCAGGTCGCCCCGGCCCAGAAGCTGATCGCCGAGTTCGCCCGCGGTGAAGCTGGTCTTGACGCTGCGGCCCATCGCCATGGTTCAGCCCCGTGCCGTGATGAGGGGAAAGTCCTCCAGCGCCCGCACGGTATCCTGCTGGCTGTCGGTCAGGCGCGCGCTGCGGAACTCGTTCTCCGCCAGGCGATGCAACAACTCGGCGCGCGAGGTGCTCTCGGTCAGCGGGATGCAGAATTCGGCGGCCAGTCGCGTGACCAGGGCGGATGCGAAGAAGGGCGGGAACTCGCTTTCCGAAGGCTGAAACAGATAGGTCAGCGTGACCCTGTCCGCATCCGTATGCAGGCGGCGCTCGTGCAGGCGGTAGTTCAGCCCGCGCCCGCTGCCGCCCGCGCCCGCCGACAGCGCGCGCAGGAAATCGGCCGGCAACTGGTAGGCGTAGCGGTAATCGGCATGCGGGGTGTCCAGCAGGCGCGGCAGTTCCATCTGCCCGCTGGCGAAGGACCAGGGGTGGGCGGAGAGCAGCGCGTCGCGGACGGAGGGATAGAGGTTGACCGCGACCTCCGCCTCGGCGGTGCCTTCGTCGAAGGAAGCGACCGGCTGCGCGCCGATCTTCAGCAAGGCGCGCGAGCAGAGGACGAGGGCGGAGAGCGCCATCGGGAAAGGCTCCTTTACAGCGATAGGAAAACGGGAACCCGGCCGGGGGCCATGCGCCCCCGGCCGCCTCCGGGGATCAAGCCCCGGAGGCGCGCATCCGCGGCCTAGATCTCGAAGGCGCGCATCCGCACGATGCCGGTCTCATCGACCAGCGAAGCACCCTGGCTCATCATGTTATTGACGAAGAAGGCCGCGCGGTCGCCGTGCCAGGTGATGTCGGTGGAGACTTCCTGCGCCACGGCATGGCCAATCGCGGTCTTGTGGTAGAAGTAGCAGAAGCGGAGGTTGCCGCTTTTGGTCAGGCCGGAATGCGGCATCCAGGTCGCGCCCAGCCAGCGCTTCGCCTGCGTGCCCTTCCAGGGCAGATCGGCATCGCCCACATACTGGGTGTTCGCGAATTCCTGAATCTGCAGCAGGTCGCTCCACTGCTTCCAGCCGACGATGGCGAAGCGGTTGCCGTCATCGGCCACGTCGGCGGCGCCCAGCATCTCGAAAGCCAGCAGCACCTTGGCCTTGGTCAACCCCTCGGTATCGGTGGTGCCGGCGGCGGTGCCGACGGCCTCGCGGGTGCCGGCGTCGAGGGCGGAGATGATCAGCTCGTCCGTCTTGCGGCCCAGCGCGTAGGCGCCGGCATTGGCCACCACCGCGCGCTCGTCGATATTGGTCTTCAGTTCGTCCAGGCGGTCGATCCATTCACCCGCGTAATAGTCCTGCAGAAAGCATTCGACATGCGAATGCGCCAGGTTCATCACCGGGACGGAGCCGTTGCGCGCCTTCGCCGCCGCCGTGCCGCGGCCGACGATGGGAAAGACCGTGGAGGCGCCACGGATGCCGCTCTTGCTCCGCACTGTCGGGCGCAGCTTGCTGCCCTGGCGCTGGTAGGCCTCGTGGACCTCGGACTCGAACTGCTTGGCGAAAACCTGGTCGATCGTAGCGGACATGCGTCTCATCCTTGCGGCATGAAAGGAAGATGGAAATTGCCCGCGCCGCGCGGTTGGTCCCGGAAACCAGGGCCGGCGATGCGGGCGCGCCTCCGCGCCCGGCGCTGGGCCAGGTTGAGCAGGGCGGAAAGGAGTGACGGGCCGCCGGGGCGCGCATCGGGAGATGCGCGCCACGCCGGCGGCCCCGCGGCGGAGCGAGCGCGGCGAAACGCCGTACTGCCAAACTCCGCCGCTATCTGCTTACGTGTTGCCGAAGAGGCGCTTGAAGCCCTCGGTCACGCGCTTGACGTATTCGGGCTCCCGCGTGCGCCAGTAGCGCGGGTCGCGCATCATCTTGCGCAGCGCCTGTTCATCGACGCCCTCGGGCGCCTCGGCCTCACGGGCCAGGCTGGGCTCGGCCTTGGCCATCATGCCGTGCAGCGCCAGCACGCCCTCGGCGGTGGTGGACAGCGCCGCGAGCACGCCGGGGGGCAGGTTCGCCCGGCCCCAGGCGGCGATCTGCGGCGCCAGCCGCTTGAACTGCGCCTCGCCGCCCAGCGCCTCGGCCAGCTTGCCCACCTGCTTCTGCGCCTCGTAGTCGGCGGCGGCCTCGGCGATCATGGGCAACAGCCGCTCTGCCGCCAGGTCGTAGACCAGTTGCACCTGATGGCAGGTGAAGCCGGCCTCATGCAGCCGGCGGTTGACCGCGTCATCCGGCCCGCACATCTCGTGCTTCGCATCGACACTGTATTCCTCATGCGAATCCGGCACGCCGATGGCGCGGCGGTAGTGCAGGCGCTCCTCCTCCGGCGCATCCGGCGCCGGCGGGGCGAAGCGCTGCGACATGCGCTTCTCCAGTTCCTTGTAGGATTTCAGCAGGGCGTCCACGCGCAGCGCATTGGCCTCGGCATCCCAGAACTTTTCCGGCACATTCTCGGGGCGGGTGGCGGGGGCGTCGCCCTCCGCCGGGGCCAGCGCGGCGTCGAGCAGGTTTTCGGACATGCGGTTGGTCACTCCTCGATGGGGGTCGGGATCAGGATCCCGGCCGGCGCGGCAAGCGCGCGGGCCAGGTGTCGGGTGGCGGCCGGGATGTCGATCTGCGCCGTGGCCTCGGCCCCCAGTTGCGATGCCGCCTGCAGGAACAGCAGGGTATTCGCGGCATCCGCGCGGCCCTGCACGCGCGCCAGCGGCGACTGGTAGGTCAGCCGCGCCTCGCGCCCGTCCAGCAGCATCGGCGGCACCTCGCCACGGCGGCGCAGGATGGCCAGGCAGCGCGCGACCAGCGGCGTCAGCAACTCCGCCTGCAACCGGCCATAGGTCGCACCCAGCAGCCGCGCGGTCTCGGCGCTGCGTTCCAGCACCTCGGTCGCGGTCATGCGGGCGTCGCGCGGGGCGGAGAGCCGGTCGGCCAGAAGCGCGGAGCGGATGCGCTTGCGCAGGTCGTCCAGCACCAGTTGCGAGACATCGAAATTGCCCGGCGCCGCCAGCGGCGTCAGCCCCGAGGAGCCCGGCGCCTTCGGGATGATGGCTCCCGGCACCAGCCGCACCGTGGCGGGGTTCAGGACGCCGTCATCCTCGGCCTGCCAGATGCCGGTCGCGGCGATGGAGGCGTTCTTCAGCACCAGTTCCACCACCTTGTTGGCGGTGCGGATGTCGGGCAGCGTCTTCATCACCGGGCCACGGCCATAGGTCTCGCCCGGGGCCTTCAGCCAGCGGAAGGCGATGAACGGGCTGTCCAGGAACCTCCCCGAAGCCAGCGGCACCGCGCGGCCGTCATGGTCCAGCACCGCCATGTAGCTGGCGCCGCCATGGCCATCGGGCCACACCGCCTCCACCACCCGGAAGCGGGCCGGCACGTCGTCCTCGCCCCTGGCGAGGTCCGGCGGCAGCAACGCGGCGGGGTAGCGGCGCGCGATACCGGCCGCATCCAGCGCGATGGCGCGGTAGATGGTGTCGAGCCGCCCGCCCGCGCCTTCCTCCAGCACCGCCTGGGTCAGCGGCACGGCGGTGAAGCGCAGCGCGCTGCTCTCGCCGGCGGGGGCTTCCTCCACCAGCAGGACGCCGGTGCCGGCCACCACCAGGTCCAGGAAGGCCTGGTGCATCTCCAGCACGAAGTTGGAACGGTCGAGATGCCCTTGCAGCACCTCGGCCGCGTCTTCCAGCGCCGCCGCCGCCGCCGCGGCATCCGGCCCCTCGGCGAGCGCCCGGCTGGGCGCCAGCCCAAACCAGCGGGACCAGGGCGGCGTCAGTTCGGCCAGCAGGCTGGCGGAGAGCTGTTCGGCGGCGTCTGCGGCCGTCGAATCGTAGAGCATCGGGCCACCGCTGCCCGGCGTGGCCGAGAGCACATGGTCGTAGCACTCGCGCCAGACCGCCTCCCACGGCCGGCGGCGTTCCAACGCGGCGGCCTGCCGGGCCAGCACGGCTTCCGGTGTCATCTCGTTGCGGGACATGCGCTCATTCCCCCAGCAGGGTCTTGCGGGCGGCGGCGGCGGGGCGCGGGGCCGCGTCCAGCACGCCGCGCTCGGAGGTGGCGATGGTGCCCGCCAGGCCGCGGCGGCCACGCTCCTGGTTCTGTAGCCGTGCGGCGGCTGCCGCGTCGGCCGGGTTGCTGGCAATGGGGGTGACGGCCGGCGGGGACGCGGTCACGACCACCGGCTTCGGGGCTTTGAACAGGCCACCCATGCGCGTGCGGACTCCTCTGGACGGTCGGCGGTGAAAACGGGGGTCGGCGGAACCGGCCCGGAAACGCAGCGGGCCCGGCCGAGAAGGATCTCGGCCGGGCCCGTGTGACGCTCGGGGGGGATCGGGAGGAAGCTCAGCGGGCGCAACTCACCCGTTGACGAGGCTGGTTCTAGATGAATAAATTCCTTTCGTCAAGATTTTTTTCCTGGATATGCAGGCTTTTCTCCAAGGCCCGGAACAACCCGCGTGGCGTCACGGCAAAGGGCGCGCCCTGCCCCAGTAAGGCGCGGCACACCGTTACGCAGGAATAGGGCGAGAAGGCCGGCACCACCCCGCAATGCGGCGCCCCCGGCATGAAGGGGCCCAGCACGGTCAGTCCGGCGCGGCGATAGAAGCCAGGCAGGTCGAACCCCGCCACCAGCACCGGCCGCGCCACCAGCAGGCGGCCCGAGAGCGGCTCCACCACCGTCCAGCCCCCGGCATCCTCCACCGCCGCGAAACAGTGGCGGAAGCCCGGCCGCAATAACCGCAGCCACAGCCGGTCCGCCCGTCCGCCGAAGCCGATCCATACCCGCTGCGCGCCCTCCGCCAGCGCATGGCGGTGGGACGGGCGCGCCACCGGCGCCTCCCCCTGCTCCGTCCGTATCATGATGGCCGCCCCACCTGGTGGCCGGCGCGGCGGCCGTGCCGCGGGTGCCGGCTTCCGCGCCAGGGCGTCCCGCCTCATGCCCCTCTTCCGGCAGGCCAGCGGGCTGCCAGGTCCACCAGTTCGCCCATGCCGCCGCCCTGCCGCGCCCCCCCGGCCACGATACCCTTCATGCGGAGCGGCCAGTCCAGCCGCTGCATCGCCTCGCTCCAGATGCGCCAGTCGTTCTTCTCGCTGAGATGGCGGGGGTCGGGGGCGGTGCCGCGCTCGCCCCAGATGCGCATGATGCGGGCATGAACCAGGTCGATGCGCCGCTGGCGGTACAGGCGGTCCAGGCACTTCACCACGTCGTCCGGCTCGCAGGGCCGCAGCTTGCTGCCGGCACCCGCCACGATGCGCGCGCCTTCCCGGCGGGCCGTCAGGGCGGACATGGTCCAGATCCAGGCCTCGTCGGCGGAGTTGAAAGGTTCGGCCTTGGCCATGGAGGATAAAACCGGAACGCTGTTGGTACGGAGGGCGGCGGTCATGAGGGGTGTCCTTTCCTAGCAATTTGTGAACACAACACGAACATCCAATGCTATTTCGTAGGCGTCAACACCTATTTGTGATCACATTCCTGGGAATAGCGTCTTGTGTTTAGATTCAATGCCTAGGATTTTATCCGGATGCGTCACAATGACATCTGGCGGGCGATCGACGCCCTGGCGGCCGAACACGGCCTTTCGGCCTCCGGCCTCGCCCGCAGGGCGGGGCTGGACCCCACCGCTTTCAACCCATCCAAGCGCCTCGGCAGCGACAGCCGCCCGCGCTGGCCATCCACTGAAAGCATCGCTAAAATTCTGGAAGCGACAGGCACGGAGATGGAGACCTTCGCTGGCCTCGTCACCGGCGCGCCCACGCTGCACAACAGCAGCCGCCCGAATCCGGGCCGGCGCATTCCCCTGCTGGGCCTGGCGCAGGCCGGCAGCGAGGGCTTCTTCGGCGATGGCGGCTATCCCGTCGGCGGCGGCTGGGACGAGATCAGCACGCCAGAGCTTTCGGACCCCAATGCCTATGCGTTGGAGATCTCGGGCGACAGCATGGAACCGGTGTTCCGCGACGGCGACACCATCATCGTCTCGCCCAACTCCCCGGTGCGGCGCAGCGACCGCGTGGTGGTGCGCACGATCAAGGGCGAGGTGATGGCCAAGGAATTGCTGCGCCAGTCCGCCCGCAAGATCGAGCTGGCGAGCCTCAACCCGGCCCATCCCAATTACAGTTTCGACCTGTCGGAAATCGCCTGGATGCACCGCATCCTCTGGGCCAGCCAGTAAGGCGCCGGGCGGCGGAAGCCTGACGGGGGGCTTTTGCCACCAGCAGGGTGAGGCCGCGCAGTGGGCAGGGCCAGCGTCCATCCCGGGCGCCGCCTTTGCCGCCCCCTTAGCCCGATGCGGGGCCGGAACCGGAAGCCATGAATTGGGTCCGGGATACTTTCCTCTCCCGGACCGGCCTCAATCGGCCCGCATCTGCTCCAGCAGCCAGCGCGGGTCACTCTCGGGGCTGGAGGCCAGGAAGCGGCCATCCC
>JAQGHX010000092.1 GCA_028288745.1 Roseomonas sp. | reverse complement strand
GCACGGCAGGCACGGCAGGCGCGGGGGCCGGCCCGCCGGCGGGCGGGGCAGCGGGGCCGGGCACTCGGGCGGCGGCCTGCCGGCGGTTGTTCAGGGTATGGCGTACCTTCCGCGCCAGGTCCTCGCGCCGGTAGGGCTTGCTCAGCAGGTTCACGCCCGGGTCCAGCCGGCCGCCATGCACGATGGCGTTCTCGGTATAGCCGGAGGTGAACAGCACGCCGACGCCCGGCATCATGGCCTGCACCTGCCGCGCCAGATCCGGCGCCCGCACCGGCCCCGGCATGACCACATCGGTGAACAGCAGGTCGATGGAGATGCCGCTGCGCGCCAGCATCAGCGCGCTCTGCCCGTCGGAGGCGCGCAGCACGGTGTAGCCCAGGTCCTTCAGCAGATCGACCACGGTGGCTTGTACCACCGGGTCGTCCTCCACCACCAGAATGGTCTCGGTACCGCTCTCGATCGGGGCGGAGGCTAAGTCGGGCAACATTTCCTCGGCCTCGCGGGTGCGGGGCAGATAGATGCGGATCGTCGTGCCCTGGCCGGGCTCGCTGTAGATCTTGATGTGCCCGTGGCTCTGCTTGACGAAGCCATAGACCATGGAGAGGCCGAGCCCCGTGCCGCTGCCTTCCCGCTTGGTGGTGAAGAAAGGATCGAAGGCCTTTTCCATCACCTCCCGCGTCATGCCGCAGCCGGTGTCGCTGACGGCGAGCATCACATACTGGCCCGCTTTCACGTCCACATGCTGCGCGGCGTAGAGATCGTCCAGCATGGCATTGCCGGCCTCGATGGTCAGCCGCCCGGTGGCCGAGGCCGCGTCGCCGCCCGCCATGGCATCGCGCGCGTTGACCGCCAGGTTCAGGATGACGTTCTGCACCTGGTGCGGGTCGGTCAGCGTGTTCCACAACCCGCCGGCGATCACCGTCTCCACCTCGATCGCCTCGCCGATGGCCCGGCGCAGCAGCTCGTCCATCTCCCGCACCATGCGGCCGAGGTTGATGGCGCGCGGTTCCAGCGGCTGGCGGCGGGCGAAGGCCAGCAGTTGCGAGGCGAGCTTCGCGCCACGGTCCACCGCGCTGAGCGAGGCGGTCAGGCGCTTCGCATCCTCCGGCTCGCGCAGGCGGCGCTGCAGCAGTTGCAGGTTGCCGCTGAGGATCTGCAGGAGGTTGTTGAAGTCATGCGCCACGCCGCCGGTCAGCTGGCCGATGGCCTCCATCTTCTGGCTCTGGCGCAGGGCGCCCTCGGCGCGGCGGCGCTCGGCCTCGCTTTCCTCCAGCGCGCGGGTGCGCTCGCGCACCATCTCCTCCAGCCGGTTCTTATAGCGCTCCAGCTCATCGGCCGCCCGCTTGCCCTCGGTCACGTCGCTGCCCAGCACGAAAATGCCGGAGACGGTGCCGTCGGGCTCGAAAATCGGCTGGCAGATGAAATCCAGGAAGCTGTCGGTCACGGCCGTGCCGGCCTCGTTCATCAGCCGCACCGGCATGGCATGGCCATGGAAGGTGGTGCCGGTGGCGTAGGCCTCATCCAGCTTCTCGTAGAGGCCCTGGCCATCCAGTTCCGGAATGGCCGCGCGCAATGGCTTGCCCAGGATGTCGCGCTGGCCCGTCAGCCGCAGATAGGCCTGGTTGGCGATCTCGAAAACATGGTCCTCGCCGCGCAGGAAGGCGGCGAAGCTGCTGGCCTGCTCCAGCAGCCGGCGCAGATGCGTGCGCTCGGCGCCCAGCGCGTTCCTCTCGGCCTCCACTTCCCGGGCGCGGCGGAAGAAGCTGCCTTCCAGCCGCTCCTGCCCGCCCTGCCGCGCCAGGCTGAGCTTCAGGGTCTGCAGTTCCGTGACGTCATCGGTCTGCTGCAGGATCAGCGCGACCTGGCCGCCCGCATCCAGGATGGGATTGTGGCTGGCGCTCCACCAGCGGTCCTCGAACACCGTGCCGGCATCGGTCTGGCGCGGGATGGGATAGTGGATCAGTCCCAGCACATCGCGTTCCCGCGTCTGCAGCGTCGCCTCCAGCGAGGCGCGCAACTGCCGTATGCCCTGCCCGCCGGGATCATGCGGGCCGGTGGGGAAGGCGTCGAACAGGTTACGGCCGATGATATCGTCCCGCGTGCGGCCGGTGGCGCCGAGATAAGCCTCGTTCACCCAGACGATGGTGAAGGCCGGGTCCAGCAGCAAATAGGGGTGGGGTGCCGCGGCCAGCAGGCGCTCGAAATCGACTTGCAGGGTGGCGGTGGGCACAAGCATTCACCTCGGGCAAGGACGGCGGGGCAGCAGGCATATGGCCCGGCGGCGGGCTTTGTCACCTGTCCGCCGGGCGGCCATGCTCAGCCGGGGCGGGATTTCAGCTCGATCTCGATGAAGCTGAAGGGCGTGGTGCCGGCATTGACCACGTTATGCTCGGCGCCGGGCGGGCGTTCGTAGGAAATTCCGGGGGCCAGCGTGGCGTCCATGGTGGCGCCGCCGGGCAGCTCGATCAGCATGGTGCCGGCATGCAGCGGCACCACGACATAGGCGTAGCCATGGCGGTGCCAGCCGGTCTCGGCCCCGGCCGGGAAGTCCCAGCGCATCACCCGCATGTCGTCATTGTCGATCTGCACGGTGCCGATGGCGGGCGCGCGGCAGCGGAGCGGCTCATTCATGCGGGGTGCTCTTCCGGGGAGGTGAACGGGGGTCAGCGCCGGCGGCGCGTGGCGGCGGCCGGGGCGGGCCAGGCGCCGGGCCAGGTGGCCACATGGTCTTCCAGGTCCCTCGCCGCGCGCTCCGGCACCGCGCGGCCGCGGACGGAAGCGCCGGAGGCATGCACCGTCTCCGGGTCGCCGGAGACCAGGGGGTGCCACCATTCCAGGTCGCGGCCCTCGGCCACCAGCCGGTAGGCGCAGGAGGGCGGCAGCCAGTCGATGCCGGCCAGGCGCTTGGGCGTCAGCTTCACACAATCGGGTACGTGGTCGCGGCGGTTGGCGTAGTTGCCGCACTGGCAGCTCGTGGTGTCCAGCAGCCGGCAGGCGACGGTGGTCCAGACCAGTTCCTCGGTCTCCTCGTCCCGCAGCTTGTGCAGGCAGCAGCGGCCGCAGCCGTCGCACAGGCTCTCCCATTCGCCACGGGTCATCTGCCCCAGCGTCTTGGTCTTCCAGAAAGGGAGGTCCTCGGCCATGCGCCTTTACTAACGCCTTGTCCCTTGACCGGCGAGGGAACAGAGTGCGAACTAGACAGCCATGTCCGATCTGCTTCCCCCCGAACGCACGCTGCGCGTCTGCCGCGCGGCGTCCCGCCTTTGCGCGCGGCTGGGCTGGACCGCCATTCCGGAAGTGCCCTTGCCCACCGGCCGGCGGCTGGACCTGCTGGCGCTGGATGGCGATGGCGGCTTCACCGCGATCGAGGTCAAGAGCTGCGCCCGGGACTTCCTGACCGACGCCAAGTGGTGGGAATACCGCGAATGGTGCGACCGCCTGTATTTCGCCGTGGACCTCGATTTCCCCCAGGCGCTGCTGCCGGAGGATGTCGGACTGATCGTGGCCGATGACGGCGAGGCCGCCATCCTGCGCCACCCGGCCGAGCACAAGCTGCCCGCCGCCCGCCGCCGGTCGCTGTTGCTGCGTTACGCCCGGCTCTCGGCGGCGCGGCTGCAGATGCTGGCGGACCCGGCCGGCGCGGCCGAGATGCGGGCGGCGCTGCGGGTGGAGTAAGGGGGGGCCGGCGCGCGCTCCGACCTCCGCGGCCGTTCCGCCCGAGCCATGCGAAGGCGGGCCGGCGCGAGGGTCATCCGCCGCCGACATGCGCCCCGTGCCGGTTCCCGTTTCTCCCGACGGCCACCGCCGCCAGCGCCCGGAGATGTTGGCCCCCCAGAGATGTTGACGCCCCGGCCCGCGCCCGCCTAAACATCGCGTTATGTCCGCGATGACCATCATGAAGCGCATTATCAAGAAGACGACCGCTCCGGCGGGGCGTCCTCTGGTGCATGCGCGGTGACCCCGGCGACATAAGCACCAGAAGGCCCCGCCGGAGACGGACGGGGCCAGGACCGGGTGTCCGGCCACCCCGTCTCTCCCGGCACAACCGAAGAGACGAGTATGCTGAACCTCCAAGAACCCGCCGAAGCGCAGTTCCGCCATGTCGAGGCCGCCGCCCCCGTGGTGGCGATCGTGGGCGCTACCGGCGCCGTCGGCGTCGAGCTGCTGCGCTGCCTGGAGGAACGCGGCTTCCCGCTCTCCTCCCTGCGCCTGCTCGCCTCGCCGCGCTCGGCTGGCAAGACCATGACCTTCAAGGGCCAGGCCCTGACGGTCGAGGCGCTGGACGACGACAGCTTCGCGGGCGTCGACATCGCCCTGTTCTCCGCCGGCAGCGGCATCTCCAGGCGCTACGCGGCGGTGGCGGTGCAGGCGGGCGCGGTGGTGGTGGACAATTCCTCCGCCTTCCGCATGGAGCCCGGCGTGCCGCTGGTGGTGCCGGAAGTGAATGCCGCCAGCATGGCTGGCCATCGCGGCATCATCGCCAACCCGAATTGCGTGGCCGTCATCGCCACCGTGCCGCTCTGGCCGCTGCAGCAGCGCCACCGGATCCGCCGCGTCAGCGCCGCGACCTACCAGGCGGCCTCAGGCGCCGGCGCGGCCGCGATGGAGGAACTGCGCCTCTCCACCGCCGCCTACCTGCGGGGCGAGGACTACACGCCCACCGTGCTGCCGCACCCCTATGCCTTCAACCTGTTCAGCCACAATGCCGAGATGGACGCCGAGAGCGGCTATAACGGCGAGGAGCTGAAGGTGATCGCCGAGACCCGCCGCATCATGGACCTGCCGGCGCTGCCGATCGGCATCACCTGCATCCGCGTGCCGGTGCTGCGCGCCCATGCCATCGCCCTGACGGTGGAATTCGAGGAGAAGGTCTCGCCCGACGACGTGCGCGCCATCCTGGCCGAGGCCCCCGGCCTCCGGCTGGTGGACGACCGCGTGGCCAACCACTTCCCGATGCCCTCCGAGGCCTCGGGGCAGGGCGACGTGCTGGTGGGGCGTATCCGCACCGACCTTGGCGACCCCACCGGCCGCTCGGTCGCGCTGTTCGTGGCGGGCGACCAGTTGCTGAAGGGCGCGGCGCTCAATGCCGTGCAGATCGCCGAACTGCTGCTGAAGCGCTGAAGGCCGGGGGGTTTGCGCCCCCCACGCTTCCGGCGCATGCCCGCGGTTAAGAGCAGCGTGCCGCTCAGCACCGCCAGCGCCATGCTGAAATAGATCACCAGCCCGGTGACATCGACCAGCGTGGCGACAAAAGGGACCGAGGCGCTGGCGGGGTCGAACCCCGCCCGCTTCAGCGCGAAGGCAGCATCGAGCCGGCCAGCAAGCCCAGCAGCACGATGCCCCCAAGCCGCAGCCCGACCGCCAATGCCACCAGCCGCCAGAGCTCGCCGTAATCGCAGATGCCGAGCTGCTGCCAGAGCGCGATGCACGTCATGCCCGCCACGTCATGAAGGAGTCACGATGCGTCCTGTCCGCCCCCTGCCGCTGCTGTTCCTGCTGCTCGCCACCTGTGCCTCGCCCGGCGCCAGGGTGGCCGCGGATGCGCGACGGCAACTGGTGGGCATGGGCGTGGACGACCTGCAGGCCTGCGCCGGCATCCCCACCCGCACCCGCAAGCTGGGCGATGGCAGCGAGCTGCTGTCCTACGAGCAGAAGAACGCCAATGTCGGCGGGCTGAACGTGAACCTGCCGCTGATCGGCGGCTTTAGCCTGGCCGGTAGCGGGTCCTACTGCCATGCGCTGTTCCGCGTCGCGGGCGGGCGCGTGGTGGGGCTGAACTATGCCGGCGACAATGACGATGTGGGCGGCGAGGAAGGCGTCTGCGCCCCCCTGGTGCGCGGCTGCCTGCGCAGCCCGGTGCCGGCGGCGGTGCCCGCCATCTCCACCCCGGCGGCGCCCGCCGGTCCCGCCCCGGCCGCCGCGCCCTGAGAGGTCAGAGGCCGCGCAGCCGCCCCGCCAGGTAGGCCGCGTAATTATCCGTCATACCCGCAACGAAATCGACGGCGCAGCGGATGGTCTCGCTGGCGGAGAATTCCGGCTTCGGGTGGTAGTCCTGCATCAGCGACAGCGCCTGGCGTGGCCGCAGCGCCCGCACGTCCCCCTTGCCCTGCGCGTAGGCGAGGCTGGCTTCCAGGAAAATCGTCAGCGTCTTCTCCAGCACGTCGCGCGCGCCGATCTCGAACTCGACCTTGCGGGGGTGGAGATAGAGGGCGTCGCTGTTCTTTTGCTTCAGACCGTTGAAGGCGGCGCGCAGCCCGGGCTCGAACAGGTCGGTCAGGCCGGTGCCGGGAGCCATTTGGCCGGTCAGCAGCGTCCCGCGATGCTGGCAGAAGGTCTCCGTCACGGCGCCGATCAGCTTCCCCGCCGCCGCCGAGCGCAGCAGCGCCACCTTCTGCGTCTCGCTGTCCTCCTGCGCCAGCCGCGCGCGTTCCACGCCGGCCAGCGGGGCGACCAGCGCCTCATAGGTCTGGTAGGGCACGATCTGCAGCTCGACGGCGTCTTCCAGGTCGGCGAGGCCGTAGGTGATGTCGTCGGCGGCTTCCATCAGCCAGACCGCCGGGTGGCGCGGCAGAGGGCCGGCCATGCCGCAGGCGGCGAGCACCGCGTCGAACCCCTCGCGCTCGGTGGCGAAGCAGTTGAACTTCGCGCCCGGCCGCCCGCCTTTGGTGGAACGCGGGTCCGCGCCGCCCCAGGGATACTTGATGAAGGCGCCGAGGCTGGCGAAGGTCAGGCGCAGCCCGCCGCGGTCGCGGTAGCCATCGGCGCGCGTCAGGATGCGGAAGCCCTGCGCGTTGCCGTCGAAGAAGCGCAGGTCGTCGTCCAGTTCCAGGCTGCTGGCGCGGCCGGTCCCATCCAACCAGCCGCCCATGAAGGTGGCGATTACTTCCTCGCCCGCATGGCCGAAGGGCGGGTTGCCGATGTCATGCGCCAGGCAGACTGCCTGCACCAGATAGCCCAGGTCGTCCGGCGTATGCCCGGCGGCGGCCAGTTCGGCCCGCAGTTCCGAGCCCACCGCGAAGCCGATGGAGCGCCCGACGGACGCCACTTCCAGCGTATGCAGCAGCCGGTTGCGCACATGCGCGTTGGTGGAGAGCGGATGCACCTGGGTCTTCTGCTGCAGCCGCCGGAAGGGGCGGCTGAAGACGATGCGGTCCTGGTCGATCTGGAAGGGGTTGCGGGTCGGGCTGGGGCGGGCCGCCTGGCCTGGGAAGCGGCCGGTGTTGAACAGCGCGGACCAGTCCATGGCCTAACCCCGGATGCGCGCGACCGTGGCGGTGGTCGAATTGCCGGGCATCAGCTCGGCCAGCTTCACCATGCCGCCCCATTCCTGCACCAGCTCGCCGCCCACCACCTGGTCCACGGTATAGTCGGCGCCCTTCACCAGCACGTCGGGGCGCAGCAGGCGGATCAGTTCGACCGGCGTATCCTCCTCGAACACCGTCACGAGGTCGACGGTGGAGAGCGAGGCCAGCACGGCGGCGCGCGCCGCTTCCTGCTGGATCGGCCGGGTGGCGCCCTTCAGGCGCTTGACGCTGGTATCGGCGTTCAGCCCCACCACCAGCCGGTCGCACCAGCTGCGGGCCTGTTCCAGCAGGTGCACATGGCCCGGGTGCAGCAGGTCGAAACAGCCATTGGTGAAGCCGACGCGCCAGCCGCGCTGCCGCCAGCGTTCCACCTGCTCGGCCGCGCCGGCGCGGCGCATCACCTTGCGCAGCGTGCCGCGCTCGGGGGTCAGCGCTTCCAGCAGGTCGTTCTCGCGCGCGACGGCGGTGCCGACTTTGCCGACCACCAGCCCGCCCGCGATATTGGCCAGCCGCGCCGCCACCGGCAGCGCCAGCCCTGCGGCGAGGCCGGCCGCCAGCACCGCCACCACCGTATCGCCCGCGCCGGAGACGTCGTGCACCTCCGGCGCCTCGGCCGGCATGTGGTACAGCGCCTCGCCCACCAGCAGGGTCATGCCGTCCTCACTGCGCGTCACCAGCACGGCATGAAAGCCGTGGCGGGTTTGCAGCATCCGGGCGGCCTCGACGATCTCCTCCTCCGTCTCCACCGGCATGTCAGTGGCGAGGGAGAGTTCGGCGCGGTTGGGCGTGATGACGTCGGCGCCGGCATAGCGGCTGTAGTCGTGGCCCTTGGGGTCGACCACCACCCGGCGGCCGGCGGCGCGCGCGGCGGCGATCAGCCGGGCCGGCACGTCACCCGCCAGCACGCCCTTGTGGTAATCCGACAGCACCATCACCGAGGTCGCGGCGACGGTATCGGCCGCGATCCGCACCAGCCTGTCGGCCAGCCGCGTGTTGATGGGCCGCGCGATCTCGTGGTCGGCGCGCATCAATTGCTGCCCGCTGGCGATGAAGCGGGTCTTGGTGGTGGTGGCGCGCCCGCCTTGCACCAGCAGCCAGGGCTCGACCCCGGGCTGGCCGCCGATCAGCCCGGTCAGGTCGCTGCCCGACTGGTCGTCCCCCACCACCGAGAGAAACGCCACCGCGGCGCCCAGCGCCGTCAGGTTGCGCACGACATTGCCGGCGCCGCCGGGCATCGCCACCTCGCGCTCCACCGCCAGGATAGGCACGGGCGCTTCCGGGCTGATGCGGCGGACGGCGCCATAGACGTAGCGGTCCAGCATCGCGTCGCCCACCACCAGGACGGAGGCGCGCTTCAACTGCCGCACGGCCTCGGCCAGATCGGGGCCTGGAAGGTCGTTCGGGGTCAGGGGCGGGCGGTCCGCTGGATTCGCCGGTTCGGCAGGGGGCACGGGGCCTAGCATCGGCAACGGCCTAGCGCAGCCCTGGCCCAGAACGCAAGACAGCGTCGTGACGCGGCCGCGCCGGAGCCGCCGGCACGGCGAGAAAGCGCAACCTGTCCGCCTGCAGCACCAGACAGGTCAGCGGCCCGCCACCCACCGCCCCGGTATCGATGCCGATGCGGTTGTCCCAGAGCTGCGGCTTGGGAACCGGGGTATGGCCATGCACCACCACCACGCCCAGCGGGCCGGACCAGGAGAGGAACGGCTCGCGAATCCAGAGCAGATCGGCCTCCGTCTGCGCGTCCAGCGCCTTGCGGGGGTCGATTCCGGCATGGACGAACAGGTAATTGCCGGCCTGCCAGCGCAGGGGCAGGGCGCGCAGCCAGTCCAGGACATGGCCGGGCACGCCATCGGGGAAGGATTCCAATGTGGCGGTGCCGCCATTGGCCAGCCACAGCGAATGGGCGTCGGGCGTGGCATCGGGCGCCAGGGCGTCCAGCATCATCACCTCATGATTGCCGCGCAGCGACACCGATTCGGCGCCGCCGATGGGCGGTGGCCCGGCGACGCGCTCCAGCACCGCCGCGCCCTGCGCCCCGCGGTCGACGAAATCGCCCAGGTGCACGACCACCGCCCGCGCGGCCGGGGCCGCCGCCCAGTCCAGCGCGATCAGGTCATGCAGGCGTTCCAGCATGGAATCGCAGCCATGGATATCGCCGATCGCATAGACGCGCAGGCCCTCGGGAAGCTGGCCGGGGGCGGGCCGCCAGGAAGCCGGCCGGGGTGCCTTGGGTTTGAGCCGGAAAAGTCGCATCCCGCCAAAAGAGCAGATTTTGGGCCCGGCCGCACCGGGGTCAGCCGAACCAGATGGCGTCTTCCGTGCCCGGCGCGGCGCCGCCCGCCAGGATCGCCAGCATCCGGCCATAGGCATCGCCCGCCGGCAGCGGCGCGGCCAGCCAGCCGGGCGTCGCGGTATCCGGCAGCAGGCCGATGGGCCCGGCCTCAAGGCTGAGCCGGGCCGCCACCTGCTCCCCCAGCGCGGCGAGGCCGGTGCGGCCGGCAGCATCGTGCCAGTCGGGCAGGGGCCATGCGGGGGCTGGCATGGAGAGGCTGACCTCCTCCGCCATGGCGGGCAGCGGCGCCACCATGGGCCAGGCCTCGGCCGGGGGCGGGGGAAGGCGCGGGGTGGGCGGGGACGAGGACATTCTGACCTGCTCCAGATGCCCCTGTGCGGGGCTGTGGCGGCGCCGGGTTGCCCTCCTGGGGCCGGCGCCGATGCCGCATCCTGCACGCGGCGCCTGAACAAAAAGTGAACCAGACGCCCCTTTCCGGAATCCGCGCCCCAGGCGCTTTCCAGCGCCGCCCCAAAGCGCCTAAAGACCGCGCCGTGAAACCGACCCGATTTTTCCTCATCCGCCACGCCATCGTCGAGCCCTCGGCGCGAGCCGTGATGTATGGCGACATGGATGTTGCCATCTGTGCCCTCGCGCTCGCGCAGGACACCGCCGCCTACCAGTGGCTGGCGGGCCGGCTGCCGGCTGGCGCGCGCTGGTTCACCACGCCGCTCTCGCGCACCCGCGCCACGGCCGCCGCCATCTTCGCCGCCGGCTACCCCGAGGCCGAGATCGCGGTGGAGCCCCATTTCGCCGAGCAGCACCTGGGCGAATGGCAGGGCATCACGCATGAGGAACTGGTGGCGCGGCTGAACGAGCCGCCACACCCGTTCTGGCCGCATGGCGCCGCCGAGCGCCCGCCCGGCGGTGAAAGCCTGTCCGACGTGATCGGCCGTGTCGGCCCCACGCTGGAAGACATGGCGGAGCGGCTGGCGGGGCAGGACGTGGTCGTCATCGCCCACGGCGGCTCGATCCGCGCGGCGGTGGCGCATGCCATGGCGCTGGACCCGCAGCAGGCTTTCCAGTTTTCGGTCAGGAACCTGTCGCTGACGCGGCTGGAGAAGCATGGGCCGGCCTGGCGCGTGTCCTCGGTCAACGAAGAGCCGCCGCTCACGGGCCCCTAAGCGGCCCCACGCAAGTTTGGCTTGCCACGTTTGCGCTGGAACGTCATGTCTGGACAAAGACTTGGCGGAGAATCCTCATGCAACGCACCATCTTCCCGAAGATGCTGGCCTTTCCCTCGATTCTGGCCCTGGCGGTGCTGCTGCCGTCCTGCGCCACGACGGCGCAGGGGGAGGAGCAGGTGCTGGTGGACCGCGCCACCCTGACCGTGCAGGAAATGCTCTCCGGCTCCGACGGCCCGCAGACCGATGCGGTGGGGCTGCTGCGCCGGGCGCGCGCCGTGATGGTCTGCCCGCGCATCTTCCGCGCCGGCTTCATCGTGGGCGGGCAGGGCGGCTCCTGCGTGCTGCTGGCGCGGGACGGCGCCGGGTCGTGGTCCTCGCCCACCTTCTACAGCCTGGGCTCCGGCAGCATCGGCTTCCAGATCGGCGTGCAGGACGCGCAGGTCATGATGATGATCCTGACCAGCAAGGGCCTCTCCGCGCTGATGGACAGCCAGTTCAAGATCGGCGCCGATGCGTCGGTGGCGGTGGCGACCATCGGCGGCGGCATCGCCGGCTCCACCACGGCGGCGGTGGGGGCCGATATCGTGACGGTGGCCAAGGCGCGTGGCCTTTACGCCGGCGTGGCGCTGGACGGCTCGCTGATGTCCAGCCGCAGCGAATCGAACCGCGCCTATTATGGCCAGGATTATTCGGCCCGGCAGATCGTGATCGACATGACCGCCCATAATCCCGGCGCCGACCCGCTGCGGGCGATGCTGATGCGCTATGGCCCGCCGGTGCAGGCGGCCCAGCCGGTGCCGCCGCAGCCCATGCAAGGGCAGGCCATGCCGGCCTACCAGCCGCCAGCCTACCAGCAGGGCGTGCAGGCGACGCCGCTGCGCTGAAGCAGCCCGCCAGCGCCGGCGCCAGCCCGGGCGGCGGCGGAGTGGCCGGGCGTCAGTCCTCGGCCTGCAGCTCCAGCCGCAACCGGCGCCCCTCGGCGGAGGCGGGGTCGATCATGCCTTCCCGCAGGAACAGGTCGATCAGCACCAGGTTGACGTTGAACTTCACGCTATCAGTGTCGCGCACCAGTTCCAGCACCCGCCGGGCCGGCCAGAGTTCGAAGAATTCCACCTCGTCGTCATGCGGGGCGGGGGTGAAGTCCTCGGGCAGCTCCAGGTCGAAGCAGTGCAGGATGTCCCGCCGCAGGCCCTCGTCCAGCACCATGTTGTAGGACAGGCGGCTGGCCGGGGTGGCGCGTGCCGCCAGGTCCGGCGGCAGGCCGGCTTCCTCGCCCGCTTCCTTCACCAGCGTCGCCACGGCGTCCAGCCCGGCGGGAATGCCGCCGGCCACGATATTGTCCCACTGGCCGGGGGCCACGGCCTTGTCCTTGGCCCGGCTGCCCAGCCAGATGTGCAGGCCGTCGGCGCGCCGCACCAGCCCGTTCAGGTGGACCCCTTGCGCCAGCACGCCGAAGGCCGGCACGGCGCCCCGGTCCAGCCGCGCCAGCACCGGGCCCGCGGGCGTGGCGCGTACGTCGAAGGGTTCCTCGCGGATGCTGACGAGCCCGGCGCGGGCCATGCCCTTCACCGCGTCGGCCAGGGCCGCGTCACGCAGGGCCGTGCCGCGCAGGCTGCTGGCCAGCGAGACCCCGGCCGCGTCGAAATGGAAATGCTGCGGGCGGAAGGCCAGCCAGCGCGCGAGGTCAGGGCCGAGCCAGCCGACCTGCTCGCCCAGGATGCGGAAGGGGATCAGCCCGGCCGGCGAAGCCAGGTTGTTGCAGGCAGCGATGTGTCGCGCGAAGCCGTCCATGGGGCGTTTCTGGCGCGCCGCGCCGGGGCAGGCAATGCCCTGGCGGCCTCAATGGCCGGCCGAATCGGCCGGCCGGGTGGCAGCAGCCCTGCGCCGCCGGCACATTGCCACCCGGCGGAGCCGCCGCCATGTAACTGCCCTGCCGCCCACCGGAGTATGCCGCTTGCCCGCCGATACCGAAGCCGCGCCCGCGAAGCCGCGTGGTCATGCCTCCACCCTGCGTACCCTTGCCCCCTATCTCTGGCCCAAAGGCGAAAGCGGGCTCCGCGCGCGGGTCGTCATTGCGCTGGCGCTGATGGTGGTGGCCAAGGGCGCCAACGTGCTGGTGCCCATCGTCTATGCCCGCGCGGTGGACGCACTGACACCGAAGCAGGGTATCGCCGCCATCGTGGCGCTGCCGCTGGCGCTTGTGCTGGGCTATGGGCTGCTGCGCGTCGCGTCCTCCAGCTTCGCGGAATTGCGGGACGCGATCTTCGTGAAGGTGCAGGCGCGGGCGGCGCGGGTGATCGCGCTGAACGTGTTCCGCCACCTGCACGCGCTCTCGCTGCGCTTCCACCTGGACCGGCAGACGGGGGGCATGTCGCGCATCATCGAGCGCGGGACCAAGGGCATCAACTTCGTGCTCGACTTCATGCTGTTCAGCATCATCCCGACGCTGATCGAGGTGCTGCTGGTGGCGGTCATCCTGTGGGGGATGTTCGACTGGACCTTCGCCGCCGTCACGCTGACGACCATCGGCCTCTACATCGCCTTCACCCTGGTCTTCACCGACTGGCGGCTGCGCTTCCGCCGCGCCATGAACGAAATGGACCAGGACGCCAATACCAAGGCGATCGACAGCCTGCTGAACTACGAGACGGTCAAGTATTTCGGCAACGAGCGGCATGAGGAGCGCCGCTACGACGCCTCACTGAGCCGCTACGAGGGCGCCTATATCCGCTCCGAGGTCACGCTGAACCTGCTGAACATGGGGCAGGCGGCCATTATCGCGGTCGGGCTGACGGTGGTGATGGTGATGGCCGCGGAGGGCGTGCTGGCGGGGCGGATGACGGTGGGCGATTTCGTGCTGGTCAATACCTACCTGATCCAGCTCTACCTGCCGCTGAATTTCCTGGGCTTCGTCTACCGTGAGCTGAAGCAGGGCCTGACCGACATGGAGGCCATGTTCACCCTGATGCGGCAGGAGCGCGAGGTGGCCGATGCCCCCGGCGCCATCGTGCTGCCGCCCGGCCCCGGCGCGCTGGAACTGCGGGATGTCCGCTTCGGCTACCGGCCGGACCGCGTGATCCTGAAGGGCATTTCCGTCACGGTGCCGCCCGGCAGGACGCTCGCCATCGTCGGGCCGACGGGCGCGGGCAAGTCCACCATCTCCCGCCTGCTGTTCCGCTTCTACGACGCGCAGTCGGGCAGCATCCGCATCGACGGGCACGATATCCGCGACATCACGCAGGAGAGCCTGCGCGCCGCCATCGGCGTGGTGCCGCAGGATACCGTGCTGTTCAACGACACCATCCGCTACAACATCGCCTATGGCCGCCCCGGCGCCTCGGATGCCGAGGTGGAGCAGGCGGCGCGGCTGGCCCAGGTGCATGATTTCGTGCTGCGCCTGCCGGATGGCTACGATACCCGCGTGGGCGAGCGGGGGCTGAAGCTTTCGGGCGGCGAGAAGCAGCGGGTCGCCATCGCGCGGACCATCCTGAAGGACCCGCGCATCCTCATTCTGGACGAGGCCACCAGCGCGCTGGACACCCGGACCGAGCAGGACATCCAACAGGCGCTGCGCGGTGTCTCGGCCGGGCGGACCACACTGGTGATCGCGCACCGCCTGTCCACCGTGGTGGAGGCGGACGAGATCATGGTGCTGCAGGATGGCCAGGTGGCCGAGCGCGGCAACCATACCGTGCTGATGGCCCAGGGCGGCCTCTACGCCCAGATGTGGCGCCGGCAGTCGGAGGCTGTGGCGGCCGCCGAGGCCGCCGCAGCGGCCCAGGCGGCGGCGATGGAGGCCGGCGTGGCGCCCTGAGCGGCGCCGGCGGCCTTTTCCACTGGCGGGGACGGCCCCGCGCGGGCGGGGGTTTCGCATACGCCGCGTACTGACTATGTGACGCGGACCGTATCCAGAAGGGCATCGCATGCAACTCGACCCGCAGGGAATGGCCCCCGAAGACCTCAGCCATGCCGGCTCGGTGGTCGATAAGGCCATCGAATACATGATCGAGCAGAAGATCGCCCCGATCTCCGTCGCTTCCGCCCTGCTGGGCGGCGCGCTGGGATTGATGGCCCGCAGCATGGAGGACCGCGCGATTCTGAACGTGCTGCGCAGCGCCGTGGCCTCGGTCGAATCGGGCGAACTCAATGAATTGCGGCAATCGGCCCCGCCGACGGCCGGCAACGGCTGAGAATTCACCGCCAAACCTTGACTCTGCCGGGGGAGCGGGCCATACGCCGCCTCCTGTTTTCCATCCTGAGGCGAGCGGTGCCAGTGCGTGCCCCAGCCTGCTGAATAAAGGGTAGTGCCATGGCTCGCCGTTGCGCGATCACCGGGAAGGGCGTCCTGACGGGCAACAACGTCAGCCACGCCAACAACAAGTCCCGCCGCCGCTTCCTGCCCAACCTGCAGGAGAATTCCTTCTTCTCCGACGTGCTGGGCACCTCCATCCAGATCCGCCTGAGCACCAACGGCATTCGCACCGTTGAGCACAATGGCGGCCTGGACTCGTTCCTGATCACGACGCCGAATCGGAACCTGCCGGTCGAGGCCCTGACCCTGAAGCGCCGCATCTTGCGCGCCCAGGCGAAGAAGGCCGCGACCGCCGCCGCCGCCTGAACCGGCCTGCCGGTCCGGCACCGCCGGGTTGAATGAAAGGCGCTTCCGGCCAGTCCGGAGGCGCCTTTTTTCATGGCCGGTCACATCCCGATGAGGATCGCCGCCGCCGGGCGGATTTCCGGGCCGCCTTCATCGGCCATTTACCTTCGTCCCACATCCTGAGCGGCATGGAACTGCTTCTTCCGCCCCTGCTGACGGGTGCCGCGATACTGGCTACCGCTCTGTTCTGCGCGACCAACTGGTTGGAATGCCGGCGGGCTGAAACCCGCGCGCGCGTGGCCGAGCGCGACCTGGATGCGCGGGGCCGCTACCTGGGCCTGCTGGCGCAGGAGATGCAGGGCCATGGCCTGGCGCTGCTGGGCCATGCCACGGCCGCGCCGCCGCCTGAGCTGCCTGAGCTGCCCCGGCCGCCTGGGCCAGCCCGGGCACCGGCTGCCGATGCCGGGCTGGAAGGCCGCGCCCGCGCGCTGCTGGGCCTGTCCGCCGACGTGTCGGACCTGCTGGCCAGCGCCGCCGGCCCGCGCACGCTGCGGGAGG
Source organism: Roseomonas sp. (assembly GCA_028288745.1). GTDB lineage: Bacteria > Pseudomonadota > Alphaproteobacteria > Acetobacterales > Acetobacteraceae > Pseudoroseomonas. The sequence goes on along the minus strand of JAQGHX010000092.1, from coordinate 10,138 downwards.
AGCAAACGGCTTTCGGGCCCCTGCTGGACGAGGTGGTCGGGCAGATCGTCCAGGCGCTGACCCCCGGCCACCGCAGTTGGCGGGTGGCGCCCGAATTGCGGGCGCTGACCCTGACGGCGGACCGCCGCGCCCTGCTCGGCGCCTTGCGGCAGGTGCTGACGCGGGTGGTGCGCCAGACCAGGGATGGCGATTCGGTGCAGATGCGGCTGGTGCGCGCCGATGACAGCGTCGCCATCGTGGTCGAGGACGATGGCAGCGGCCAGGCGGCCGAGGACCTGAACGGGTTTTCTGTCACCCAGGGCACGCGCGGCCTGGGGCTGGGGCTGGTGGTGGCGCGGGACCTGCTGCGCGCCCATGGCGGCGACCTGACGATCGAGGCCGTGCCCGGCATCGGTGCCCGCGCCTGGATGACCCTGCCGCGCGAGCGGGTGCTGGAACCTGCCTGAACGCCGCCTCAGCGGAAGGCGAACAGCAGCAACAGGCCCTTTTGCAGGAAAAGCTCGTTATCGTCGGTCACCATCGCCACCAGTTGGCGGCCGTTATGCGGGAAGCTGGTGACGCCCTCCCAGTTCTCGGCGGGCAGGGTGTCCAGCAGGGTCTCGGGCACCAGGATGGCGCCGGGCCGCGGGGCCTTGAGGCTGGCGGCCGAAAGGCGCCGCAACCGGCCCTTGAATCCGCCCAGCAGGCTGAAACGGCGTTCCGTCACCAGGGCGCCGCCATCGGGCAGTGGCGCAGCGTCGGTTGGCACGAAGCCGGGCGTGGCGCGGTAGGAGAAGGCGTTCCATTGCCCCGGCACGCCCACCCAGCCGCGCAGCAGGTTGCGCTCGCCATCCTTCAGCCCCTCGGTGATGGCCAGCCAGCGGCCATCGGCCAGGACCGCGAGGCTTTCCAGCCCGGCATTGAGCGGCGCGCGCAGCAGGCCGGGCGGTGCCTCGGCCGGGCGGCCCCAGCCGGCGATGTCGTCATAGGCGCGGATGCGGTGCCAGCGCTCGAACCCCACCAGCCAGGTGCCGTCCGGCAGCCGCGCCAGCGATTCGGCATCCCGCGAGAACCGCCCCGGCAGGCCGATGACCAGCCCGTCCGAGAGCCTGCCGCTGCTGAGCCCCTCCAGCCCCAGGGGGTGGTCGTCCTGGCCCAGCACCAGCCGGGCCTTCAGCCAGCGGCCGGTATCGCTGACGGCGGCCAGCGCCAGGTCCGGCCCGATATGCAGGCCCGACAGTCCCCTGAAGCCGATGACCCCGCGGTTCAGCAGCAGCCCGCCCAGCGATTGCAACGGGCTGCCGGCGGGCAGGTCGAGCGGGGGCAGGGGGGTGGCCGGCGGCGCGTCCATCCCGCAGGCGCCGAGCAGGCCAAGCCCACCCAGCCCCGCCAGCAGGCGACGCCGCCTCACGTTCTGGACACCGCCGGCGAGCGGTGCCGGCTGTACGGCCTGGTCAGCCCAGGATCGGCGCGCGCTCGGCGGCCGCGCGCTGGAAGGCGGCGGCGGCGTCCTCGTCGAACAGTTCGGCCAGCTTCTTCATCATGGTACCGCCCAGCTCCTCGGCATCCACGATGGTCACGGCGCGGCGATAGTAGCGCGTCACGTCATGGCCGATGCCGATGGCGATCAGCTCCACCGCCTCCCGCTGCTCAATCTCATGGATCACCTTCCGCAGGTGGCGTTCCAGGTAATTGCCCGGGTTCACGCTGAGGGTGCTGTCATCCACCGGCGCGCCGTCGCTGATCACCATCAGGATACGGCGCTTCTCGGGGCGCGAGCGCAGGCGGCGATAGGCCCAGTCCAGCGCCTCGCCGTCGATATTCTCCTTCAGCAGCCCCTCGCGCAGCATCAGGCCCAGGTTCTTGCGGGCGCGGCGCCAGGGTGCGTCGGCGGATTTGTAGATGACGTGGCGCAGGTCGTTCAGCCGGCCGGGGTTGCGCGGCTTGCTCTCCTGCACCCAGCGTTCGCGCGACTGGCCGCCCTTCCAGGCGCGGGTGGTGACGCCCAGGATCTCGACCTTGACGCTGCAGCGTTCCAGCGTGCGGGCGAGAATATCGCAGCACATGGCGGCGACCGAGATCGGCCGCCCGCGCATCGAGCCGGAATTGTCGATCAGCAGGGTGACGACGGTATCGCGGAAATCCGCCTCCCGCTCCCGCTTGTAAGAGAGGGAGAGCATCGGGTTGACGACGATGCGGGCCAGCCGGGACGCATCGAGCATCCCTTCCTCCAGGTCGAATTCCCAGGCGCGCTGCTGCTGCGCCAGCAGGCGGCGCTGCAGGCGGTTGGCCAGTTTGGAGACGACGCCCTGGAGGTGGGAGAGCTGCTGATCGAGCTGCTGCCGCAGCCGCGCCAGTTCCTCGGCATCGCAGAGGTCGGCGGCCTCCACTTCCTCGTCGAACTGTTTGGTGAAGGCGCGATAGGTGGAGGTATCGTCGGAAGGCGCCACGTCCTTGCGCTGCTGCGGGCCGCCCGGGCGGTCCTCGCCCTCGGCGGCGACGCCCTCGTCCTCCTCGCTCTCGCCCTCTTCCTCGGCCCCTTCGCCCTGCATCGCCTCGGGCTGCGCGCCCATGGCGGACTCGCTCTCCTGCGACTGGCTTTCGCCCTCGGTGGAGCTGTCCTGCTGCGGCGTGGATTCACCGCTCTCGTCGCCCTCGGCCTCTTCTTCCGATTCAGCCTCGACCTCGGCTTCCGCGAGGTCCAGCGCGGTCAGCAGCTTGCGGGCGGCGCGGGCGAAGCCATCCTGGTTCTCGCGCGCCTCGGCCATCTCGGCCAGCGCGTTCTCGGCCTTCTCGCCCAGCGTGTCGCGCCACAGGTCCAGCACGCGCCTGGCGGCCGGCGGCGACGGGTGGCCGGAGAGGCGTTCCCGCGCCAGCAGGGACAGCGCCGCGGTCAGCGGCAACTGGTCCTTCCGCGTCATGCGGTCGTAGCCCTCGGCCTCGCAGCTCTCGGCCAGGCGGGCATCGAGATTGGCGGCGACGCCGGGCATGTGCTGGCTACCGATAACCTCGACGCGCGCCTGCTCCAGCGCGTCGAACACTTCCTTCGCCTCGCGGCGGGGCGGTGTGCGGGCGGCGTGGGCGGCTTCGTCATGGTGGCGGATGCGCAGCGCGATGGCATCCGCGGCACCGCGCAGCCGCGCCATCTCGGCGGGGGGCAGGGACCGGGTGGGCAGCGGCAGCCGCGCCCGCTTGCCGGCGAGGCCCGAGGGGCCGGGCTGGTAGGCCACCTGCACCTCGGCATTGCGCGCGATGGCGCGCAACGCGCCCGCCGTCGCGCGCTTGAATTCTTCCTGGCGCGTCTGGTCCTTGGTGCCGCTCATCTATCCGTCTCCCGCTGGCATGGGGGCAGGCCGGGCGGTGGCGGTGCCGCCACCCGGCCGCGGTCAGCCCTTGCGGACCATCAGACCCGTCGGGATCTCTTCGTTGAAGCAGCGCTGGTAGTATTCGGCCACCGTGCTGCGCTCGGCCTCGTCGCACTTGTTCAGGAAGGTGACGCGGAAGGCGAAGCCGATATCGCCGAAGATGCGCGTGTTCTCCGCCCAGGTGATGACGGTGCGGGGCGACATGACGGTGGAGATGTCGCCGGCGATGAAGCCCGCGCGCGTCAGGTCGGCCAGCGCCACCATGGCGCCGATGCGCTTTTTGGCGGCCACGTCATCGGCCTTGATGCCCAGCTTGGCCGCGACAATGCGGCTTTCCTGCTCGTGCGGCAGGTAGTTCAGCGTCGCCACGATGTTCCAGCGGTCCATCTGGCCCTGGTTGATCTGCTGCGTGCCGTGATAGAGGCCGGTCGTGTCGCCCAGGCCCACCGTATTGGCGGTGGCGAAGAGCCGGAAGGCCGGGTGCGGGCGGATCACGCGGTTCTGGTCCAGCAGCGTCAGCTTGCCCTCGACCTCCAGCACGCGCTGGATGACGAACATCACGTCCGGCCGGCCGGCATCGTATTCGTCGAAGACCATCGCGCAGGGGTGCTGCAACGCCCAGGGCAGGATGCCCTCGCGGAATTCCGTGACCTGCTTGCCGTCCTTCAGGACGATGGCATCCTTGCCGATCAGGTCGATGCGGCTGATGTGGCTGTCCAGGTTGACGCGCAGGCAGGGCCAGTTGAGCCGCGCGGCCACCTGCTCGATATGCGTCGACTTGCCGGTACCGTGATAGCCCTGGACCATCACGCGGCGGTTGAAGGCGAAGCCGGCGAGGATCGCCAGCGTCGTCTCGCGGTCGAACTGGTAGGTGGGGTCACGTTCCGGCACATGCTCGCTGGCGACCGAGAAGGCGGGAACCTCCAGGTCGCTGTCGATGCCGAAGACATCGCGGACCTTGACCGTGATGTCGGGCAGGTTGATCGCGGCGGGCTCGCGCGGTTCGGAAAGGGTGGCGACCTTGGTCATAGGGCTTTGCTCTCGGATCTCTGTCGCGTGTCGTGCGGTCCGTCAGGCTGCCCTGCTGGGCGCCTGTTGGGAAGGGGGCGCGCCCGTTCCGGGCTCGTCGGTCCGCAGCGTGGCCAGACGTTTCTTCAGGAGGCTGTAGGCGCGGTTGATGTCCTTCAGGCGGTCCTCGGAAGACCGGTCGCCGCCATTGGCGTCTGGATGATAGCGCTTCGCGAGTTCCTTGTACCGTGCCCGTAGCACGGCATCTTCCAACGGCCAGCCAAGCCCCAGCATATCGAGCGCCGCGCGCAGTTCGGGCGGCGCTTCCTTCGCGCTTTTGCGTGGCGTGGGCGGCACCTGCCCGAACAGGCCGAGCGGATCGCGGAAAATTTCGGGGTTCAGCTTGTTGCCGCCGAGCCGCCCCAGCGGCCAAGTGGGGCGCTGCCAACCCGAATCGTCACGAAGATTACCCTCGATCTCGTCCGCGGACATGCCTTTGTAATAGTCCCACGCCTGATTGTAGGCGCGAACATGCGTCAGGCAGAAATGATAATAGTCGCGCAGGCGGGACCGGTCGCGCGGTGCACGGAATTCGCCCATGGCCTCGCAGCCCGGCGCATCGCAGGGCGGTCCGGAGGGGATGGGCTTGTCGGATCTGAGACGTTCGCCGCGTCGGGCCATTTGACGTCTTATGATCGCGGACGCATGTCCCCGCAAGGCGCCAGATGCCGCAGCTTTCGCTTGGCAGGCCGGCAGGACCGTGGAAAAGGAAGGCTATGACCCTCCGTGCCGAACGTATGAGATTCCTGCTGACCGAGGCCTTTCCCCCTGCCGAGATCGGCATCGAGGATGACAGCCACCGCCACGCCGGCCATGCCGGTGCCGCGCCCGGTGGTCAGACCCACTATTCGGTGCGGCTGGTGAGCCCCGCCTTCGAGGGATTGTCGCGCGTCGCCCGTTCCCGCGCCGTGCACCAGGTGCTGGAGGCCGAGTTCGGCGGCGGGCTGCATGCCCTGTCCCTGCGCCTGCTAACCCCGCGTGAGGCGGGATCGGGAAGCTGAATGCAGGCCGAGCCAAATGCGGTGACGCGGAGCACTATTCTGTACGAGGATGACGAGATCGTCGTCATCCATCGCCCCGCGCCGGACCAGCCGGCGGAACCGGGGTCAGAGGCGCCGTTCACCCTCGTCACCTTCGCCGACCTCACCTTCCGCCCCGACGGCGACACCATCTGGGGCCAGGAGCCGGCGGAGAAGCTCGGCTTCTCCGCCATCGGCTTCGTGGCGAAGCACGAGAACTGGTTTCCCGCCGCCTCCGTGCGGCGGGCGGCGCCCGCGGTGCGCGCCGCGATCCAGGGCCGCGCGATGTGCTACGGCTACAGCATGGGCGGTTATGCCGCGCTGAAATATGCCCGCCTGCTGGGTGTCGGCCGTGCCCTGGGCCTCTCCCCGCAAGCCAGCATCGACCCGGCCGACGTGCCGGAGGACCAGCGCTTCCACCAATATTTCCAGCCCCGGCTGCATCAGGGCCAGCGCGTCACGCGGGCGGATGCGCCGGAATTCGGCGTAATGATGGCCGACCCCTACATGCCGGAGGACAACATCAACGCCCGCATGCTGGCGGAGGAAGCCGGCATCCACTGGCTGCGCACGCCCTTCATGGGCCATGCCTCGATCTGGCTGCTGGTCGAGACCACATTCCTGCGCCAGGTGATCGACCAGATCATGGCGGCCGACATGCCCATGCTGACCGCCACGATGCGGCAGCGGCGGCAGAACAATATCCACTGGTTCTTCTGGGTGGGCCAGGCCGCCTTCCTGCGCAACAGGACCGCCCTGGCCACCCACCTGTGGAACCGCGCCGAGGAACTGGGCCTGGACCGCAACGTGCGGGAGCAGGAGGTGATGCGCCTGATGGGCCCGGCCATGCGCCGGCTCATCGACAAGGGCCGCCGCGCCGATGCCCGCGCGCTGGCCCTGCACCGCGCGCGGGAATGCGCGGGCGATGCCGTGGTGCTGGCGCAGCTTGGCCATATCCTGATCGGCATGGGCGAGGGCGAGGCGGCGGAGGAGCCCTTCCGCGCCTCGCTGGCGCTGCGGCGCGACATCAGCCATGTGTACCAGGGGCTGAGCATGGTGGTGGCCAGCAAGGGCCGGCTGGACGAGGCCATCCTCATCGCCACCGAGGGCACCCGCGAGGCACCCGGCGACGCTGGGCTGCATATCCACCTGGGCTTCCTGCTGCTGAACGCAGCCAAGCTGGAGGAGGCGCAGGGCCAGTTCGACATCGTGCTGAGCCAGGCGCCAAACCATGCGGGGGCGCTGGTCGGCAAGAGCCACGTGCTGGGCGCCTATGGCCGGCAGGCCGAGGCCATCGAGCTGGTGAAGACCGCCCTGCCGCTGGCGCCCGAGGATGGCAGCATGCGCGTCTGGCTGGGGCAGTTGCTGCTGGTGGTGGGCGAGCCCGCCGAGGCCGAGCCGTCTTTCCGCGAGGCCCTGGCCCTGGTGCCCGAGATGGGCGCCGCGCATATCGGCCTGGCGCGGTCGCTGGAACGCACCGGCCAGCTGGAGGAGGCCCGCCACGTGGCGGCCGACGCCGCCGCCGCGCTGCCGGGCGACGCCCGGGTGCAGGCCATCGCCCGCCGCATGGGCCCGCCGGTCGGGCCGAAGCCCGAGCCGGTGCAGGACGTGGAGGAGGAGGCCGGCCAACCGACCGGCCTGCGGCGCCTGCTGGGCGCGCTGTTCGGGCGCTAAGGCAGGCTCCGCTTGAGGGGGCTCACTGTACCCGCTCCAGCATATTGTTTCTGCGCTTGGCTCACGCTTTAAGCGGTCACGCTCCAGGCCGGCGGCATCATGCCGTGCAGCCTTCCTCCCGCAGCAGGGTCTCGACGATGGTGGCGGGCACGTCGCCAGCGGTGAAGGCATCGCCGGGCGCGCGCAGCAGCACGAAGCGCAGCGCGCCGTCCCGGGCCTTCTTGTCTTTCCGCATCCGGCCCATCAGTGCCTCCACGGCGAAGCCGCGCGGCAGGTCGCGGATGCGCGCCGGCAGCCCGACGGAGGCGATATGCGCCTCCACCCGGCCCGGCAGCGCGGCGTCGCAATGGCCGAGCCGGGCGGAGAGCCGCGCCGCCAGCCCCAGCCCGATGGCGACAGCCTCGCCATGCAGCAGGCTGCCGTCGTAGCCGCATTCGGCCTCCAGCGCGTGGCCGAAGGTATGGCCCAGGTTCAGCAGGGCACGGCCGCCCTCGGCGGTCTCCTCCCGCTCGTCCGCCGCTACCACGGCGGCCTTCAGGCGGCAGCTTTCCAGCACGGCGTGGCGCAGCGCCGCGGCATCGCCGGCCACGGCGTGGGCGCCCTGGCTCTCGCACCAGCCCCACAGCGCGCCATGCAGCAGGCCGTGCTTGGCGACCTCGGCATAGCCGGCGCGCAACTCGCGCGCGGGCAGGGTGGCCAGCACGCCGGTATCGGCCAGCACGATGCGCGGCTGGTGGAAGGCACCGGCGAGATTCTTGCCCGCCTTCAGGTTGATGCCGGTCTTGCCACCCACCGAGCTGTCCACCTGCGCCAGCAGCGTGGTCGGGATCTGGATGAAGGGCAGGCCGCGCAGCGCGGTGGCGGCGGCGAAGCCCGCCAGGTCGCCCACCACGCCGCCGCCCAGCGCCACCACGGTCGTGCGCCGGTCCACCCCCGCCGCCAGCAGCGCCTCCAGCACCGTGCCGAGGCTCTGGAAGCTCTTGCTGGATTCGCCCGGTGGCACCGTCACGGTGGCGCGGGTCTCGATCCCCACGGCCTCCAGACTGCGCGACAGGGTGGCGAGGTGCAGCGGACCGACGCCAGCATCCGTCACCACGGCCACGCGGCGCGCCGGCAGGACGGGGGCGATCAGCGCCCCGGCACGGGCCAGCAGGTCGTCGCCCACCAGCACGTCGTAGCCGCGCCCCGCCAGGGCCACCGGCAGCCGCGCGGGGGGGCGCCAGCCCGCCACGGCGGCGGCCACCTTGTCGGTGGTGGTCTCGGGGTTCTCGTCGTCCAGCACGTCAATCACGATATCGGCCTCGGCATAGATGGGGTGGCGGGCGGCCATCAGGCGCGTCAGCACCTCGACCGGGTCGGTGTTCAGGAACATGGGTCGCGTCGCGCGGCCGGAGACGCGGCGCAGCAGCGTGGCGCGCCCGCAGCGCAGCCAGACGGCGGCGGCACCGGCGGCCTTCACGGCGGCCCGGGTCTCGGGGTCGTTGAAGGCGCCGCCGCCGGTGGCCAGCACCATGGGCGGGCCATCCAGCAGCCGGGCGATGACGCGGCGCTCGCCCTCGCGGAAATGCGGCTCGCCGTAGCGGGAGAATATTTCCGTAATGGGCTGGCCGGCGGCGGCCTCGATCTCGCTGTCCGCATCGCGGAAGGGCAGGCCGAGGCGCTGGGAGAGGCGCCGCCCCACCGAGGTCTTGCCCGCGCCCGGCATGCCGATGAGCACGATGGAAACCGGTTGCCAGCCCTCCGGCACGGCGAAGGTCAGGCCACCGTCCGGAAGGGGCGGGGCGGCGTGCGGTACGGGCGCCGTTGGTGCGGCGGGCGGAACGATGGCAAAGCCGAGGTTGCGTGACACAGGGGCGGACGGTAGCACATCGGGTCCCATGCGCGTAGCGCAGCGAGCCCCATGCGCGAGGATACCTCTAGCCGCCATGTTCCGACGCCCCTTGTTGCTCCTGATCCTCATCCTGATCGTCGCGGCCCTGGGCGGGCTGCTGGTGATCGGCGCCTTCCCGCCGCCCGCCGCGCAGCAGCCGGTGGAACGAACCCTGCCCAACGAACGCTTCAATACCCGCTGAGGGCCGGCCCGCCCCGTGGACCGCCACCTCGAAGCCTTCCTGGAGATGCTGGCGGCGGAGCGTGGCGCCGCCCGCAACACGCTGGCCGCCTATGAGGCCGACCTTTCCGACTTCGCCGGATTCGCGAAGCGGCGGGAGGGGGTGGCGCTGCATGCCGCCAGCCCGGAACTGCTGCGGCGCTACCTGGGCGGGCTGACCGACCAGGGCCTCTCGCCGCGCACGGCGGCGCGGCGGCTGTCCACGCTGCGGCAGTTCCACCGCTTCCTGGTGCGAGAGGGCGTGCGCGCCGACGACCCGACCGAATTGCTCGACAGTCCCCGCCTGCCGGCGCCGCTGCCGAAGGCACTGCGGCGGGAGGAAGTGATCCGCCTGCTGGATGCCGCCGCCACCTTGCCCGGCAAGCGCGGCCCGGTGGCGGTGGCGGCGCTGGAACTGCTCTATTGCGCCGGCTTCCGTGCCAGTGAGCTGGTCGGCCTGCCCGCCACCGCCATGGCCGCCGAGGCGCCCCTGGTGCTGGTGCGCGGCAAGGGCGGCAAGGAGCGGCTGGTGCCGATCTCCGCCCGCGCCCGCACCGCCGCCCTGGCGCTGCGGAACCCGAAGAAACCATCGAAATGGCTGTTCCCCTCGCACGGGGCGGCCGGGCACCTGACGCGCCAGGGCCTTTCGCTGCTGGTGAACCAGGCGGCGCTGGCGGCGGGGCTGGAGCCCGCGCGGGTCAGCCCGCATGTGCTGCGCCATTCCTTCGCCACCCACCTGCTGGAGGGCGGCGCCGACCTGCGCAGCCTGCAGATGCTGCTGGGCCATTCCGACATCGCCACCGTGCAGATTTATACGCGGGTGCTGGAGGAGCGGCTGAAGGTGCTGGTGGAGGAGCATCACCCGCTGGCCCACCCCGCGCCACAGGCCGCCCCGGCTGACTGAGCGGGGCCGCCGGCCGCCGCGCGGGTGGCCGCGTTGCCGG
>JAQGHX010000198.1 GCA_028288745.1 Roseomonas sp. | reverse complement strand
GGCCAAGCCCGCCACCCGCGCCCCCGCCGCCCGCAGCGCCGCGCCGAAGCTGGTGGCGCCGAAGCGCTCCACGGTGACGCCCACGAAGAAGCCGGCCGCCGCCACCGCCAAGGCGCCCAAGGCCGCCGCGCCGAAGGTCAAGCGCGTCAAGCTCTCGCCGCCGCAGATCGACCGTCTGGTGCAGGCGACCGTCGCCAGCCTGGAGGACGACAAGGCCGAGAACATCGTGGTGCTGGACGTCGCCAGCCGCTCGGCCTTCGCCGACCGCATGGTGATCGCGACCGGCCTGGTCGAGCGCCAGATCCAGGCGATGGCCTTTCATATCGAGAAGGCGCTGGCCGAGCTCGGCCTCAAGCGCCTGCGCACCGAGACCTCGCCCGACTGGGTACTGCTCGATGCCGGCGACCTGGTGATCCACCTGTTCAAGCCGGAAGCGCGCGACAATTACCGGCTGGAGAAGATGTGGGGCCCCGACAGCCCGATGGGCATGGAGAACGCCATGCCGCGTCCTGGCGAGGCCGAGACGCGCAACGAACTGCCCCCCGAGATCCGCAGCGCCGAGTCGGCCAGCGATTTCAGCGATGACGACCTGGTCATCGAGGGCGAAGACTCCGACGAGGGCGCCGACGACGAGGAAGACGAAGGGGACGAGGGCTGAGCCGCGCGCCCCTGCTGCTGGCCGTCGGCCGGTTGAAGCCGGGGCCGGAGGCGGCCTTGTTCGCGCAGCATAATGCCCGCCTCCGCCCGCCGCTGGTGGTGAAGGAGATCCCGGAAGCCCGGGGCTCCGCCGCCGAGATCCGGCGGCGGGAGGGAGCGGCATTGCTGGCGGCGCTGCCCGAGGGGGCGCTGGCCGTCGCCATGGACCTGGGCGGCGCCAGCCCGGATAGCGAGGAACTGGCCGCGATGACGGCGCGCTGGGAAGAAAGCGGCCGCGTGCTGGCCTTCCTGATCGGCGGGGCGGAGGGGCTGGACCCCTCGGTGCTGGCGCGGGCCGGGCAGCGGGTCTCGCTGGGGCGGATGACCTGGCCGCATTTCCTGGTGCGTGGGCTGCTGGCCGAGCAGCTCTACAGGGCGCAGGCCATCCGCGCCGGGCATCCCTACCACCGCGCCTGGCGGCCCTGAGGCAACCGGCGCCACCAGACCGGGCCCGTATCCACACGGCCTCCATCCGCCATGAAGCCGCCGCCGCGAGGGCCGTTCCATCGGGCGCTTCCGCCCTCCGGAACGGCGTCCCTGGAGCAGGTTCCGTTCGCGGGGGTTCACGACACCTGCTCCAGCAGGTCGTTTCTTCGCGTGATTCACGCTTTGCGGTGATTCCGCCTTAGGCGATCAGACCCTAGACCAGCCCCCAGCGCCGCATCAGCACCATGGCCGGCTGCACCAGCACGGCGGTCATGAAGATCCGTACCAGATGGAAGGCCACCACCACGGGCACTTCCAGCAGCATGGTCTTGGCGGTGATGGACATCTCCGCCACGCCGCCGGGCGCGGTGGCCAGGACCATCGTGGCCGGGTCCAGCCCGAAGGCATGGCTCAGCACCAGCCCCAGCACCACGCAGATGCCGGCCAGCAGCAGCACGTGCAGGATGGCCCCCGTCAGCAGCCGCCCGCCGCCCAGGAAGGCCGCGCGCTCGAACTGCACGCCCAGGTTGGCGCCCATCGCCACCTGCGCCGCCGCCGTCAGCACCAGCGGGATGCCGGTGATGGTGATGCCCGATGCCGTCAGGCCGACGCTGACCACCAGCCCGCCCAGCATCCAGGAATTGCGCACGCCCAGCCGCGCCATCAGAACCGCCGCCATGGCGCCGGACCCCACCAGCAGCGCGAAGCCCCAGGCCACGAAGCCCTGCGCCGCGGCGCCCGCCACCGCCGCCGTGCCATGCGCACCGAACAGGGCGAAGCCTGCCGGCACCAGCACCACCACGCCCACCACCCGCAGCAGTTGCACGATGGCGACGGTGGTGGGGCGGGCGCCATAGGGCTCGCTGAGCAGGCTCATCTCCGCCACGCCACCGGGGACGGAGGCGAACAGCGCGGTGGCCTTGTCGAGATGCGCCAGCTTCGCCAGCAGGGGTGAAAGCGCCGCGCTCAGTACCAGGGTCAGCACCGCGGCGCCCACCACCAGCAGGGCATGGCTGGCGATATGCGCCGCGGCCACCGGGGTGAAGAACAGCCCCAGCGCGCAGCCCACCACCAGCAGGCCCGCGTTGCGCAGCCGCTGGCTGGCGCGCACCGGCAGGCCGGAGAGCCGCCCCGCCGCCACAAAGACCAGCGCCCCCAGCAGCCACGGCAACGGCGTATGCAGCCAGAAGAACAAACCGCCGCCCGCCGCCGCCAGCAGGTAGCACGGCAGCAGGCCGAGTGGTTTTCTCAGGCGCTGGCGCATGGCGGCGCGGATGGAGGGAATCGGCATGGTCCGGCAGAGTAAACGCCAGGGCCAGGTATGCCACCCCGCGCGCCCTGCTTTCCCCTCCCGCCACCTCCTGCGGGCCGGCCGGGGCAGCGCCTGCTTTCCGCCGCGCCGCCAGGCGTGCTAGGGCGCGGTCACAATGCCGCATGCCCCATGTTCCGTTCCCTGATCCGGCACCCCGCCACCCAGTTCATGCTGGCGGGCCTGGTCGGCCGCTACCTGGCCTTCTGCTACCGTACCACGCGCTGGTCGCTGGTTGGCGAGGCCAATATCCTGCCCTACGTGAAGGCATCGAAGCCCCTGATCGTCGCCTTCTGGCACGAGCGCCTGCCGATGATGCCGATGCTCTGGACCATCGTGCACGCGAAATACCCCGAGACGGCCGGCTGGCAGCCGCATGTGCTGGTGTCGCAGCACCGCGACGGGCGGTTCATCGGCAATATCGTCTCCCGCTTCCGCCTCGTCATGATCCACGGCTCCACCTCGCGCGGCGGCGCGGCCGCCATGCGCGCGCTGGTGCGGGTGCTGCGGGAGGGCAACCCGGTGATCATCACCCCCGACGGCCCGCGCGGCCCGCGCCGGCAGGCGAATGAGGGCGCGGCGCAGATCGCCGGCCTCAGCCGCATCCCGGTGCTGCCCACCGCCGCCGCCACCCGCCGCCACCGCCTGCTGCCCAGTTGGGACCGCATGATGCTGCCGCTGCCCTTCACGCGCGGGGTGCTGGTCTGCGGCCCCGTCATCACGGTGGAGGCCGCCGATGCCAAGGCCGGCGCCGCGCTGATCCAGCAGGCGCTCACCGATGCCTGCGACCTCGCCGATTCCTGGATCCACGGGCAGTCGCGGCACGAGACGAGCCGCCACGTATGAGCCGCCCCGCGTGATGCCCTCCCCGCGCGCGATGGCTCCCCCCGGCCGGCCTGCATGACCCTGGCACGCTGGGCCAGCTTCCTGGCCGGCAGCATCGCCGCGCCGGTCCTGCCGGTGCTGCTGCGCCACCGCGCCGCACGCGGCAAGGAAGTGGCCGGCCGCCTGCGCGAACGCCAGGGCGCGGATGCCGACCGCCCCGCCGGCCCGCTGATCTGGCTGCATGCCGCGAGCGTCGGCGAGAGCCTCTCGCTGCTGCCGCTGCTCGCGGCCCTGCTGGCGAAGCGGCCGGCGTTGCACCTGCTGGTCACCACCGGCACCGTCACCGCCGCCACCCTGCTCGGCCGCCGGTTGCCGCCGGCGGTGGCGGAGCGCGTCATCCACCGCTTCGCGCCACTGGACGTGCCGGGCTGGATCGGTCGTTTCCTGGATGGCTGGCGCCCCGATGCCGTCGCCATCGCCGAGAGCGAGCTATGGCCCAACCGGACCTACGCGCTGGCCGCGCGCGGCATTCCGGCGGCCATGATCAATGCCCGCATCTCGCCGCGCTCCGCCGCGCTGTGGCGACGCTGGGCGCCCGGCCTGGCGCGCGACTTGCTGGGCCGCTTCGCCCTGGTGGTGGCGCAGAGCGAGGACGATGCCAGCCGCCTGCGCGCGCTGGGCGCCGATGGTGCCGTGTGCTGGGGCAACCTGAAGGCCGCCGCCGCGCCCTTGCCGGTGGATGAGGCGGAACTCGGCCGCCTGCGCGCGCTGGTCGGCGCCCGCCCGGTCTTCCTGGCCGCCAGCACCCACCCGGGCGAGGACGAGGTGGCGCTGGCCGCCCACCGCGCCATCGCGGCCCGGCTGCCGGACCTGCTGACCATCATCGCCCCCCGCCACCCGCAGCGCGGGCCGGGCATCGCCGCCCTGGCCGCGCCGCTGCGCGCCACCCGCCGCGCCGCTGGCGGCCAGCCGGACGCGGAGGCTGAGATCCATGTGGCCGATACGCTGGGGGAGCTGGGCCTGTTCTTCCGGCTGGCGGGGGTCGCGCTGGTGGGCGCCTCGCTGGTGCCGAAGGGCGGGCATAATCCGCTGGAAGCCGCGCGCCTCGGCTGCCCCGTGGTGTTCGGCCCGCATACCGAGCATTTCCGCGAGGTCGCGGACGCCCTGCTCGCCGCCGGCGGCGCCGCAAGGGTGTCCGATGCCGTGACGCTGGCCGAAACGGTCATCGGCGTGCTAACGGATTCCTCGCGCGGGCTGTCGATGACGCGCGCGGCGGCGATGATCGCCGACAATGCCGCCCACCTGCCGGAAGATCTGGCGGAGGCGATCCTGGATTTACTGCCCTCCCCCACCGGCGTTCCGCCGTTGGTCCGACCGGGGGCGGTCTAGACGAGAAGGACTGGTTCAGGGCTGATGCGTGCGCCCGACTTCTGGAGCGGGAGCGGCGGGGGAATCGCGCCCCTGCTGTTATCCCCCCTCGCCGCCCTCTATGGCGCAGCCACCGCGCGGCGCATGGCCCAGCCTGGCTGGCACGCGCCCGTGCCCGTCATCTGCTGCGGCAATGCCACCGCCGGCGGGGCGGGCAAGACGACGGTCGCCCTGGATATCGGCCAGCGCCTGTCCAACCGCGGCGTCGCCACGCATTTCCTGACGCGCGGCTATGGCGGGACGCTGAAGGGCCCCGTCCTGGTCGACCCCGACAAACACGGCAGCAAGGCGGTAGGCGACGAAGCCCTGCTGCTGGCGAGCATCCGCCCCACCTGGGTGGCCGGCAACCGCCAGGCCGGCGGCCAGGCGGCGGTCGAGGCCGGCGCGCAGGCCATCATCATGGATGACGGGCTGCAGAATCCCGGGCTGGAGAAAGACCTCTCGCTGCTGGTGGTCGATGGCAATTACGGCTTTGGCAACGGCCGCATCATACCCTCCGGCCCGCTGCGCGAACCGGTCCATGCCGCCGCCGCCCGCTGCCGCGCCGCCGTGCTGATCGGCGAGGACGAGAGCGGCGCGCTGGCGCAGCTACCCCCCAACCTGCCGGTGCTGCGTGCGCGGCTGGCGCCGGGGCCGGAGGCCGAATTGCTGGCCGGGCAGCCGGTTTTCGCCTTCTGCGGTATCGCCAACCCGCGCAAGTTCTTCAACAGCCTGCAGGATGCGGGCGCCGTGGTGGCGGGGCGCATGTCCTATGCCGACCACTACCCCTTCGATGCCGGCGACCTGCGTGACCTGCTGGCCGAGGCCGACCGCCTGCGCGCCATCCCGATCACCACGGCCAAGGACTACGTGCGCATCCCGCCCGCCTTCCGCAGCCGCGTGAAGGTGCTGACCATCCGCCTGCAATGGGACGAGCCGCTGGCGATCGAGGCATTGCTCGACCCCCTGGCGCAGCGGGTTCCGGTGCCGGCCTGAAGGAGTGAAGGCCGGGGTGGAAAGTCCACCCCGCTTCGAGTTCAGCTTCGGGCTTTCAGTCCCGGGCGCGGCGCGCTGCTTTGATTTTAATAAACGGCAGCGCGGGCCGCACCGTCAGTTGAAGGAGGGCCAAGCCCTCCCTCGCACTCCAAACCTTCAATCTAAAAACTGACAGCGGGGTCTGGGGTGATCTCATCACCCCAGCGGGTGTGTCCAGTGAGGACAGCGCTCTCTTTGGCCCCACTCCCATCACCGCAAATGACGCAAACCTTCCAGCACATCCTCTACTGGCAGAGCCGAGAGCGGTTCATGCCGCACCCATCCCGCCGCCGGCCCGCGTGGCGCGCAGAGGGCTGGGTCGCTGTCATCGCCGAACACCGCCAGGGTGGGGCAGCCAGCGGCGGCGGCCAGGTGAGTCGGGCCGGTATCGTTGCCCACGGCGCATTCCGCCCGGCGGGCCAGGGCGCCGATCTGTAGCAGGCTGGTGCGGCCGGTGAGGTCCAGCCCGGCAGGCACCGCGCGCAGAATTTCGGCGGCCAGGGGTGTTTCGGCCGGGCCGCCCAGCACCACCGGCGGTGCATCCAGCCGCTTCGCCAGGTCCGCGAAGCACGCCGCCGGCCAGCGCTTGCCCGGCCGGGAGGGCGAGGCGCCCGGCACCAGCAGGCAGAAGCGCGGTGGCAGCGAGAACCCTTCCAGCGGGCCGTCCAGCCAATCCAGCGCCGGGGGCGGAAAATCCTGGATGCCGGCGAAGGACAACTGGTCCCGCTGGCGTTCCGCCGTATGCATGCTATCGCGCGCCGGATTGGCATGGGGGTGGCTGGCGCCGGGCGCGATGCCGGACCATTCCGCGCGGCGGCCAACGAACCAGCGGTAGCGGGAGGACCGGCTGGAGGTCTGCAAGTCATAGACCCGGTCAAAGCCTGCACGCCGCAGCTTCCAGGCCAGCCGCGCCACGGCGCGCAGGTCGCCCCAGGGTGGGCGCCCATCGGGCCAGACCTCGTCGAACCAGGGGGATTTTTTTGTCAGCGGCGCGAAGGGGGCCGTGGTCAGCAGCGTGATATGGGCGCCGGGATGATGGGCGCGGATGGCGGCAAATGGTGCGAAAGCCTGCACCACGTCACCCAGGGCAGCGAGCTTGATGACCAGGATGCGGGTCACAGCAGCTCCCGGTAGACAGAGAGGGTGGCCTGCTGCATGGCGCGGGTGGTGTAGTGCTCCAGCACCGTGGCGCGGGCCTGGACGCCGATGCGGGCACGATCCGCCGCCGGCAGGGCCAGGGCGCGGGCGATCGCGGCGGCGAGAGCCTGGGGGTCTCCTGGGGGGACGCGCCAGCCGGTCTCGCCCTCCAGCACCGTCTCGCGCGGGGCGCCCAGGTCAGAGGCAATGACGGGCAGTTCCATCGCCTGGGCCTCGATGATGGTGCGGCCGAAGGCCTCGGCATCGGTGGAGCAATGCAAGGCCAGGTCGGCCAGCAGAAAGGCGGCGGGCAGGTCGCCGCAATGGCCGACCAGGGCGACGTCGCCTTGCAGGCCGAGGGCGGCGACCTGGGCCCGCAGCTCGGCGGCGAAGGCGCCACGGCCTTCATCGCCCACCAGGATGGCGAAGGGGCGCGGCGCGGGCAGGCAGGCCAGCGCCTGCAACAGCACCCACTGCCCTTTCCAGCGCGTGACCCGGCCGGGCAGGATCAGCACCGGGCGGCCGGCGGGGACGCCCCAGGCGGCGCGCAGGGCCTCCACCCGTTCCACCGCCACGGCGGCGGGGTCGAAGCGAGCCACCTCCACGCCGCGGGGGATGACGCGGATGCGGGTGGCGTCGATGCCGTGCCGCTCGAGGATGAGGCTGGCGATGAACTGGCTGACGGCGATAACGCGCTCGCCCCGCGCCATGACCGAGTTGTAGAGGCGCTTGCCGGGGAAGCCCTCGTTATAGGCGCCATGGTAGGTGGTGACGAAGCGCGCGCCGGTGTGGCGTGCCGCCATCAGCCCGGCCCAGGCGGGAAAGCGGCTGCGGGCATGGATGATGCGGATGTTCTCGGCCCGCACGATTTCCGCCAGCGCCTTCGCGCCGGCCAGCAGGGCGGCAGGAGACTTGCGGTCCAGCGGCAGGGTGACGTGGCGGGCGCCGGCGGCTTCCAGCTCCGCCACCATCGCGCCGCCGGCGGAGGCCACGAAGGGGCGGAAACCCGCTTCTGCCAGGGCGGCGGCGATTTCCACCGTGCCGCGCTCCACCCCCCCCGTGCGGAGCGCGGGCAGGACCTGCAACACGGCGGGCCGGGGGTCGGTCGGTGAACGCGGGGGGGCCATGGCGGGGGGATAGCGCCCCCCGCCGTCTCTGTCAGCCGCCCTTGACGCCGCCGGCCGTGAGCCCGGCGATGATCTGCTTCTGCGCGGCGAGCGTCAGCAGCAGCACCGGCAGCGTCACCATCAGCGCCGCCGCCGCCAGCGGGCCCCAGGAGATTTGTTCAAACGTCAGCATGTTGTTCACGGCCACCGGCAAAGTGCGCGTCTCCCGCCCGGCCAGCACCATCGCGAAGATGAAGTTGTTCCAGGAGAAGATGAAGGACAGGATGG
>JAQGHX010000180.1 GCA_028288745.1 Roseomonas sp. | reverse complement strand
TGGTGTGGCACGGGCATTCGGATGGATCCGGTGCATGGCTCACCTCCGTCCCAGGACAGCGCGCGGCAGGCGCTCGAACCGACGCCGGTAGTCTACGAGGGCCAGCCCCACCCGATCCCAACAATGTCCCGCGACCAGACAGCTAGAGCCGCTTCAGCAGCATTCGAAGCGGGCCAGGAGCGTCTGTGATCTCCACTGGCAGGGCGCCAGCTGGATCGCCATCCGTCTGGACCAGTGCCGATGCACCTTCGAGCCGAACCGTCCTGGCGCGCCGGATCTGCACACCCGACAGCCGGGGCAGCAAGTTGAGGGGCAGCGCCGCGCTGTAGAGCGCCGCAGCTAGCGGACCGGACCAGCGGAACAGCACGACATGAAAGCCCTCTTCCCCGGGCAGCGCATCCGGCGCCAGCGTGTAGCGCCCGGCATAGAGGCGGCCCTTGGTGACCACGACGCCCGTCGCGACCGCCGGCTCACCATCGATCCAGGCCGTGACTTCCGGAAACGCATAGCGGGAGAGCTCCCGGGCCGTCTGCCAGACATAGGCGCCGCGGCCGATCTGGCGCTTCAGCGGTAGGTTGAGATTGGCCACTACGGCGGCGTCAAAGCCAGCACCCAGCATCTGCAGGAACAATCGCGTGTGTCCGTCCGCGAAGCGCGCCAGGCCGGGGCGCAGGACTGCGCTCCGGCCCTCCGCCAGCACCATCGCCGCGTGCTCCGGAGACAGGGGCAGGCCAACTTCACGGGCCAGCACATTGGCTGTCCCGAGTGGCAGCACACCGAGTGTCGTATCGCTGCCCGCAAGGCCGCTCGCCACCTCGGCGATGGTTCCGTCGCCTCCAGCGGCCACCACGACCCGCACACCCGCACGTGCCGCATCACGCGCGATCTCCTCCGCGTGGCCACGGTAAGATGCCAGCGCGACCTCCGCGCGCACGCCCCGCTCCAGCAGCGTCGATAGCGCACGGGTCAGGTGCCGCCGTCGCTGCGGGCCGGCGGTGGGATTGAAGACGATCAGCATGACATGCCGCTGATCTCACAGGAGTGGCGAACCGCGACGATGGTCATGGAGGCAGGTGCCGTTCTACCCGGGCCTTCCCGCCGCTGCACGGAGCTGCCAGAGCTCCGTGGCCTGCGCGCCCCTCTCGGACCGGAACAGGACCCGTTCAGCGCTGAAGCAGGCCAGCACCGTCCCGCCCATCAGCAACGGGGTAAGCCCAGGCCAAACCACCGGGTTGACGATTCCCCGGACCATGAGGGACCAGCCAAACAGAAGAGCCACGCCAAGAGCCAGTGCTCCCCAGCGCTCAAAGCGGGCCAATGGAACATCGACTGCGCAGATGGCACGTACGAACAGCACCAAGGGCACCGCGACTACGAGGTCGATGAAGTAGTGCTCTCCCAGACCAAGCGTTGCCAAGGCGGTGCCGAGGGCAAAACAGGCCCCGCCCACCCGAATCACGCGTCCATGCTGCCGGCAGGCGAGATAAATCAAGAGAGCCCAGGTCATGTGCAGGGAAGGCATCGCGTTGCGGGGATTCGTGGTGTTGATTATTGGCTCAGACGGCAGGGCAACAAGGTGCCGCATCGCCTCAGCGAAGCCCTCGCCAAAAATCGGCAGTGGTCCGACGACCGGCATAACAGCATAAAGGAAATAGCCGATCGTGGCCGCTGCCAAGCAGGTCGGGATCATGCCCACGCCCATCCGCTGTCCCGATTTCGCCTCCAGCGCCGCAACGATAGACATGGCGAGCGGGATCTGGATGTACACGACAAGATGGAAAATATGGAGAGGCGGAAAATCCCGAAAAAGGAGGCCGATCACCGAGGCAGGCTGGATGCCGAGCGTCGCCTCCAGCCGGACCGCCACCCCATCGTAAAGAACGGGAAGAAATGGAATTGTACCAAGGATGCAGGGCCACAGAAGGAAGTGTCCGAGTGGCATCACCAGAGCGGCAGCGAGCATGTTCAGCGCGTCTTGCCTAGCTTGGCCATGACGAACCAGAACCTGATGCGTGAGGAAGCACCACGCTGCAACGCCGAGCCCGAAGCCAGGAAGAAGAACGAGGTTGAGCAGAGATCGGCCGAAAGCCACCTGAAGACAGAATCTTACGGCCTCGATCAGGAGCCCCAAGAGCAGAATTCGTGTCCATGCCGAAGGCGGCACCAGGATCATGGTCAGTGCGAAGGCGCCGAGTGCAGTCGGCGCAAAGAATGTAGGACTGATATAGTTATGCGGAGCTACAGTCCCGAGGTGAAGCGAGATCGCTTCCTGCGCTATGAGCAGAGCGAGAGTGCAGAAGACCAGTGGTCGGCACCACGGAAAAACATTCCGCCTCTCCCCGGAAAAAAAGCCCCGACTTGATCCAGCGCCAAAGAAGGTATCTGGAGTCGTATCCCGAAGCGGATTTTTCATTTCCATAGAGGAATGATTGCGGTGTTCCGGTCGGTAGCACAAGCAGGGATCTGCCTGCTTCAGCATACTTCTCACAAAGGTTTTACGTAAGCCAAGCTCGCGCCGCACGGAAGCCAGACGGGCAAGCCAATCGAAAATTCCTATGTGGATAGCTTCAACGAACGTGCTTCCAGGATGAATGTCAGGACGCTCTTGGTTCTCGTGCAGCGAGGATGTCAGAACCCAGATCGAAGTGCGGAGGCGGTACTATAATGCGGCCCCATCTGGTACCCGCGCCCTACACTCTGGTAGCTAATTGCCTAGGCTTGCCAGATCTTATTGGTTGGATTGTTGCGCCACAGATCGGCCGGCCGCAGGTAGCCTAGCGCCACCGCGGCCGAGCGGCGCCGGATCTGCCGCATCACCTGGGCGAGGTCGGCAGCCGTCTCGCCCGCCGCCGTTGCCAGGCCGGCCCGCAGCGAGCGGCCCGAGAAGCGCTCTCACCCCTCGATTCCAGCCGCCTTCGCTGCGTCCCGCACCAGCCGCCAGACCGCCTTGTCGGAGAGCGCGACGCCGCTGAGCTGCCCCGCCTTGCTCAGCCCGACGAAGAGCGGCAGTGCCGCATCCGAAGCCCGCCCTGTCCCGTCCGCCGCCAGGCGCCGGAAGTCCCACCCGGCCTGCAAAGCCGCCAAGGGGCAGCAGCCCAGCTCGGTCGGATTGACCCAGACCGCCACCTCCTTCCCAGCGCTGCATTGGTCCGTCTTGGAGCGGCGCACCAGCACGCGCACCCCCTTTCCCGGGACTACGATGACATCGCCGAGCCTCAGGCCGGCCAGCTCGCTGCGGCGGAGCGCGGCGCCGAAGCTGAGCAGCAGCAGCGCGCGGCCCGGGCGCCGAGCGGGGTATCAGCGGCCGGCCGGGTGGCCAGCATCTGGCGCAGCAGATCGGGGCCGGGTGCCATGGGTGCGGGTAATCCCCTCCAGCACCTGGGCCAGCCGGGCTCTCACGCAGAGCGGTGCGCGGTCTGGACCGCAGCCAAGTGGACGCGGAGCGAACTGACGGTCAGGCTGCGGTCGGCGCAGCGCACGGTATACATCGCCACGGTGTCGGGATTGCCATCGCGCGGATCGCGGCCGAGGGCAGCGCACCAGGTGCTGTAGGCCGCCCAGGCGCTGCGGTAGGCGCGGTGGGTGCCCTCCCCACGCGCCGGGTGGCGTAGACGGCGCCGCCGGCGGCCAGCGCCCGCAACTCGTCTACCGTGTGGCTGGTGTCAGTCGGCACCATCAGGCCGCCCAATAGGGTGGTGTGCAGCAAGTGGAGCGGCGGTGATGCGGTCATGCCGGCGAGACTAGGCTCAGGACACATTGATCCAGAAGATCGTGGTAGCTGCGAGGCAGATGGCGGAGAAGAAGGTTTGCGCGCATCGCCATAGCGCATGGCGATGCGACGCCAGTCTGTGAGGCGGCAGAACATGTTTTCGATGC
>JAQGHX010000172.1 GCA_028288745.1 Roseomonas sp. | reverse complement strand
AGGGCGAGTTGCGCGCGGGGGGCCTGCGGCGCGGCCAGCGCCAGGGCCTCCCGCCAGTCCTGCGTGCGCAGCGCCAGCACGGCGCGTTCCTCGCGCACCCAGGCGGCGCCGGGCTGCGCGGCCTCGGCCTCCTTCGCCAATTGCTGCGCGGTGGGCCAGTCCTGCTTCTGGATGGCCTGGCGCAGCAGCCCGCGCAGGCCCAGGAAACGGGAATCGTCACGTGCCGCCAGGGCACGGAATGCCTCGGCCGCACCCTCCTCGCTACCGGACAGGCGTTCCGCCTCGGCCGAGAGCAACAGCACCTGCGGCTTGTCGCCCAGCAGGGTGCGGGCATGGCGGATTTCCAGGCGGGCGGTATCGGCGGTGCCGGCGGCCAGCGCCACCAGGGCGCGGGTCAGCGCGGCCTCGCCCTTCTCGCGGTTACGCGCGGCGCGGCGGGCGCGCATATTGGCGGGCCAGTGACGCAACGCGCGCCAGGCCACCAGCAGCCCGTGCAGCACCAAAAACAGCACCGCCAGCCCGATCAGCAGCACCGGCAGGTCGAGGCCGACGAAAGTGTCGCCGAAGCGCACCTCCACCGTGCCGCCCAGGCGCATCAGCGCCCAGGCAATCCCGACCGTGACGATGCAAAGCAGCAGAAGCCAGAGCGCGCGGCGCATCAGCCCTGGCCCCGCGGCATGGCGACCAGCTCGGCAAGCGCGGCGCGGGCGGCGATCAGGCCACGCGCCTGTTCAAGCCAGCCGCCCATCGGCGCGCGGGCGGCTTCGGGCAGTGCTTCCACCTTCTGCACGGCCCCGGCGAGGTCGCCGGCATCCAGCGCCTGACGGGCGCCTTCCAGTTCGCCGCTGATGGCATCGCCCCAGACCACGGCATCGCCACGGCGGATGGTGACGAGGTTGGACAGCCGCGTCGCCGCCGCTTCCAGCACACCCTGGCCGGTGGTGGCGGGCTCGGCGGCCGCGCGGGCGGCACGGACGGCATCGTCGAAGCTCAGCCGCAGCGTGGCCGTGGTGGGCGGCGCCGCGGTGGCGTAGCGCGTCAGCGCCGGCGGCGGCGTGCCGGGCAGGCCGGCGAGTGCCGGGCCCAGCGGCTTGCCGGCTTCCAGCGCCATGGTGATGGCGGTGGAGGCGACCAGCCGGTTCAACCGCTGCTCGGCTGCGGTGATGCGGGCCTCGCGCTGCTCCAGCGTGGCGAAACGGGCATCCATCTGCGCCTGGCGCTCGGCCGTCGCCTGACGCGAGGCCTGCTCGGCGGCGGCGAGGCGCTGTTGCAGCGTGTTCTCCAGCGCCGCGATGCGCTGCTGCTGGCTGGTGTCGAGCGCCGCCAGCTTCGGGGCCAGCGCGGCCTCGGATGCCGCGACGCGCTGCGCGAGCTGTGCCTCCGCCCCTGCCAGGCGCTGGCTGAGGGATGTCTCGACCTCGGCGATCCGGCCGTCGGCGCGCTGCTGCTGCCCGGCCAGGGTGGCGTCCTGCTTGTCCAGCCGGTCGCGCAGCACGTTCAGCGCTTCCAGCGTCACCGGCACGCGCTCACGCAGCGCGGCTTCCAGGGCGCCGAGGCGCTGGTCGGCGCGTTGCAGCACGGGCCCCTGGGCATTGCCCTGCGCCTCGATCGCGCCCAGGCGGTCCGGCAACGGCGCCAGGGCGGCGACGCGGCCTTCCAGCGCATCCAGCCGGGCCGGGTCGATCACCGGCACGTCGGGCCGGTTGGCGACGATCAGCCAGGCCAGCAGCAGCACCACGATGCCGCCGCCCGCCGCGATGGGCAGGATCAGCGCGTCGCGCTTGCGGGCCGGGGGCGGAGGTGGCGGCGGGAGCCTTCCGGCCGAAGCCGGTGCGGGCCTGCCGCCGGAAAGGGAGCGGTCCTCCGGCAGGCCAGCCGGTGCGGAAGGCCCGGCCGGCGGCGCGGAAGGCCCAAACGATGAAGTGGAAGGGCCCGGCAGTGGGGTGGAAGGTCCGGGCGGCGCGGCGGGCGAATTCGCGGCGACTGCCGGCGGGATCGTGGCCTCGGCGGGCCTGGGCTGCGGCGTGGCCTGGCCTGGCGCCGGCGGCTGGCCGCGGCCCCGGTCGCGGCGGGCGTCGTTGCCGCCGTTCTTTCCGCCCTGGGGCGGCGGGTTCCGGCCGGGGCTGTCCTTCGGCGTGTCGATCATATCTGCTCTGCCCCTCGCTCTATGGTCTTGGCGGTCAAGTTAGACGCCGGACCCAGAAGGGCCAGTAGCGCCATCGGTTCGGGCGTGGAGCTAGCACGGATCGTATGCCAGGGCATGCCCACCAGTGCCGCCGCGATCCGCTGTGAAAGCGCCAACGCCGCCACCGGACCCACGGTTTCGGACAGACCCGCACGGCGGAGCAAAGCCATGGTCACGCTGGCCGAACGCGGCGAGAAAAACAGCGCTGCCCGCACCTGCCCGGCGCGCAGGGCCGCCACCGCCCCGGCGGGCAGCGAATCGGCGGCGCGGGCGGCGTAGACGACGCGCCGGCGCACCGTGAAGCCATGCACCCGCAGCGCCGCCGCCAGGGCCACACCATAACCCCGCCCCACCGCCAGCAGCAGGGGCGGGCCGCGCGGGTCCAGGCTTGCGGCGGCATGGGCGGCCAGCGAGGCCGCGTCGCCCTCGGCGGCGGTGACATGCGTGAAGCCGGCGGCGCGGGCTTCCTCAGCCGTGCCGGGGCCGACGGCCAGCACGGGCGTGTCCCGCGCCACG
>JAQGHX010000165.1 GCA_028288745.1 Roseomonas sp. | reverse complement strand
CATCAGCTCGGAGCGGTCGCGCCCCGTCAAGCTGAGCCTCGACCGCAACCACCTGTTGCTCTCGGCCTCCTCGGCGGAGCAGGGCCAAGCTCAGGAGGAGCTGGAGGGCGATGTGGTGAAATACGAGAATTCGCCACTCGAGATCGGCTTCCAGGCCCGCTACCTGAACGACATCACCGACCAGATCGGCGAGACGGTGGAATTCCGCTTCGCCGACGGCAGCGCGCCGACGGTGGTGACGGATGCGGCCAAGCCCGAGGCGCTCTATGTGCTGATGCCGATGCGGGTCTGACGCCACGGCCCGGGCGGTGCCCGGGCAGGATGGACGCCGGGCGGGGTAGGATGCCCCCGCCTCGCCCTGCGAAAGGCCGCTGCTTAATACAGCGATGTTGTAGCTTGCGGTTAAAAGTTCACCGATCAGGGTCCGATTTCGGCATAACTTTTCCGGCCGCTATACCGTTAAGGCAGGACAACCTTTAAGGGGTCGTCCTGTCATGTTCCTTCGTATCGACAAGCTCCAGACTGAACTTCCTCCTCCCAAGCGGCGGGACCCCAATGCCGCGGCGGCATTGCAGGAACTGCTCGGCGGCAAGTATGGCGAGATGTCGACGCTCGGGAACTATATGTTCCAGAGCTTCAACTTCCGCAGCAAGTCGAAGCTCCGCCCTTTCTACAGCCTGGTCGCCGCCATCACCGCGGAAGAGCTGGGGCATGTCGAACTCGTCAGCAACGGCGTGGCCATGCTGAATAACGGCCCGGACGCGGAGGCCGACGATACCGATGGTGGCGATATTTCCGGTGCGCCTTTCGAGGCGATGAAGGATATCCGCTCCTTCGCCAGCTTCGCCTCCGCTGGCGGCGGCGCGATGCCGGTCAACAGCAACTCCATGTCCTGGAACGCCGACATGGTGACGACGACGGGCAATGTCGTCATGGACCTGCTGCATAATTTCCACCTTGAATGCGGCGCGCGCCTGCACAAGCTGCGGGTCTACGAGACGCTGAGCGACCCGACCGGCCGCGAGGTCTGTGGCTACCTGCTGGTGCGCGGCTCGGTGCACGCGCATGCCTATGCGCTGGCGCTGAAGCAGATCACCGGGGTGGAGCTGGAGAAATTCCTGCCGGTGCCGAACATCAACCTCGACCGCATCCCCGAGTGCCAGAAGTACCTGCAGGAAGGCTCCCACCGCCGCCTGTATCGCTTCAGCCCGAACGACTACAAGGAGATGGCGGGCATCTGGGGCAATGGCGAAATGGCCTTGCCGGGTGACCCTCCGGGTACGCTGGAAGTCATCGACGGCATGCCGGAGGGCGGCAAGATCCATGATCTGACGGGCGTGGCCTCGGCCTTCACCCCCGATTACGCGCCGGAGGAAATGTTCGAGATCGCGGCCAAGCTTTACCAGAAGTCGCGCTGAAGCCGCGGCGGCCGGATGGAAAGGGAAGGGCCACAGCCCTCCCCTTTTCGCGTGCCGGGTGCTACATCACGGGGGTGCCCCCCCCCGCGCTTCGCCTGACCCGCCTGATGCTGCGGGACTTCCGCAATTACGCCGAGCTGGACCAGCCCATCGCCGGCCGCATCGTCGTGGTGGCGGGGGCCAACGGGGTGGGCAAGACCAACCTTCTGGAAGCCATCAGCCTGCTCGGCCCCGGCCGTGGGTTGCGGGGCGCCAGGGGCGCCGAACTGGGGCGGCGGCAGGAAGACGAATCCCTGCCCTGGGTCGCCGCCGGGCATTTCGAGGGGATTGAGGGGCCGGTCGTGATCGGCACCGCGGCGGAAGCCGGGCAGGACCGCCGGACCTTCCGGCTGGATGGCATGCCGGTGCGCAGCCAGGCCGAGATCGCCCGCCACGCCGCCGCCCTGTGGCTGACGCCGCAGATGGACCGGTTGTTCCAGGAAGCCGCCTCGGGCCGCCGCCGCTTCCTGGACCGCCTGGTCTGGTCGCTGGAACCCACCCATGCGCGGGATGTGGCGGCGCATGACGCGGCGATGACCCAGCGCAACCGCCTGCTCTCTGAGGGCCGCCGCGACGCCGGCTGGCTGGCGGCGCTGGAGGATACCATGGCCCGCCACGCCGTGGCGGCGGTGGCGGCGCGGCGCGACCTGGCCGCCCGGCTGAACGGGGTGCTGGCGGCCGGGGTGGCGGGGTCCTTCCCGGCGGCACGGCTGGACCTGCTCTGCCCGATCGCCGCCGCGTTGGACGAGGAGCCGGCGCTGGCGGTGGAGGATGCGCTGCGGGACGGCCTGGCGGCCGACCGGGGGCGGGATGCCGCGGCCGGCGGGGCGCGCCAGGGCGCCCACCGCACCGACCTGCGCATGGTGCTGCTGCCCAAAGGCATCCCGGCCGAGCTATGTTCCACCGGGGAGCAGAAGGCGCTGCTGGTGACGGTGGTGCTGGCCCAGGCGGCACTGGTCGCCGCCCGCCGCGGCTTCGCCCCCCTGCTGCTGCTGGATGAGGTGGCGGCGCATCTGGACCCCGGGCGCCGTGAAGCCCTGTTCGCCGCGCTAAAAGCCCTGCCGGCCCAGTGCTTCCTGACCGGGACCGAACTGCCGCCCTTCGCCCCCCTGCGGGGCGTGGCGGAGGCTTTTCTCGCGCATCCGGGCGGGTTATCCCCCGATGCCGATTTCCCCGTGCCCGCAGAGGCGTAATCGGCTATAAAATGATGGTTTCAAACGTTTCCAGCTTCAGGAGTTTCCCGCCGGCATGAGTGAGCCCGTGAGCGCGCCGTCCTCCCCACAGGCGGACGTCTATGACAGCGCCTCCATCACCGTGTTGCGCGGTCTGGAAGCGGTCCGGAAACGTCCGGGCATGTATATCGGCGATACCGATGACGGCTCCGGCCTGCACCACATGGCCTTCGAGATCATCGACAATGCGGTGGACGAGGCCCAGGCGGGCTTCGCCGACCGTTGCGACGTCGTGCTGAACGCCGATGGCAGCGTGACCGTGCGCGACAACGGCCGCGGCATCCCGACCGACATGCATGTCGAGGAAGGCGTCTCGGCGGCCGAGGTCGTGCTGACGCGCCTGCATGCCGGCGGTAAGTTCAACCAGAATTCCTACAAGGTCTCCGGCGGCCTGCACGGCGTGGGCGCGGCCGTGGTCAACGCGCTGTCGCAATGGATGGACGTGCGCATCTGGCGCAACGGGCTGGAGCATTTCATCCGGTTCGAGCACGGCGATACGGTGACGCCGCTGGAAGTCGTGGGCCCCTCCGACGAGCCCACCGGCACCATGGTCACCTTCAAGCCCAGCACGGGCACCTTCACGAAGGTGGAATACGAGTACGCCATCCTGGAGCGCCGCCTGCGGGAACTGGCCTTCCTGAATTCGGGCCTCGCCATCAACCTGCGCGACGACCGCACCGTGGTGCCGGGCGGCACCGCGCCGGAAACGAAGTTCCTGTACCATGGCGGCCTTGTCGCCTTCGTGGAATGGCTGGACCGCAGCAAGGAACCGATCTTCAAGCCGCCCATCTCGCTGGTGGCCAAGGATGACCAGATCGGCATCAAGGTCGAGCTGGCCATGTGGTGGAACAGCACCCCGCATGAGCAGGTGATGTGCTTCACCAACAACATCCCGCAGCGGGATGGCGGCACGCACCAGGCGGGCTTTCGCCAGGCATTGACCCGCATCGTGACGAAATACGCCGAGGATCTGGCGAAGAGGGAAAAGGTCGAGCTCTCGGGCGAGGATATGCGCGAGGGGCTGACGGCTGTGCTCTCGGTCAAGGTGCCGGACCCGAAATTCTCCAGCCAGACCAAGGACAAGCTGGTGTCCTCCGAGGTGCAGCCGGTGGTGCATGTGGCGGTGGCCGATGCCATCAGCCACTGGTTCGAGACGCACCCGAAGGAAGCCCGGCTGGTGCTGGACCAGGTCGTGCTGGCCGCCGCCGCCCGCAAGGCGGCGCAGTTGGCGCGCGAGAAGGTGGGGCGCAAGAACGCGCTCGATATCTCGACCCTGCCCGGCAAGCTGGCCGATTGCCAGGAGAAGAACCCTGCCAAGTGCGAGATCTTCCTGGTCGAGGGTGACTCGGCCGGTGGTTCCGCCAAGCAGGGTCGCGACCGGCGCTACCAGGCCATCCTGCCGCTGAAGGGCAAGATCCTGAACGTGGAGCGCGCGCGCCTCGACAAGATGCTGTCCTCCGCCGAAATCGGCACGCTGATCACGGCGCTGGGCACCGGCATCGGTACCGGGCCGGTGGATCGCGGCGGCTTCTCGGCCGACAAGCTGCGCTACCACCGTATCGTCATCATGACCGATGCCGACGTGGACGGCTCGCATATCCGCACCCTGCTGCTGACCTTCTTTTTCCGGCAGATGCCGGAGTTGCTGGCGCGCGGGCACCTGTATATCGCCCAGCCGCCGCTCTACCGCGCCAAGCGCGGCCAGGACGAGCGCTACCTTAAGGACGACCGGGCGCTGGAGGACTTCCTGCTCGAGAAGGCCCTGCACAACGCCAGGCTGACCTTCGCCGATGGCCGCGTGACTGAGGGCGACGAACTGCTGGAAGTGGTGGAGAACCTCCGCCAGACCGCCAGCCGGATCCGTCGCCTCGCCAGCACCGTGCCGGCCGAGCTGGTAGAGCAGGCCGCCATCGCCGGCGCGCTGACGCTGGATACCAGCCGGGCCGATGCCGCCGCCCAGACCCTGGCGCTGCGCCTGAACGCCCTGGCACTGCCGACCGAGCGGACCTGGATCGCCTCCGCCGGCACCACGCTGGTGATGGCGCGCACGGTGCGTGGCGTGGCCGAACGCCACACGCTGGACGGCGCGGCGCTGCGCAGCCCCGAGGCCCGCTGGCTGGCGGAACGGCACGATACGCTTTCCAGCGCCTGGAGCCAGTCGGCCACCCTGGCGCTGGAGAACACCAATATCGAGGTCAGCGGCCCATTGGCCGGGTTCGAGCGCATCCTGGCCCAGGGCCGCAAGGGGCTGGCCATCCAGCGCTTCAAGGGGCTGGGCGAGATGAACCCGGACCAGCTCTGGAAGACCACGCTGGACCCGGCGGTGCGCACCCTGCTGCGCGTGCGCGTGGACGACGTGGCCGATGCCGAGGAGGTCTTCTCGACCCTGATGGGCGACGTGGTGGAGCCGCGCCGCGAATTCATTGTCGGCAACGCCCTGAAGGTCGCCAACCTGGACGTGTGACGTTTTGTGTGAGATGCCAGTGAACATGTCCCTGTGCCACAACATGTCCCTGGCACTCTTCCTACCAAGCCTCTGAATCAACTGAGTTTTCCAGTTCTGATTTTCTCATTCAACCGACTGCCGTGCTTAGGACGTTGAGCACCTGCCTGGTGACAACATCCTTGGAACGGCTTCTAAGGCCCTGAGGTGCCCGCATTGGCTGCTGAATTCGCGGCTGTCAGGGCCCGGGCGGCAGGCCACTTGGGGACTG